>JAOUKT010000001.1 GCA_029882395.1 Gammaproteobacteria bacterium
GCTGTATTACCATCCCGGTAACAACTCCCCATTATTTTTTATGTATGAAAGATTATCATTGCATAGACGTGTCAGTTTTTTTTACAAACTTTACTGTGAATACAACGTTTTGCATCTTTTACGATACTATAAAACTTATTAACAAAAATGAGAAGTAAAGAAAATTTAATAAAGCATTATTAAAAATAATAATAACGAAGAGAAATAAAACCGAAGGCCGGGGCTTTCACAACCGATTATAATGTAAGAGAAAATTCGAAAAAACTATCGCTCGACCGCTAATCTGAAACTATCGGGCCTGAAAATAAATCGCCTGACAAATTGCCGGCCCGCTGTTGAATGCTCACCAGTGCAAAGCCGGCCATTAATAACGCATACCGGGGTGTTACGACAACAGCTCATCCATCGGCTGTTAGTTGCAGCTTTTGCCGGCACTGGCTTTGCCAGTTAACAATAATAATGAGCGCCTGTCTTAGAAAAGCGCTTAGTGCTGAAGATCACAGCACTGGCTTTCGATTATTTGCCTAATGCTTCCTGTTGCATCTGCTCTATGGTGGTATGTCTTACGTCTCTGCCTTTGACCATATAGATAACGTATTCACAAATGTTTTTTGCATGATCACCGATACGCTCCAATGCGCGTGCAGACCACAGGGTGTTTAATACTCGGCGCACATTCCGGGTATCTTCCATCATCAGGGTGATCATCTGCCGCACCGCGGCTTCGTATTCGGCATCAATTTTGGCATCTTCCGCGGCACAATGCAGTGCTGCTTCAATATCGGTTCTGGCAAAGGCATCGAGAGAGTCGTGCAACATCTTACGAACGTGATCGCCTAAATGCTGTATTTCACGGTACTGATCTTTGGGTCTTTCCATATCCGCCAGCTCAATCGCCATGCGTGCAATTTTTTCAGCTTCATCACCAATACGTTCTATATCGGTAATGGTTTTTACAATCATCATGATCAGGCGTAAATCACTGGCTGTTGGCTGCCGGCGGGCAATGATTTGCATGCATTGTTCGTCAATCGAAACTTCCAGCGCATTAACTTTAAAGTCTTCGTTGACAACACGTTCCCCCAGTTCAATATTGCCTTCAACCAGTGCGATTATTGCATTTTGCACATTGGTTTCAACCAGACCACCCATGGTCATGACTTTATTCTTAACGTCTTCGAGTTCTTCGTTAAACTGTTGTGATATGTGTTTATTATCCATTATTTTACCTTTTAAAATTTAGCCGTGATGCTTGTATTAACCGTAGCGGCCAGTAATATAATCTTCGGTCTGTTTTTCAGTTGGATTTGTAAACAGGTTATCAGTGGCATCGAACTCGATCAAATCACCCATGTACATAAAGGCGGTGTAATCTGATACGCGGGCAGCCTGCTGCATATTGTGTGTAACGATTACAATGGTATATTCTGATTTCAATTCGTAAATTAATTCTTCTATCTTTAAGGTTGAGATCGGATCAAGCGCTGATGCCGGCTCATCCAGCAATAAAACCTCCGGTTTGATCGCAATCGCTCGCGCGATAACCAGACGCTGTTGCTGGCCGCCGGACAAACCCAGCGCACTGTCATGCAAACGATCTTTAACTTCGTTCCATAACGCGGCACCTTTTAATGATTTTTCAACCGCTTCATCGAGAATGTGACGCTGTTTAATTCCCTGCAGGCGCAGACCATAAGCCACATTTTCGTAAATCGATTTGGGGAACGGATTAGGCCGCTGAAAAACCATACCGACCCGTCGACGTAAGGCAGAGACATCAACATCGGGGTGATAGACACTCTCGCCGTCGAGCTGAATATCGCCGTCAATCTTTACGTTATCAACCAGGTCGTTCATGCGATTAAAACAACGCAGCAATGTCGATTTACCGCAACCACTGGGGCCGATAAACGCCGTCACACGCTTTCGCGGTATCGGCAGATTGATGCCATGCAGGGCCTGTTTCTCACCATAAGATAATTTCAGGTCGTTAACATTGATACAAATATCTTCATTCTCCAGTTGCAGTGGTTGGCCACTGGCAGAAAGAATACTTTTATCAATACCGTGTGTTAAAACTTCATTACTCATTCGAGTCTGCTCCAGCCTTTCTGCTTTATCAAGCATCGAGTGCTTTATATTTTTCGCGTAAACGATTACGTAACATAATCGCACTTAAATTCAGTAAGACAATCACCAGCACCAGCAAAAACGCGGTTGCATAAACCAGCGGTCTGGCAGCTTCGACATTCGGGCTCTGAAAACCGACATCATAAATATGAAAACCCAGGTGCATGAATTTTCGTTCCATGTGTAAAAAAGGAAAGTTATCATCCAGTGGTAATTCGGGAGCCAGCTTGACCACGCCTACCAGCATCAGTGGCGCCACCTCACCGGCTGCACGTGCAACCGCTAAAATCAGCCCTGTCATAATCGCTGGACTCGACATCGGCAATATCACACGCCATAAGGTCTCGGCTTTGGTTGCGCCAAGTGCCAGGCTGCCTTCGCGCAGGTTTTTAGGGATACGTGCCAGACCTTCTTCGGTTGAGACTATCACCACGGGCACTGTTAACAAAGCCAGTGTTAAAGCTGCCCAGACTAAGCCGGGTGTGCCATAGGTAGGTGCAGGCAGTGCCTCCGGGTAAAACAGCTGATCGATATTGCCACCCAAAAAATAGACAAAGAAGCCCAGACCAAAGACACCATAGACAATAGAAGGCACACCGGCGAGGTTATTAACTGCAATACGTATTAGCCGGATCAGCGGTCCTTGACGGGCATATTCTCGCAAATAAACCGCTGCAATCACACCAAAGGGAGTCACCAGAACAGACATCAGGATAACCATCATCACCGTGCCAAAAATGGCCGGGAAAACGCCACCCTCTGTATTGGCTTCGCGCGGGTCTTCAAAAATAAAGTGATAGAAATTTAAAACATAATGAGCCAGCTTTGTCATGACACCCATCTGGTTCGGTTTAAGGATCGATACCAGCATGTGCAAAGAAATGGTCACGTCTTTGCCATTAGCCATAATAAAACTGGCACTGTCACGTTTTATTTCTTCACGTAACAGGTTCAGTCGTTTAATCACGATCTCATAATCAGCCTTGAATGCGTTTTCCTGATCAGTAAGAAGCTGCAGGTTTTCCGGGCTGTCTTTTTTATCCAGTTCCAGCTTACGTTTTTTAAGGCGCAAGCGTTCAAGCCCATAATTAATCGAGCTGATTTCATCTTTTTCCAGCGTTTTCAGTTCTTCGTGCAGATCCTGCACACGCTCGAACCGCTGATTTAACTCATGCCATGCCTCATCACCTGCCGCAATAATTTCTCCCTGCTGCTGAACGTTTTTAAGGTAACCATAGAAATTACCCCATTCAAGACGCTCCAGCTTGATCAGCTGTTCCGGGGTTGTTTGTTGCTCAATATGGTGTGCAAAAATCCACTGGAAGTCGGCCGAGGCCTGGTCACGGTTACCACTTTTAATTAACACCCGCTTGATTACGACCGTGTCAGCCGGCGCTTTCATTGACTCCACTTCTTCATACAGTTTGACTGTGATGTCGGCTGTCTCGACACGTTCACCGATAATTGTTCTGGGCGGATTTTTAGTATCATTATAGTGCATTTCATACACATCAGAGACCCAGAAATGGCCCATGCCCTTAACCATGATCATGCCAAGAATACCGATAACAAGCAGCAGACTGATACTGACTGCACCGGCATTTAACCAGATCCACGGTGTACCGCTTTTCCACCAGTTTTTCATTTCATCAATCATCATAGAACCCGATTACAAGCTACCGTATTGTTTACGTAAACGCTGACGCACAATCTCAGCCGCCGTGTTGAAAAAGAAAGTCACTACAAATAAAACAAAGGCCGCGAGGAATAAAATACGATAGTGTGAACTGTCTATTTCAGATTCCGGTAACTCCACTGCCACATTCGCCGACAAGGTACGCATACCTTCAAAGATACTAAAGTCGATCACGGCTGTATTGCCGGTTGCCATTAATACAATCATGGTTTCACCAACGGCACGCCCGAGCCCAATCATTACCGCTGAAAAAATACCCGGACTCGCGGTCAACAATACCACTCGTGTTAATGTCTGCCAGGGTGTTGCACCCAAAGCAAGCGAGCCTTGCGTTAAATATTTTGGCACACTAAAGATGGCGTCTTCTGTAATTGAAAAGATCGTAGGGATAACAGCCAGCCCCATCGCAATACCCACAACCAGTGAGTTACGCTGGTCATAGCCAACACCAAATTCGCTTTCCATCCAGACTCTTAAGCTGCCATTAAAGAATATACCTTCGATTAGCGGGCCGGCCCCAATAGCCAGCCAGACCAGAGCTGCGATCACCGGCATTAAAATCGCTGCATGCAAGCCAGGCGGAATCAGGTGATGAAATGTTCTCGGTAATTTTTGCCAGACAACGGCAAATAATAAAATACCCGGCGGCACAATTAATAAGATGCTGATGATGCCGGTGAGGTTATTTTCAACCACAGGCGCCAGCCACAGGCCTGCCAGAAAACCTAGAATAACCGTCGGCAATGCTTCCATGATTTCTATGCCCGGCTTGACCCAGCTGCGCATTCCAGACGACATGAAATAAGCCGTATAGATTGCACCCATAATCGCCAGCGGGGTTGCAAACAGCATGGCGTAAAAAGCCGCTTTTAAAGTTCCGAAAGCCAGCGGCACTAAACTGAATTTAGGTTCAAAATCATTATCGGCTGAAGAAGACTGCCAGATATAATCCGGCTCACTGTAACCTTCATAGGTGACTTCATTCCACAGCGCAGACCATGATAATTCCGGGTGTTCATTAGAAATGCGTGTGACAACAATCTGTTGCCGCTCATCTTCATGCAATAACAGATTGGCCCGCGTAGAGAGCGAAAAATGTGTGATAGCCAGATCTGACAAGTGCTGTTTTGCCAGTAAGTTATCTGCCGTTGTGTGATAGATTAGCAGGTTGCCTTTTTCATCCAGCGCCAGCACACCTTTGCGCCGGTGTTCGGACTGAACCCTTAGCAGCTTGTTATCGTTTTCAAAGCCGCGAACCCGCTTCAGTGAATAATTATTCGAGGCATCACGCTGCAATGACCACTGACTAAAACCGCCATGCTGATCTGCCGCTAATAATGACATGCCGCCTAATAATATTTTTAATTCAGCAAGCTTTTCATTTGGTGGCAGTATATTTGTCTGGCTGACCAGTGACACATCATCAGAATCCGAGATATCAAAAACACTGACCTCACCTTGCTGGTTTGACAGGTATAACCATAAACCCTGGGCATCCAGCAACATGTAATCGGCCCGGTTCTGCTGATCTATTTTTACTTCGGCGACCGCTTCATCAAAGGCATCGCCCTCTTCTATTTCATAGCGATAGAGTTTAACGTCTCCGTCTTGTTGCACCAGGCTCAGTGTTAACTGGGCCTCATCACGGCTTATGGAGACCTGGCTGAATTCAGATTCAAAAGAAATAAACGAATCTTCATAAGGGTATTCAATATCAGGTGTCAATACTCGCAGGTTGTTGACAAAACTGACCCGGTAGGAAAGTTTTATAAAAAACAGTTTATTTTTATCAAGTTCAAGCGCCAGTATGTTTTCAGTCATACCAACAAGCTGCGCACCTGTGATTTTTGTATTCTCTGGCAATGCCAGCTCAAGCACTTCGCTGACATCACCTTTTTTAATATCAAAAAACACAGCCTGCGCCTGATCTGTTATGCGCAAACCCAGCGTGCCGCTTTCTTCTGGCAATAATAAGACCGTGTTACCTGATTCGATTGACGGCACCTGATAGTGCTGTTCGGTCTGGATGGCAACCGAGCTGAACATGGGCAGCACAACCCAGAGCAGATAAAAGAAAATAAGAACGATAGCCAGGATAACACTCAGCCCGCCAAGGCCGATACCGTAACGGGCGATGTTATCGATGACTAATCGACGCTGCTGGTGCCAGGCACTGGATTTTTGGAGTTTAGATGACATGTTTTCTATTTTATTTCAGTTATATGACATTATTATGACAGCGCTATAAAAAAGGCCGCTGATGCATACATCCAGGCGGCCTTTTTTTGATGACAAAGCTGTCATGCTCCAGCGATTGAGTCGAACAGTGTTAATCGAGCTTACTTAACTCTTTCGCAATGGCTTTAGCCGGTAAGGGAATATAACCGTCTTTGATCACAATTTGCTGGCCCATTTTTGATAATACCAGTTTAATGAACTCTTTTTCCAGTGGTGGTAACGGTTTCTGCGGGTGCTTATTCACATAGACATATAAAAAGCGCGATAACGGGTAGGTTTTATTGATCGCGTTCTCAGGTGTCGCTGCCACAAATGGCTTGCCTGCTTTTTTCGCTAACGGTATGGCCCGCACACCCGATGTTTTATAACCGATGCCCGAATAACCAATACCGTTAATAGAAGATGACACAGATTGCACCACAGACGCTGATCCTGGTTGCTCATTCACATTCTTTTTAAAGTCACCCTTACACAGGCCTTTCTTTTTGAAATAACCATAGGTACCGGAAACCGAATTACGCCCATAAAGCTGAACTGTACGCGCATTCCAGGAACCTGATAAACCCAGCTCACCCCATTTTTCAATATCAGCTTTACCACCACACTTACGAGTTGAAGAAAAAACAGCATCAACATCGGCAATCGTCATGCCTTTTATCGGGTTATCTTTATTGACGTAAACCGCCAGCGCGTCAATCGCTACACGAATAGCAACCGGCTTATAGCCGTGTTTCTTTTCAAAAGATTCTTTTTCTTTGCTTTTCATCTTTCGGCTCATGGGACCCAAATTAGAAATGCCATTCGATAACGCCGGTGGCGCGGTCGATGAACCTGCCGCCTGAATCTGTATATTGACACTGGGATACTGGCGTTTAAATTCTTCTGCCCAGAATGTCATCAGGTTAGCCAGTGTATCCGAACCAACGCTTGATAAATTACCTGAAACTCCGCTGACTGCCTTATAGTCAGCAATAGCCGCGTCTACTTTAACGCCTGCCTGAGCGCTAGCTGTTGCTGCCGCCATGGCAATCATCGGACCTGTTATTAAAGCTATAACGCCGTGTGTAAATTTCATACTGTTTTCCTCTTATTAAATGATGCCACTAGTATCTGTAATCAATATGACGGTTTGATTACAGTACGATTAAACTTTAGTGACAGTTATTTTTTTGATTCAGAATGAAGCCGGGACAAGGGAAACTGACAGCTGAAAGTACTGCCTTTTCCCGGCTCACTGTGTACTGACAATACGGCATCGTGGCGCCGGCATATCTGATTCACAATAGCCAGACCCAGCCCGGTACCACCGACTTCACGCGAACGCCCGGCATCAACCCGGTAAAAACGTTCTGTGAGTCGCGTTAAATGCTCCGGCGCAATACCCAGACCCTGGTCAGACACGCTGATGGTGTAGCCCTTGTTATCCAGACAGCTGTTGATCTGAATCTCACCGCCATCCGGTGAATAGCGAATCGCATTACTGATCAGGTTACTGATCGCGCTGTAGATTTCAGACTCAATGGCTTTTATGCTCACCTTTGGACCAGTGTTCAGCACAATCGAATGTTTTCCCTGGCTGAGCTGCTCAGCATCTTTTTTCAGCATTGCTAATAATACCGCTATATCGAGTTCGGGTGATGTGGTCAGTTCGCTCGACACATCCAGATCAAGCCGTGATAATAACAGCAGGTCTGCGACAATCTGGTTCATACGATGGGCAGGCGCATGAAGTTTTTGCATCTGTTGTTTTATTTCATCAACGCTTAAATCATGCACTTCCTGTAAAGACTCCAGATAGCCTAAAATCACCGTCAGCGGTGTTCTTAACTCATGCGATACATTCGCTACAAATTCCTGGCGCATAACTTTAAGTCGCTGCACCTGAGAAATATTTCGAATCAGCAGCAGTTGCTGGCCGACGCCGTAAGGCATGAGTCGCAGATCAAGAGACTGCTTTTCATCCACTGGCGATTTCATTTCAAATGACTCGCCCTGGGCCGAGCGTTTTAGAAAATGTATGAAAGCAGGCAGTCGAATCAGGTTGCCGACATTCTGGCCGATATCATCACTCGAAAGGTGCAAAATATTGGTCGCCGCGGGATTAAGCCAGAGGATATTATTTTCTTTATCTAGCACAATTGCCGCATCCGGCATCATGCTGACTGAATCCTGGAACCGCCTGAGCATTTTACTGAGACTTTTTTTACGGCTGCGACTGCGTTTACGTTTACGATAAATTCTGTAAACCAGTTCTTCCCACAGACCACTCACCTCAAGATCCGTATCCAGACTACTTCCCAGCCACTGATAGACTTTGCTAAATTGCCGGTACTGATGAACGATAAACAAAATCAGGGCAATAAATAAACAAACCGTGAGCGCATCAAATACCCAGCCAAACAGCAAAGCCGGTAGAATAAAACGTAAAAGCCGCCAGCTTTCATGAATCCAGATGTTTCTCATAGGCCTTAAGTTTTTTCCTGTGATGGAATATCTTCAGGCATAAAACGGTAACCGGCACCGCGTACAGTCTGCACCCAGTTATCACAGCCGTGGGGGCTTAACAGTTTACGTAAACGTAAAATATGCACATCTACCGTGCGTTCTTCAACGTACACATTTCTGCCCCAGACCCGGTCGAGTAACTGCTCACGTGAATAAACACGGTTTGATTTTTTCATAAAAAATTCGAGCAAACGATATTCTGTCGGCCCTATTTCCACATTTTGGCCATTAATACAGAGCTGATGCTGACCGAGATCCAGTGAGATGATGCCGGCGACTAATTGCTCACTATCTTCAGAACCCGAACGTCGTAGCAAGGCTTTAATGCGTGCCAGCAGTTCTTTCGGCGAAAACGGCTTGCTCAGAAAATCATCAACACCGCTGTCAAAACCTTTTAATTTATCGGCTTCTTCACCGCGTGCTGTAAGCATAATAGCCGGCAGGTTTGCGGTTAATTCATCTTTTCGCAAACGCCGGATCAGCTCAACACCTGAAATGCCCGGCAGCATCCAGTCGACCAGTAATAAATCGGGCAAGCGCCCCTGAAGCTTCTCCAGCGCTATTTCTGCCGATTCGGCTTCAATCACCTGATAGTCAGCACGCTGCAATGAAAACCGCAGCATATCCCGAATTTCGGCCTCATCCTCTATCACTAGAATGCTCGCCTTACTCATATTGTCGTCCCATTGCATCAATCTGCGTATTAAACCCCTTTAATATGACAGTAATATGACAGTAAGGTGACAATTTATATAATTATCGGCTGATGAAACGCCAGCCTGGCTGGTTCTGGGTATTTTTAAAGGCATCGGCTACCCAGTAGTCTGCAACAGCAATCAGTTGATGATCTAAATATAACAGCGGTATTCTGTCGCGTTGCCAGGGTGGTATCGAGGCTTGCTGCATTAACTTTTTCAGTTCCATGGTATGTGCCCGGCCCACGGGTCTGATACGCTCACCTCCTTGGCGAAACCGAATCATCAGTGGCTGAGCGATCACATCGGCAGATAATCCGCTATCCGCAGCTTCAAGCATGACGTTTGCATTGAGCCCGGGTAACCGCAGCGGCTGTTTCTGGTGCCATGCAATCGGCTGCTCTGTCGCGACAGACTGCAACCTCTTCATTGCATAGAGCTGCCCCTGAAAACGCCTGACTTCGGTATCGCCCCATTCCACGACCGGCATTTTATCAGCGGCGGCCGTCAGCATTGAGCCCAGGATTTCTTTCAGGCGTTTTGCAGTCGGCGCATCCAGCCCGCATTGCTGCAACCAGTAACGAATCAGATTTCGTTGCCGCGACTTGCTTAATTTTATCAGCTGATTGATTGACAGCCTGTCGCCATCAACTGACGTTGCTGCGTCAATCGCCGCCAGATCATTCATCAGCTCGGCAGCTTCGCTTTGTAACGCACTGACATTCGACAGGGTCTGGTTAATCGAGGGCCAGCGCTGCGTTAATAAAGGCAAGATAGACTGGCGAAAGAAATTGCGGTCATAACGCTGATCCTTATTCGAAGGATCTTCAACCCATTGCAGCTGATGTTTGTGTGCATAGGCTTCAAGTTCAGTGCGTTTAACGCCCAATAACGGCCTCAGGTGCCAGCCACAAGCAAACGGTTTTGCCTCCGGCATCGCCGCCAGCCCGGCTGGACCGGCTGTTCTTAACATTTGCAATAACAATGTTTCTGCCTGATCTTGTAAATGCTGGGCGGTTAAGAGTATCTCGCCAGGCGCCATTAAATCAGCTAATGCCTGATAGCGGGCCGTTCTGGCCGAAGCTTCCGGACTTTCGCCGCTTGCGGCCTGAGCATTGACACTGATAGAGACAAATTCGATAGCTAACTGCTGACAGGTAGCGGCGCAGTGTTCTGACCATGTTTTCGACGCGGCTTGTAAGCCATGCTCTATATAAACAGCCCTGCAACTGATCTTGCAGGCATGAAGCAGGTGTAACAGTACATGGGAATCCAGTCCGCCACTATAGGCGACAATAAAGCGCGGTGATGCAGGCTGATTATCGTAAACCGGAAATGAAACCGGGTTAGTTGACTGTTCAACTAACCCGGTGAGATGTGTTTTGAAACGCTGAGTATCAAGCATGATCTTGATATCGACGGCATTAACTGACGGTGTCGAACTCACCAAAGCTCATCAAACGCTGGTAACGGTGTTCCAATAGTTTATCCAGGCTCATTTGATCCAGATTATCAAGGCTGTCAATCAGTGCCTGCTTGATATTGCTAGCCGCCTGGTCAACATCACGATAAGCACTGCCTAATGGCTCTTCGATCACGTGATCGATCAGATCCAGTTCTTTCAGCCGTTCTGAAGTAATACCCAGCGCTTCAGCAGCGTCTTTGGCTTTGTCTGCACTTTTCCAGAGGATAGATGCACAGCCTTCCGGTGATATAACAGAATACGTACTGTATTCAAGCATCATCACGTTATCACCCACTCCAATCGCCAGAGCACCACCTGATCCGCCTTCGCCAATCACTGTACAAATAATAGGCGTTTTTAAATCCGCCATTACAAACAGGTTTTTTGCAATCGCTTCTGACTGGCCGCGCTCTTCTGCACCCACACCCGGATAGGCGCCTGGTGTATCAATGAATGTAATTAATGGCAGTTGAAAACGCTCCGCCATTTTCATTAAACGCATGGCTTTGCGATAGCCTTCAGGACTCGGCATGCCGAAGTTACGACGAATTTTTTCTTTGGTATCGCGGCCTTTTTGATGACCGATGATCATCACCGGGCGGCCTTCAAGGCGAGCGATGCCACCGACAATCGCTTTATCATCGGCATAAGCCCGGTCACCGTGTAATTCCTGAAAATCGGTGAAAATCCGGTCGATATAGTCCAGCGTATAAGGACGCTGTGGATGACGGGCCAGACGGGCGATATCCCAGGGCTTTAATTTAGAGAAAATGCTTTCACTTAAACTGCGGCATTTTTCCTGTAAACGAGAAATTTCATCACCAATGTTGACTTCATTATCATCGCCAACAAAACGTAATTCTTCAATTTTGGCTTCTAATTCTGCTATCGGTTGTTCAAAGTCGAGAAAATTTGGATTCATGCTGTAAATGTCGTTATATGTTGTTAATTGTTATAGAAATATTGGTCAATACTAACATGCGAGCTATAGCAACGCACAAATTATTTAGACATATCTTTGATTTGACACAACTCTCTTAAAACAGAGGTGGCGTAACTGCCTTTGATCAGCTCAAATTCAACGTTCAGGCATTGATCTGCTTCAAATTGCCATCGCATTTTCTCAGGCATCAAACGCATCGCTCGCCGTTCCTGTATTAAACCGGCCTTTTCCAGCGCTGTCGCAAAATCAGCATGCCGGGCAGCCACTTGCTGTTCCAGCTGAGCCGCCGCGTCGGCTGTCATGGCTTGACCCCGGCCCCACATTGCTGCCGTTAAGTGAATGTCGGCCTGCGATAATCGCTGCTCAATAAGCGCATTGCTGAGCTCCTGAAAACAGGCCTGACTGGCTGCCAGCATATACACGTCACCGGCGATGGCTGTATGAAACGTATTATCGGCGATGCGCTGGCCAAGCATCTGATTAAAAAGCCAGGAACGCATGGCTGATAGGTAAATACCGCGTTTGAAGGGTTTCAGGCGTCTCATTTTATTGTTATTGAGCAGATCAGTTGCCCGCACCAGGTTGCCCATGGCATGGCCAAAGCGTTGCAAGCCAAAATAATTGGGCACACCTTTTGTTGCAATCAGTTCGAGTTGCCGCTGCCAGTCGGCCTGATCACCCTGTAGCTGTCGCAAGCGAATCTTAAAGCGATTAGCTTTCAATGTGCCGCGTTTGAGTTTACGGCTATGCCGGCAAATTTGTTCAATGCGAAACGCCTCATTATCCAGCTGCTGCCAGTCTGGTCCTTGCTGGCCTGGCAACTGCACACTAAACCATTGCGTCGTGACCGCATAACGGTCTTTAAGCCCCGCATAACTGACCGCCACTTGTTTAACCTGTGCAAACTTTTCCAGAGCTGATGCTACCTGCTCGGTATTGCAACCCCGTTTTGTAATTTTCAACCAGACATGTTCACCCTCACCCGAACACTCGACCGGCATAATTTCATCCACCTGAAAATCCTCATATTCTGTTTTCAAACAGGCGCTCAGAGGGGCTTGGGTATGCAGTAAGGGTAATTTATCGTAATCGAACATCTGCTGTATTAATCTATTTCATAACGGCGGTTTGCAGTAAGATACAGGCTATGAAAAACAAATCAATAGCTATCGTTTTATTGTTCAGTTTTCTGACACTGGCAGCTTGCAGTGACGAGCTTGCCCGTTTTTCCAAGCTGCCTGAAGATGCAACGATACTGGCCTTTGGTGACAGCCTGACAAATGGCAATGGTGCTCTGCCATCGCAAAGCTACCCCTCGCGGTTACAACAGCTCAGCCAGATCAACGTCATCAATGCCGGTATTTCCGGTGAAATCAGTGCCAATGGCTTGAAGCGTTTACCCGGGCTGTTAAAACAACACCGCCCCCAGCTTGTGATAATCTGCCATGGCGGCAATGATATTTTAAGACGCCTTAATCTTCAGCAAACCAAAGCCAATATTACTCAAATGATCGAACTGGCTAAATCTTACCGGGCCCAGGTTTTATTATTGGCCGTACCAACACCTTCTTTATTAGTCACGCCTGCAAAAATTTATGCCGAGATCGCAGAAAGCACTCAGACGGGCATAGACCATGACACCCTGTCCCTTGTATTAAAAAACAACAGGCTCAAATCCGACACCTACCACCCTAATGCGGCCGGCTATCGTCTTATAGCCGAACGACTCTTTCAGCGTCTTTCAGAACAGGGCGCGATTTAATACTGATTGACACACTATTTAATATCACTCAAGGCCTGCAGCAATGAATTTATACATACGACTGCTTTTAATACTTTTGAAAAGCAGACTCAGACCAGCCATGCAACCGCTGGATATTTCTGTCATAACCTTACGCGTGCTACTGACTGATCTTGATCTTAACCGGCATATGAACAATGGCCGCTTTTTGACCATAATGGATCTGGGCAGAATGGATCTGTTAAAAAGAACCGGCACCTTAAAGCTGGCAATTAAAAACAAATGGATGCCGATAGTCGGCACCGCCACCATTGATTTCCAGCGACCATTAAAACTCTGGCAAAAATACGAACTTCACAGCCGGATTTATAGCTGGGATGATAAATGGATTTACCTTGAACAAACCTTCATCAGCAACGATAAATTGATCGCAAAAGCCAGAATCAAAGGTTTATTGCGCGGTAAAAATGGCAACATAGCGCCTCAGAGCCTTATGGAAGCCATACAACCGGGCATCAGCAGACCACTGACAGAGAATGATGGGCTATTTTAAAAATAGCGGGCAGCCATTAAGACAGGCTATGATCCGCCAAAGGCTGGATAATAAAAAACTTTATTTGTATCATAGACACATAGTAAATAGATAGGCTAAAACTCATAAAATCAGGGAGTTGATTTTTGGTTTACTCGGTCTTAAAGCTTCTGAATTCATACCGATACATCCCCATTGTATTCATTTTCTATTTCATTATATCTGCGGTTTTCAGATTTATCATGGCCTCAGACCATCTGGCTTTAAGCAGCAATACCTTTCTCTACGGATTCAGAATGGATCTTATTATTATCAGCCTGTTTTCACTGCTATCGCTGATATTGTTTACCTTCAACCTGCATAAAACCAATCGCATTTATCTCAGTATTATATTTACATTATTTATATTGCTGGAATTTATTAACCTGCATTTTTTTGAAGAATTTGATGCGCGACTGAATTATTTGTTTATCGAAAACCTTGTCTTTTTAAGGCAGATATTACCGATGTTTATCAGGGAATACAGCGCCAGCATCATATCCGCATTAATCATTACGCCTTTATTATTTTATCTCTCTTTCAAAATGTCTGCGCTTTTCTTCAAAACCGAGAGTTCTATAAAACATAAAATAATGCTGTTGCCTTTTTTAATTGTTAGTCTGCTGATAAGCTCACGCGGCTCACTCGGCCACGCCGCACCCAGCCCAAGTTATTATTCATGGTCTAACAACCACATTATCAATGAAATCAGCAACAATACTATCTTCTCATTGTTATCCTCCATCGTCTTTCACAGGGAGGACAAGCTTTATTTATATGGCACCCAACCTGAGACTATAAAAAAGCAGTTCAGGCAAACCATCCGTAGTCCGCTAAAAAACAAAAAACGCATCGTATTGACGATTATGGAATCTTTTGGTCACTCATTTGTAGGCAGCCTTGGCGGTAAAAATACGTCGCCAGAATTTGATAAATTGAGCAAAAGGGGTTTGTTTTTTTCTAATATGTACTGTTCATCAAACAGAACCAACCGCGGCATAGAAGCGATTGTAAGCTCTATCTACCCGTTTGTAGGCCGGACTTATTTAAAACTACCCGATGCCCAGCACGGTTTCTGGACAGTTGCAAAAAGCTTAAAACAAAAAGGCTATCGTACAGTATTTTTATACGGCGGCGACATCAACTTCGATAACATGCGGTCTTTTTTACTGCCCAATGGTTATGATGAAGTTATTGATGCCAGCAATATCGGTATTGATACTAAGCCGTTTTCCTGGGGCTATGCTGATGAAGATGTTTTCAACAAAGCACTCGATATTCTAAAGCACTATGAGCAACCCGTTTTCCTGACTATCCTGACATTATCCAATCATAAACCGTTTGACTTCCCGCAAGGCAGGATAACGCCGTTAGCCGGGGTCGCAGAAAAGAGTTTCGAGAACTCAATAAAATATGCTGACTGGGCCCTGGGAAAGTTCACGAAGGATTTAATCGCCGAGCAGTTGTACACTGATTCGTTACTGGTTTTTGTTGCAGACCATAACCCCGTCGTCAGGGGGAACCGACTTGTTCCGCTTGAACACTACCGTATTCCGGCATTATTTCTTGCCGATGACATCGAACACAAAGAAATTACAACCGTCACTCACCAGGCAGACATCTCGCCGACACTGTTAGCTGCCGCCGGCATTGAAGCGACCATTCCCGCCCAGGGTTTTAACATGCTGAATAAAGAGTTTTCCCGCGCGCTCATCATCAAAGAAAACTCATACGCTTTTATGAAAGATCAAGGCTATGTGATTTACCAGCCAGGTCTTCAGCCAGCCGGTAACAGCGCCCTGTTTAGAGAAGGACTGGATCTAATCTATAACAGTTATTATGCTTATAAAAACAAAACCCATGAATGAAAAAATGGCTTTTTTTAACACGCTGACTGCAAATGGCTTAATACAAAGTCTCTGACATCATCATCAATTGATGCTGAATATTTCAAAAAAGCGTCCCTAATAGCCGGCAGATCCTGTTCGGTATTCTGAAGTAAAATTGGGCTTGCTTTATAATGTCCGACCCGGTCTTCACCGCTATCAACTCGTTCATGAATTAAGCCGGTTGACTGTTTCCAGCTGACCGCTTTTTCCCCGGCTGATTTGTCATAACTCAATTGAAAGCCGATATATTCACCGGCCTGGTGCCAGAGTATTAAATCCATATGCTCTCCACTGAACCAGCGTCTGAGCGGCTCTCCTGCGATTTGCCGGGTGGCTTTAATTTCTTTTAGCATCGGACTTTGATATTACTTCAATCCCAGGATCTGAGCATTGATAGTCTGAACTTTATCCCTGACCGCGGCGGCTTCTTCAAACTCAAGATTTTTTGCATGCTCGTGCATCTGCTGCTCAAGCTTTTTCATTTCCTGCGCCAGTTGTTTTTCGGTCATATGCTGGTATTGCTGCATGGCTTCAGCCACATTTCTGTCATCCAGGCTAAAGGCTTTATGCTGATAACCGGTTTGCATCACATCTGCCACGGCTTTTTTGATGCTGGTCGGCGTAATGCCATTGGCAAGATTAAACTCATGCTGTTTTTCACGGCGCCTGGTGGTTTCGTCAATGGCTTTTTTCATGGATTTTGTAATCTTATCGCCGTATAAAATCGCTTTACCATTGAGGTTTCTGGCCGCCCGGCCGATGGTTTGAATCAATGATCGTTCTGATCGCAAAAAGCCTTCTTTGTCTGCATCCAAAATGGCAACCAATGAGACTTCGGGCATATCCAGGCCTTCTCTTAACAAGTTGATGCCGACCAGCACATCAAATTCTCCGAGCCTAAGGTCCCGGATAATCTCGGTACGCTCAACAGTATCGATATCTGAATGCAGATAACGCACTTTTACACCATGTTCTGCCAGGTAATCGGTAAGATCTTCTGACATGCGCTTGGTTAAGGTTGTGATCAGTACGCGTTCATTGATCTTAGAGCGTTTATTGATTTCAGACAGCACATCATCGACCTGACTGCCCACTGAGCGCACCTCGATTTCAGGATCAAGCAAGCCTGTTGGTCTGACAACCTGCTCAACCACATTGTCTGAATGCTCTTCTTCATAGATAGCGGGGGTTGCAGAGACATAAATAGCCTGCGGTTTTAGTCGCTCCCATTCTTCAAACTTTAAAGGCCGGTTATCCAATGCGGATAACATTCGAAAACCATAATTGACGAGGTTTTCTTTACGCGAGCGGTCGCCTTTATACATTGCACCTAACTGGGGAACCGTGACATGACTTTCATCCACCACTAACAAGGCATTCTCGGGTAAATAATCATACAAACAAGGCGGCGCTTCACCGGGAGCACGGCTTGACAGGTAACGTGAATAGTTTTCGATACCGTTGCAGTAGCCCATTTCACGAATCATTTCCATATCGTACTGCGTGCGCTGCTCCAGTCGCTGGGCTTCGACCAGCTTGCCCTGATCACGTAGCTCCTGAAGCCGGCCTTTGAGTTCAGCTTTAATGTCATCAATCGCGTTGATCAGTGTGCTTCTGGGTGTGACATAGTGCGTTTTAGGGTAAATGGTCAGTCGTGAGACTTTGCGAATGACTTCGCCTGTCAGCGGATCAAAAAAACTTAACTGCTCGATTTCATCATCAAATAACTCCAGTCGAATGGCTTCTTTATCGGACTCTGCCGGAAATATATCGATGACTTCGCCGCGCACCCGGTAAGTACCCCGCGCCAGCTCAAGATCATTACGGGTATATTGCAGTTCAGCCAATCGCCTCAGTACTTCTCGCTGATCTATGATATCGCCTTTGACCATGTGCAATACCATGCTGAAGTACAACTCAGGATCACCCAGACCGTAAATCGACGAGACGGTGGCAACGATAATGACATCCTGCCTTTCCAGCAATGCTTTGGTGGCCGAAAGTCGCATTTGTTCGATGTGCTCATTTATCGACGCATCTTTTTCTATGAATGTATCACTGGCAGCAACATAGGCTTCTGGCTGGTAGTAATCATAATAAGAGACAAAATATTCAACTGAATTTTCGGGGAAAAAATCTTTCATCTCCCCATAAAGCTGAGCCGCCAGTGTTTTATTGGGTGCCAGCAGCAGTGTTGGTCGCTGCACCTGCTCAATCACATTCGCAATGGTAAAGGTTTTACCGGAACCGGTGACACCTAATAATGTTTGCCCGGCTAGGCCATCATTTAATCCTTCGACCAGACCTTTTATTGCTGTTGGTTGGTCGCCAGCTGGTGTATATTCGGTATGTAATTTAAAAGTTTTAGACATTGCTCTACAATTAACATAATTAATAAATCGACATCAGGAATTCTTAGTGGATACAAAAACTGCAAACCGTCTGTCTCGCGTTAAACCGTCACCTACTCTTGCTGTAACCGCTCTTGCCAATCAACTTAAAGCTGAAGGTAAAGATGTGCTTGGCCTTGCCGCGGGTGAACCGGATTTTGATACCCCTGATCATATCAAACAAGCCGCCATCGAAGCGATTGAAAATGGTTTTACAAAATACACGGCTGTTGATGGCACGCCAGGTCTGAAGCAGGCCATTATAACCAAATTCTCCAGAGATAATGGCCTAGATTACACACCTGACCAGATTCTGGTTTCCAGCGGTGGCAAACAGAGCTTTTATAACCTGGCTCAGGCACTGCTAAATCCTGGTGACGAAGTCATCATTCCCGCGCCATACTGGGTTTCGTATCCGGACATGGTGCTGTTAGCTGATGCCGAGCCTGTCATTGTGGCGGCTGATCAGTCACAGGATTTTAAAATTAACGCCGAACAACTGAAAGCCGCGATCACGCCGAGAACGCGCTTATTCGTTATCAACAGCCCTTCTAACCCGTCAGGAAAAGCCTATAGCCGGGCCGAGTTAAAAGCCCTGGCCGATGTATTAAAACAATACCCTGACATTATCATTGCCACTGATGATATGTACGAGCTAATGATCTGGACCGACGAGGGTTTTAATAACATTCTCAACGTGGCCCCAGAACTCTATGACAGAACGGTTGTACTTAACGGTGTTTCAAAAGCTTATTCAATGACGGGCTGGCGCATCGGCTATGCCGGTGGTCCAGCTGATTTAATCAAGGCGATGAAAAAAATCCAGTCTCAGAGCACGTCTAATCCCTGTTCTATCTCGCAGGTTGCAGCCGAAGCCGCATTAAATGGAGATCAGACAGCGGTCAGCACCATGAGAAACGCCTTTAAAGAACGCCATGATTATGTTGTGCGTCGACTCAATACTATTAATGGCGTCGACTGTGTTGAGAGTGATGGCACTTTTTATAGTTTCCCCAATTTTCAGGCCGCCATTGATTCACTCGATGAGGTCAAAGACGATGTCGAGCTGGCTGAGAAACTACTGGCTGATGTAGGTGTTGCACTGGTACCGGGATCCGCTTTTGGTGCACCCGGTCACCTGCGGCTTTCATTTGCCACCAGCATGGAAAACCTTGAACAGGCGTTAACGCGAATTAAATCAATATTTAATTAATTTAACTATTGACCGACCAAAGGCAAATCTATAATATAGCGCCCTCTGTTGAAGAGCATGTTCCCTGATAGCTCAGTTGGTAGAGCAACGGACTGTTAATCCGTTTGTCCCTGGTTCGAGTCCAGGTCGGGGAGCCACTTCTTTCTTCACATTATCACCGCTTAAACTTCAAATTTGCTCGCCTGACATAACTATTTTCCTCTATTGTTAAATTAATACAGCTGTCTGTATGGATTTCTGTCCATAATGTGTCTAAAATGTTAACAGTATGTTTCAAAAGACAAGGATATACCGTGCTTATAGCCATTATTGAAGATGACGCAGATCAATCGCAAATGCTATCTATCTGGCTGGAGGCCGCAGGACACGTTCCCAGTGTTTTCGGCTCAGCTGAACTTTTTCTTGAAAAAAACGCTATTGATGATTTCGATATTCTGATTCTAGACTGGGATCTGCCGGGCATGGACGGTATTGAACTGCTTCGCCTCATCCGGGAAGATAAAAAACTCAATACGACCGTGTTATTTGCCACCCGGCATGAAAGCAAAACTGACATTGTCACCGTGCTTGAAGCAGGTGCTGATGATTACATGGTTAAACCTGTTGACCGCCGGGAGTTACTGGCCCGACTCAATACACTTAAACGACATATGTCAGCCGATGCAACGCCAGCGCCTAGCGTACTCAGTGCCGGTGAATTCATACTCGACGACAAAGCCCACCGGCTGACGCGACACGGTGAAATTCTGGAATTAACTCCTAAAGAGTATGAACTGGTGTCTTACCTGTTCAGCAACCTCGAGCAGGTCTTATCAAGATCAGACCTGCTGTCTCACGTTTGGGGCTGCGATGCTGATATCAACACGCGCACGGTTGATACCCATATCAGCCGAATCCGCAAGAAACTCTCGTTAACAGCTGAAAATGGCTGGAAACTTGAATCGATTTACCACTATGGTTATCGACTTGAACAGATCAAATCGGAAGAAATCGAACCCGCCTGATCTAAATATTCGTGGTTTTTAATTAACCACGAATATATGTTACTCTTCACTCTCCTCTCTCAGCATTCGAACTCAAGCCATGACATACGTTGTAACTGACAATTGTATTCGCTGTAAATATACTGACTGCGTTGATGTTTGCCCTGTTGACTGTTTTCACGAAGGCCCTAACTTTCTTGCGATTGATCCTGAAGAGTGTATCGACTGCACTTTGTGCGAACCCGCGTGCCCTGTTGAGGCCATCTATGCCGAGGATGATGTGCCTGAAGCGATGCAGGAGTATATCGCTTTAAATGCCGAGCTCTCACAAATCTGGCCGGTTATCAATCAAATGAAAGCACCGCCTGAGGATGCAAAAAAATGGGACGGTGTTGAGAACAAACTCCAGTACCTTGAACGATAACGTTTTCTGTCATGACGGCTAAACCAGACACCACAACTGATGACAATGCTTTCTTTTTTGTCGAGCATGGTATTAACCTGCAACAGACGATCAGTGAGCATATTTATAATACTTTACAAAATCAGTTACCGGATCTGAACCAACTGGTCATAATAGTACCGGCTCCTGACCTGATTTATACATTCAGAAAGTTTCTGCTGTCATATTTATCATCAAAAAACATCAATGCCATCATTGGTACTGAAATAAGTCCGCTAAGGAAATGGGTTGAGAGCAATATATTGCTCAATAATCAACAGCGAAGCTTTATTAACAACCATTGCCGTCAGTTGATTATTTTAGAGGCGCTTCAGGCATACCCGGCTCATTTTAAGGATGAAAATCTCTGGCAGGTCTCCGCCTCTTTATTACAGTTATTTGATGAATTGACACTTAACAGTCTGAACCCTTCCGCGATTAATGAGACCGACTGGCAGCAACGACTTAAAACGCTTTATGCGGTCAATACAAATCCTGAGCACCTGACTAACGAAGCTCAGCTGATTTATCAGTTATGGTCAGCCTGGCACCAGCAGTTAGAAGATGACTCGTTAATTGACCAGACCAATGCTTATGTTCAGCGCTTAGAAAGCCGCTCGGCACAGGCGATAAAAGATAAATTTTTTATTATTGCAGGGGCTGAAAAACTCACCTTAAATGAAATGGCATTTATCAAAAACCTTTCATTATCCAATACCGTGCATTATTTTATCCAGGCCAGTCCTGAAGATATTAAACATCAACAGCACCCGGATCATTTTGTTCATAAAATCATAGAGTCACTGGCTTTCAATCAGAAAATTATAAAAAACCCTGACGCCAATGCTGTCATCAATAAGGCATTTGAGCACCACCTGGCCATTAATGTGCGCGCCCGGCATGATAAAACAAACGCTGACAGCAACGACAACTTTTATGTTTTTGCCGCCTTTAATGAAGACCATGAATCTAGCGCCGTCGATTTACAAGTCAGGCAATGGTTGTTAGAAGGTAAACGCAATATAGCCATTGTTACTGAAAACCGTAAACTGGCCAGGCGCGTTCGTGCATTATTAGAACGCGCCGGTATCAACCTGATTGATTCTGTTGGCTGGTCGTTATCGACAACCAATGCGGCCAGTATCGTCGAACGCTGGCTGCAATGCATTGAGCAGGACTTTGCCGCAGTCACCTTGTTAGATTTTTTGAAGTCGCCATTTTTTAAAGATAATGAGCGTAATGACAGCTTGCTGAACGATATTTTTAGATTTGAGCAGGACATTATTTTTCATGAGCGCATTAGCGGCAATATTCAGCGTTATAAGAACGCCCTGCAACTACGAAAAAACCGGCTAACGCACTGGGAAAGCTCTTGTTACGAAAACATTCATCATTTACTTACAGAATTAGACGAACAGTCACGCACACTTGTAAGCTTGTTTCTCAGCAATAAAAAGGTAGCCGCCAGCGAGTACCTAAAAGCCTTGTCACAAAGCTTTATTCAGCTTGGCATTACCTCCTCATTACAAATGAATGAAGCCGGTGAACAAGTTTTAGCTGAAATCACGCACATGTTAAATGCCTGTGAAATATCTGATCCTGATATGAACTGGTTTGACTTTAGAACCTGGCTATCCAGCGCCTTCGAAAACCATCACTACAGCCCCAGCAGTGCCGCATCACATGTCAGGCTGCTTAATCTCAAACAGTCCAACAGTGGCTATTACGATGCGGTTATTATCGCTTCCACAGAAGCTACTCAGCTACCTGGCCCTGCGCCGAAAACGCCTTTCTTTAACCATCATGTGAGGCACTCGCTGGGGCTTTCTGACTGGCAACAGCACAAATCAGAGAAATATTATTTATTCAGACGGCTATTACAGAGCGCCGGCCAGACACTGGTTACCTATTGCATAGAGAAAAATAATGAAGAACAGCTGCCATCCCCCTGGCTGCAGACCCTTTTAGACTTTTATCAGCAGAGCCAAAACGACTCGCATTACCCTGCGTTTCTGTATGAATTAC
This sequence comes from Gammaproteobacteria bacterium, assembly GCA_029882395.1. Classification (GTDB taxonomy): domain Bacteria; phylum Pseudomonadota; class Gammaproteobacteria; order SZUA-229; family SZUA-229; genus JAUVDT01. The sequence continues at coordinate 22,927 of JAOUKT010000001.1, forward strand.
TCAAAAGCAATAAAACATCGGTATTGTCTTCGACAGATATTAAACTACCGGACCTCACTGTTGCCGCAAGCCCCATGATCGGTCAAAGCCGGATACCGGCAAGTTTTACATCATCAAGACACCAGCGACTGATCAATTGTCCCTATCAGTTTTTTGCCAATGATGTGCTTGAGTTAAAAGCGCCTGAAGAACTCATTTTAGAGCTACAGAAATCCGAATACGGACAAAAAGTACATAAAATACTCGAAATGTACCACCTCAGCAAAGTACCTAAAAATACCTTTGAAGACGCGTTAAAGCTGCTTCAAAGCATTTCGGAAGAAAGCTTCCGGCAGGAAATTGAAGATAATTTTCTGCATCGCGGCTGGTTAAAGCGATGGCTGGATCACTGTGAAAACTACCTGAAATGGCAACAGCTTCGTGAACAGGAGTGGGCATTCCATGATGCCGAAACAGATCACCTTGTGAGTTTGAAAAACAATATAGAGCTTAAAGGTCGTATCGACCGAATTGACAAACAAGCGGCGGCTTTAGCCATTATCGATTACAAAACCAGCAGCAAAACACCATCACAGTCAGATGTATTATGCGGCGAGGATATTCAGCTCAGCACTTATGCGCTATTAGTTGAAAACATTTCACAAGTCGAATACTTGAAACTGGACGAGGCTAATGGAAAAGTCAGCTCCGGGGCCTTGCTCGAAGCTGAAGAACTGCATGTAACCACGCAAAAAACCAAAGAACGTTTGTTAGACCTGGTTAAGCAGCTGGAAAACAACGTGGCGCTGATTTCTAACGGCAACGAAGAGGTCTGTCAGTTTTGTAATATGTCGGGGCTTTGCCGAAAGGACTTCTGGCGCCTGAACCAGTAACAAAGGCTGAAAATTCAGCCTTTGTTACTCAAATATCAGTACAACTCGGCTGATTTAAAGCCCTGTTAGCTGAATGACTAGTGAGCAATAAAATGACTGCGGTTATTGAACAGCGAAAAGCTCTCCATTAATACTGCTGAACATGATCATACCCGAATAGGCAACCGGAGCCGCGAGGATTTTATCAGACGCTCTGTATTTCCATAACAATTTACCGCTTTCACTGATCGCATAGAGGTGGGTATCGTGACTGCCAATATAGGTGATGTCCGATGCGATCGTGGGTGATGATAATACAGCGCCTGCTGTTTTATATTCCCAGATTCGCTTTCCCGTTTCTTTATTCAAAGCATAGATATAACTATCACCGCTTCCAAAGATAATACTGTCACCATTAATCGCCGGTGAAGAATAGACCCGGCCTGCCGTTTTCTTATTCCAGACTTCCTGGCCTGTTTTCTGGTTAAGCGCATAAAGGCGCTTGTTATCACTTCCAAAATAAAGTTTTTCATCATCCAGTGCTGGCGAAGAATATATACGACCGCCTACTCTAAACTTCCATTGTTCCTGACCCGATCGGGTGTTAATGGCATACATAAAACCATCAAGACTTGAGACATAAGCATACTTACCCTTTACAGCAGGTGAAGTCGGTATGCCGCCTTTGGTTTTAAAGCTCCAGACTTCAGCGCCGCTGTCCGCATCCACCGCATACAGGTGCTGATCCTCACTGCCAAAATAGACAATGCCGTCATGCACGGTAGGGGCTGAATAAATCTGGCCTTTGGTTCGGAAATTCCAGATAGTAGAACCATTATTGGCATTAACCGCGTATAAGTTACCATCCCAGCTGGCCACGTAAACGGTGTCACCTTCCACGGCAACCGCCACTTCAATATTGCCACCTGTGCGGAATTTCCAGAGAATAGCGCCATCGGATGCGTCGAGGGCGTATAAGTTACCGTCTTTGCCACCCAGGTAGACCCGGTTATCAACCGCTATCGGTGATGAATAACTCTTATCGGGCAAGCTATATTTCCATTTCAACTTATCCAGTTCATCGATACCACTGCTATCCGATCTGCCCGAATGCATGGCATCTCCACGGAACATCATCGAGGCCCCACCACAACCTGAAAGCATTATCACCAGACAAGCAACAAAGAAATATTTCATGCGCGAAAACATAAAAGCTCCATCAAACAATATTAGAATTTAACCAAAATCAGACTGATATTTTTTAATATATTAATAACAATCATACGGATACAGTTACTTTAGCACAATTTACATTAAAAAAAGAGCAAAGCTCATTGATCCCTTCCTGCATGACACAATAACTCATATGATATGGTCGAAGCGGCTTTGGCTACTTCATTCACGTCAAGCTGCCCGCCCCATAAGATAACCTCATCTCCCGTCTGCACGGGGGCCTCACAATCGGTGACATCAACGCATATCGTGTCCATTGAGACCCGACCGACTAATGGACAACGCTGGCCATTCACCAATAGCGGTGTTCCACTAGCTGCATGGCGCGGATAACCATCGCCATAACCGATGCCAACTACAGCGATTTGACTGTCTCTGGTGCACGACCAGAGACCACCATAGCCCACTGACTGGCCCCGGCTAAGCGAGTTTATTGCGATCACCTGACTTTTTAATGTCATCACCGGCTTTAAGTCATACTCGGATGCCGGCTGCGTCGCAAACGGAGACGAACCGTAAAGCATGATGCCAGGACGGACCCAGTGCTTGATCGCTTGCGGCATTGAGAGTATCGCGGCTGAATTGGCCAGACTGGCTTCCAACCCTAACTGCTGCTGGCACTGGTTAAAGGCGTCAAGCTGGCTTTGATTTAAGGCTGATGAACTGTCATCTGCATTCGCAAAATGACTCATCAGCCGCACTTTTTTGACCACAGCTGCGTCTTCCAGTTGCTGCGAGAGTAAAGCGGCCTGCTTCAGAGCCACACCCAGACGATGCATGCCCGTATCCACTTTCAACCAGCAATTGAGCTGATGCTGACTAACTGCCTGCGACAGCAGTTCAACCTGCCAGTCCTGATGGCAGACCGGCTGAAGATTAAAAGCCAGGCATTGATCCAGTTGTTGCTGATTTTGAAAACCCTGAAGAACAATGAGTTCCGCATTGATGCCCGCCTCCCTTAAAACCAGCGCTTCATCAACACAAGCCACCGCCAGCGCATCGACTGCGTTTTCCAGCTGACGACCAATGCTGAGCATGCCATGACCGTAGGCATTGGCTTTAATAACGGCAATAATTTTGGCATTAGCGGAATACTGACGCACTACCGAGAGGTTGTGCATTAACGCCTTTAAGTCGATTTCCAGACGCGCATTGCGTTGCATTAAAAACCATCACCATTATAAATTTCAGGCATGTGATTTTCAAAACGCGTATATTTGCCAAGGAAGGTTAAGCGGCAGGTCCCTATCGGACCGTTACGCTGTTTGGCGATAATGATTTCTGCCGTGCCTTTTTGCTCGCTGTCTTCGTTATAGACTTCATCACGGTAAATAAAGACTATTAAATCGGCATCCTGCTCAATCGCTCCCGACTCACGCAAATCTGACATCACCGGTCGTTTATTAGGCCGTTGCTCAAGACTACGGTTAAGCTGAGATAAGGCAATCACCGGTACTTCAAGCTCTTTAGCCAGGGCTTTTAATGAGCGTGAAATTTCAGACACTTCAGCAGTTCGGTTTTCAGAAGCGGATTTGGCACTACCTTGCATTAATTGCAGGTAATCGATCACAATCAGGTCCAGGCCGTGCTCGCGTTTTAACCGACGCGCCCGGGCGCGTAATTCTGAGGGTGACAGCGCAGCCGTATCATCTACAAATACTTTGGTTTGCGATAGCATGCTCACGGTCGAGGTGATTCTTGCCCAGTCATCATCTTTGATCTGACCGGTGCGCAAATTATGCTGATCAATACGGCCCAAGGACGATATCATACGCATAGAGAGCGACTCGCCCGGCATTTCCATACTGAACACGGCAACGGTTTTACCATTGCCAATGGCCGCGTTTTCTGCCAGGTTCATCGCAAAGGTGGTTTTACCCATAGACGGCCGGCCGGCAACAATCACCAGCTCCCCGGCCTGCAAACCCGAGGTCATTTCGTCAAAGGTGTCGAAGCCCGTGGCAATACCAGTGATTGCACCTTCGTTTTGATAGAGCTGATCTATCTGATCGACTGTATTTTTTAACAGCGCATTCATGCCAACAAAGCCTTTTTGGTTTCTGGCTCCCTGTTCGGCTATTTTAAAGACATTTTTTTCAGCCGAATCGAGCAACTCACGACTGTCACGGCCTTCCTGATTATAAGCACTTTCGGCGATTTCAGTGCCAACGGCGGCTAACTGACGCAATATCGATTTTTCACGCACGATATCGGCATAGGCTTTAATATTCGCAGCGGTTGGCGTTTCTTTTGCCAGACGCCCCAGATAAGACAGCCCGCCTGCCTGCTCCAGCTGATCGGTGGACTGCAGATGTTGCGACAGGGTCACCGCATCATTGGGCACATCTTTGGCTTCCAGTTCCTGTATCGCCCTGAAAATCAGACGATGATCATGCCGGTAAAAGTCATCATCAGAGACTCTGTCGGCAATTTTTTCCCAGGCCCTATTATCCAGCATCAGCCCGCCTAAAACGGCCTGTTCTGCTTCGATAGAGTGTGGAGGAACTTTTAGTTGGCTAACATCTGTGTCGCCGGGATAAGGTATCATTTCTGCCATATTGAAATTAGACCATAGGGTCTGTTCTGCCGCAACGAGATGACGACAATTATTATAAGATAACTTGAAACAATAACGATATCACTGAAAGCTGTCACTAAATATCAGATCATTAATGCAATAACTCAGACCACAAACGCACAAAAGCCTGCTCAGTTTACCTGAGCAGGCTTTTGATTGATCATTAAATCGCCAGAATATGTTTGGCGATTTAATTACTCTTCGTCTTCCTGACCAACTACAGTCAGTTTAAGCGTCGCATCAACATCCGTTAATAAGTGAATCGCAATATCATATTCACCGGCCTGACGAATGGCACCGTGAGGCAAACGAATTTCACGTTTAGCCAGCTCGATACCCTGAGCCGTTACATGCTCTGCGATATCAACAGTACCGACCGAACCAAACAGCTTGCCTTCGTTACCGGCACGAACTGTAATCGTCGTTTCCAGACCATCCAGTTTTGCCTTACGCGCTTCAGCAGCACTCAAGGCTTCAGCTGCCTGTTTCTCAAGCTCAGCACGACGCGCTTCAAAAGCCGCCAAATTTTCAGCTGTTGCTGCAGTTGCCTTGCCTTGTGGTAACAAGAAGTTACGTGCAAAACCAGACTTTACGTTTACTTTATCGCCTAAACCACCTAAACGATCAACTTTCTCAAGTAATATGACTTCCATCACTTATACCCTCTATTTTATTTTCCAGTCTGATAACCAGACTGAAAAGAAATTTTAACTCTATGAATTCATTCCCGGTGATATCTGTTTTCGGATATCAACCCAGGCATCTAATAAACCTAATATTGCTAAAATGACCATCACCTGCGGGATCAAAAATAGCAAGACATAAAAACCGAACATCCAGCCTCTGGATAATTGCTTTTTAGCAATGATACCGTGCATGATGGCTGTACCCTGTAACAGCGTCATCGTCACCATCAATAGCATCGAGCCCAGCACCCAGTCATTATCAACAAGAACATTGGCGATTAAAAACAACGCCGTTGCTGATGCAAATACTTTGCCCAGTCGCAACTCGTTAAATTCACGAGCCAGACCACCCGGGTTAAACAAGCCGGCCTGCCACCAGCGACCAATTAGCAATGCCATCAGGATATTAAATATCATCACAATCGACAGCAAACCAATAACCGCATGCGCAAACAGCTGCAACAGACTTTCCAGCTGCACCGGATCAACCTGCGTTCCGGCCTGCTCTAAAGCAGGTTTTAAAATCAGCTCAAAGGCTTCGCGCCAGGTTTCCCCCATCGAAGGAAACAGCAGGTACAAACCAGTAACAATTACCAGACCCAATACAGTCAATAATTGCAGGCTCAGTATTAAAGAAACACTTTGCCTTAAAACATAAGCTATTAAACCTGCCGGTAGCCACAAAAAAAGCAGATACCCTATTGCCAGTAATGGTGTGCCGAATATAACCCAGCTCATCACCAGTACTGCCAGACTGGCTATTGCCGTTGCCCTGAAAGCAACCTCTTTATCCTGATGCAGAACCACCAGTATAAGAGCCGCTGCACTTATCCAGGAAAACGGCATTAATATAATCGCTAGCAATGCACTGCTAGCCATCACCAGAGCAGCCTGACTCGGGCCCCGAAGGATAAATCGAGCCAGTACCATGTTCAGTTCAGCCTCTTATCAGTGGCGGTCAGTGTATGGGATTAACGCCAAGTAACGAGCACGTTTAATCGCAGTTGATAACTGACGCTGATATTTTGCACCCGTGCCGGTTACACGACTCGGTACAATTTTACCCGCTTCACTCACGTAGTTTTTTAACATATCCAGATCTTTATAATCGATCATTGTGGAGCTGTCACCGCTAAAGCGGCAGAATTTTTTACGACGGAAAAATGCCATGATTGTATTCCTCATCTACCAGTCTGGCTATTTACAGACCGGTATTAACAATAAATTTTTGAATTACTCTGCGTCTGCTGCAGCTGACTCATCATCTGCAGAATCTATATCATCGGCTTCTTCAACCGGTGCAGCACGCTCTGTTTTCTTCTCTTCGTCTTTTTCTTTCATCAGTAAAGACGCTTCTGTAATCGCTTCTTTTCGTTTGATGATCAGATTACGCAGAACAGCATCATTAAATTTGAATGCCGACTCCAGCTCAGACAAGGCTTCGCCATTGCACTCAACATTCATCAAAATATAATGCGCTTTGTGGATTTTGTTAATTGGATACGCTAACTGACGACGACCCCAGTCTTCCAGACGATGGATAGTACCACCAAAAGACTCGATCATGCTGCGATAACGATCGATCATAGCATTAACTTGATCGCTTTGATCTGGGTGTACCAGAAATACTACTTCATAATGACGCATTTTTACATGCTCCTTACGGTTAAGATGCCCCCTGTAGCCGATGTATGTATAACCGGGTCAGTGGAGCAAGGAGTAAAATTACAAGGCGCGTATTTTAATTAGCTATGCCGCTACAAGCAAGCTAAATCAACGCTTTTTACCGATTACATGCCTTTTATTGAGAAAAACGCTATATTTTACTGAGGAATCCCGAAAATCAGTGCGTTGCTGATAAAAAGTACAATAGCGGGACAAACGACAAATGCTGATAAGCACGATTAACTTACTCATTTTTAAAGTCGGCCCGGTGCCCTGTTGTGTCGACTCTAATGCTGTTCAGGTTGTTATTGAGCCACCGCAGCATATCACTGCGATTCCGGGCAGTAATGCACTTCGTCCCGGGCTCTTTAGTTACATGAAAAAAACCGTTGCTGTGTATGACGTTAGAACTAAATTCAGCTTAGCCACAGAGCAACGCGGCAAAATACTGATTGTCGATATCAATCACTGCTTGTTCGGCTTTTGGGTAGACACTATCGAGGAAATTATTTCATCCGCAAGTGGCAAATGGCAGCCTATGCCGGCAGAATGCCCAAAAGATATTTTTGACGGTATTTTATTACACAAGAAACAGCTTATCTTCAAAACTGATTTTGATAAGCTGGTTAAAGTCGAGGTCACCACACAAACGCAAGTATTTATTCATCAGTTACTGCAAGCTGGAAAAGATAATATTACTGACGATAATGACAAACCACACCGCCAGAGCGAGATGCCAGCCAAAACAGCAGATGCAAACATCACGGATAACAAAACGGCACAAGCAAACAAAACAAAGCGCATTAGCGATAAAACAACTAAACACAAAATCACTGATGCACTGCCTGCGAAAGCAGAAAAAAAAATACCCGCCGCACATACCAACAATGCTGTCAGCGCGGCAAGCGCTGATCTTAAAACTCACTCTTCTGTGAGCCAAAATACAGACAGAGCAGCTTTAAAGCCAGCACTATCCAGTACATCAAGCATCAAGGCTGCTGCCATGCCAGCTCCTTTTAGCACGCCGGCAACCAGACAACAGGCTGCAGGTACTGAGACCACAACAGGCCGCAGCCTGCCGTCACAGTCACACACGAGCCCTGCTAAAAAACAAGAGCCGATCAAACCGGCAAGCCGTTTAAGCCCGTCCGGAATAGCGGTTTCAAAACCGCTAGAAAAAGCAAAGCCGTCACAGTCTTATTCAGAAGATGATGAAAACAATATAAGCCCCGCTAAAAACATCAGCCTGATTATACTGTTATTGCTCAGCAGTTCCGGTGCCAGCCTGTATTTTTTCAATCTCAGTACACGCATTACTCCTGAAAATGCGACGCTGCCTGCCCTCATAGGGAAAAATACAAACGCCATTAGCTCGCCGGCAGAAATTTTAGTACACGAATCCCCCGGCAACACACAGCCAGAATCCGCTATCGCTGATAACAACAGCTTAGCGACAAGCATCACTGAAGATAAAACCACAATCACCATTACGATAGATGATAGCGAGGCGCGCTTTAACTCGACAAGCACTACAGAAAAGCCAGAAGTCGTATTAGCTACATCTAAGACTGAAGGACACAATAGCGAAAGGCATCAGGCTATTGCGAGGAAAAACTCCGACAATACAAAAAACAATAAATCGTCAAAAATAAAATCAAACAAAATAATCCACATCGTGGTGGAGGGAGACACTCTGTGGCATATTGCCAAACATTATATTAGCGACCCGTTCAAATACAAACAGATTGCAAAATTAAGCCAAATAAAAAACCCGGACCGAATCTATCCCGGCAACCGAATTATCATCATCATAAAAAAATAAAATCATTGCGCCGGCAATAAATATGATTACCGCATTGTGATTTGAGAAGATTCATATACGCCGATCATTATCTATTGTAGCTCAGAGTTGTTTCATGACCAGCAAGGTCAGATCATCGAATATTTTTTGCTCTCCGATATGCAGCTTAACATCACTGATAACCAGCTCTTTTATCTCTTCGGGAGTTAGAAGGTGGTTTGCCTGAACGAGAGCGCATAATCGTTGAGTCCCATATAACTCATGAGCCATATTCGCGGCTTCGGTAATGCCATCGGTATATAAAACGAGCAGATCACCTTTATACACAGATGCTTTTTGCGTATTGAAAAAATCATCAGCATCACTAACAAGACCGATAGGAAAGCCCAGCTCATCGGTATCTATTTCTTCAATTTCGCCATTATTTCTTATTATGATTAATGATTCATGCTGTCCCGCCACCGTGATTTCGGCAACAGCTTGATCAGTCTTGGATGAAGCATATTCATCGAGCGTGTTATAGTCCATCAACATTAAGGTCAGGTTTTTTTCAGAATTCATCCTTGAGACATTATCATGTATTGTAATATTTGCGATCTTAAGCATGGCGATCAAATCACGATGCGACAAATTCGACTGAGACCTGATAATGCTTTGAATCATCAGCATAACCATACCGCTCTCAAGACCGTGCCCTGTAACATCACCAATACCTATCAGTGCGCCATCCTCATGCTTAAGCACTTCATAATAATCGCCACCAATTTCATCAGCAGGCTGCATAAATGCGGAAATATCAAGACCTTCTATTTCTAGTATTTCTTCTGGAGTAGGCAAGATAACTCTTTGCAGCTGTTTGCTAATATCTAGCTCTGCCCCCATGCGCATATTTTCATCACGAGTATGCAGCAACTGTTGTGTTCTTTTTTCCACACGCTCTTCAAGAGTCTGGTTTGATTCTTCAAGCTGCTGCATTAAGGCGGTAAGTTTTTTTCCCTGGTTTCGAATCTGTCGAATCACGAAATAGACAATGAAAAAACTGAACGCGAAGCCAAACATGCCCAACACCACCATCTGGCTTCTTGTATCTTCGTAGGCAGTACGGGCCTCCGACAGTTCATCCATGGAGAGTTTAGCCTGCATCTCCCTCATCTTGTTTAAACGCTCAAGAACACCTGCATTGACATCCCTGGCTTTACTGATTAACTCAACCTGATTATTGCCGGTCTCGTTAATCGCATTTTCAACAATTTGAGTCAGTGTGACTTGTGCCTGCTTGAGGATTTTCCTCTGATCGACAAGCTCGTTTATTTGGCTGTCCGTCAGATCAAGTGACATTAAATGGTTACGGGCTTTGATAAAATCTGTCGCTTTTGAAGAAAACAACATGTTCATTTCATCAATTTCAAAAGCATCATCTGAAATCAATATATCATAGACAATCAACATGCGGTCTCTAATTGAGTCGCTCAGTTGTGTCATTTTTTCTGACTTTGCATTGCTTTGATTGACCAGGTAGTCAAGTTTTATATAATTATCTTCCTGGTTTTTTAACACTACTTTTACCGCCACACCCAGAATTGAAAATGTCAGCAAAAAACCAACAACTACAAGTGTTATCTGGCGCGCAACGATATGATCTTTTTTATCCAAACTTATTCTACTCTAGAATCAAATTCATGGCTGGCATTAATCTTTTTAGGTTATTTAATGACTTTGACTGCCATGGAATATCCTGAGAACCAATAACAATCAGCTCAAAATCGGGTTTGTTACGTGCGTTAATAACAAACTTTGAGAACATGGCAATGCCCGAACTGTTTAAAAACTCCAGCGACTTAAGAGACAGCGTCAAAGTATTCGATTCGTTAACTGCACGGCCCAGGCAATCGACTATTGGCGCATATTCTGACAAGCCACCCAGCCTAAGCGTACCTGTAAATGTAATCTGGCCGTTAACAGGCTTATATTCCACATGATAATTTTCATCTTCAATTATATTCATTTTTTATCTCTATCATTAAATCTTAATCATAACCTGAGTGGTTACCTTATGAGCATTATTTACAATATCAAACTGCCAGCCAAGTTTTGCATGATAATCATTGATCATTGTTAAATATCCCAGGCCGGAAGCACTTTCTGATACGGCACTGGCTTCAAGCCTTTTCATAAAGAGTTCATCCGGGTCACTGTTTTGCAGTTCCTCAATAAATATTTGAAATTTTACTTTTTGAGCTTCACTAATACCGTTAATTTCCGTAAAGATCAGCTGATCTGGCAACAGCGTAAGATCAATACTATTTGGTACGTTGCCGCTATCATCACAATATTTCATAGCATTTTCGAGTAATTCGTTGGCAATATAAGTGGCTGCATCACGTATCAAGGCCTGTTTTTTATCCGCATCGGCCTGATCATTACCTTTTGGAAAAAATGTCGTCAGATAATCACCCAGGAAATCCGCTGATAACCCATTGTTTCTCCACCTCTGCTTAATCGGCACTGAGCTTGGCTTAAAGCTCAGACACATATGTTCGCAGCAGCTTTCGGCGTCTATCTCATTAAAATATCCGTACTGTTCACTCATTCATCAATACCCCTACAATTACTTTTGCATTCGGTTTTATTTCTAAAACCGACAACCTGATTTCTGCCTTTTTCTTTAGCCTTGTAAAGCATGTTGTCGGCCAGCTGCAACAGGCAAGATTCATCGGCACCCTTGATCACTGTGCAACTAGCAACACCGATACTGATGGTGACCCTTTTGCTAACTTTTGATGCACTATGCGGTATATTTAAATCCTCCACATTTTGCCGCAAATGAGCAGCAACGGTCATCGCACCGTCATAATCTGTATCCGGTAAAACAATGGCAAACTCCTCCCCACCATAGCGCGCAAATAAGTCACTGCTTCTTACCGACACTTTTTTACCCTGCTCTGCAATTTGTTTAATACAGTCGTCGCCTAGCTGATGGCCATACTCATCATTAAAAAGTTTAAAATAATCAATATCGATCATGATGACAGAGAAGTTTGAATTGTGGCGTACCGCCCTGCCCCATTCACTGGCCAGATACTGATCGAAATGCCTGCGGTTAGAAACCTGTGTTAAGCCGTCAGTTAAGGCTTCTTCTTCTGCCACGCCAAGACGCTCAAGCCACTCATACTGCAGGTCATCGCCATGACTGGTTATGGTTTCAACGAGCAATTCAAGATCATCTTTTTGTTGTGTTAAAGCAGTGATTAGTTTTTTAAGGCGGGCTTCAGCTTTTTTGCGTTCATTGGCTTCACGCTCCAAAGACTCATTAACTGCTAATAACTGTTCTTCAATTGAGTCCCCATGTTCAATTGCAGTCATAAGCGCTATTTCAAGATCTGAAGCATCCTGACTTAGACGTTTCATTTCTCTTTTCTGATCTTCTATTACTTGCAGTAAATCGGATTTTTCTTTTATCATTTGTTATTTCTGCATCAATAAGACCTTACAGGCTTATTCCATCAAACCTTTAACTCTGGAATGCCAGCCAATAAGAGACTGTCTTTATTTACTTATTTAACAGCCGACTGACAGTCGCTGTTTATAAGCTTATTATTTTATATTTACGTACTTTTATATTCTAAAATGCAATCTGCTATTTCATCTATAGCCGAAAGGGACACTAATAACAAGTTTTTTATAAAAAACGATTGCTTTTATCGCAAAAGAAAATCATTTGATACAAAAAGTTATTTAATGTTTGACAGGTTTTTTCTGGAGCTTTCTTTGAAGTGTGCGCCGGTGCATGTCCATCGCTCTTGCAGCGGCGGATATATTACCATTATGCTCGTGTAAAACTTTTTGCAGGTGCTCCCATTCAAGCCGTTTTACCGACATTGGGTTTGAAGATGCTTCAACACTGTCATCGCCATTTTTTTTGCCAAACCCCTCAATAATGTCATCAACATCGGCGGGTTTCGTTAAATACTGAGATGCGCCTAACTTTATTGCCTCGACAGCTGTTGCAATACTTGCATAGCCTGTTAAAACAACAATGCTAATCCGCGGTCTTAAATCAATAAGTTGTTTCACCATTGTCAGACCCGAATCCTGGCCAATTCGAAGGTCTACCACTGCGTAGTCAAAATCTATTTTTTGAGCCGCGTCACTGGCCGCTGCAACAGTCTGAACAGCACAAACCTTAAAATCATGCCTTTGTAAGGCTCTGCAAAGCACTTCACAAAATGCAATATCATCATCAACCAATAATAACTCTTTATTATATTTAGCTGTTGTCATCAATCATTCCGCCGTCTCCAGTGGCAGCCTAATCAGTGTGCGGCTGCCTTTTATACGCCTGTTAGTTTGTTTAATCTGGCCTGCTTTCCTCCTGATGGCCGCATAAGCCAGATATAAGCCCAGCCCCAGACCTAATTCTTTTTCGCTATAAGGCTGCTTGCCAATGGTCTCAAGTGCTTTATTTGACAACCCGGGACCGTGGTCGAGTATTTCAATAACAAGCTTATCCTGATCGGAATACATAATCCATTTAACAAAATCGGGCGAAACATCAATCGCATTTTCAATAATATTTATTAAGGCAAGACTCATTGTCCGGTCTGTGCGCAACTGACTAACAGGGTTTAAATCATCCCAGCCATACTGAATATTTGATTCGGGCCTGATTAAAACTATTTCATCTTTCAAGCGGTCAAAATATTCAACAGCATTTTCAAGGCGGCCACCGTATAAGTCGGATGACATACCAACAGAAGCTGATAAATCGGATAACGATGACTTGCATCGGACAATCTGGTTTTTTAAATTATCGAGGTCTTTATGCACCTGCTCATTATCATCCGATATTTCTGCCTCAAGCTCACTCACCAATAATGACATGGTGCCTAGCGGTGTGCCTAATTCATGCGCCGTACTCGCCGCCAAGGTACCGAGTATCACCATCTGTTCATCTCGTATCGATTGTTCACGCGCCTGCGCTAACTGTTTATTTTGTATACGCAAGGTATGACTCATGCCATAGACATAATACGTGATCAGACAGGCATTTAGTATAAAGGCCAGCCACATGCCCATCAGGTGCAAGTCATATTCAGAACTGACTGCCTGGCCATGCATGCTATGGTCCATGCCCTGAGCCATGTCATGTCCGTTAGGCAGTGCCTGATAATTAAACATCAATAGGCTGTAACAGATTACTGCCAGGGCAGCTAACCACCAGGCATAGCGAATCGGCAATATGGTCACTGTTATCGTTAATGGAAAAAGAAACAACATGACAAACGGGTTAGTCGCGCCACCGGTAAAATACAGCAACAAGGCTAAGGCCAGTACATCAAAAGCCAGATGGATAAAAATTTCGTTTTCACTAACGGCTTTTGGCTGCCGCAGACGTATCCAGACAAAAACATTAAATAAGGTAATTTGAAGAATAATTAGACTGATGGCCAATACTGGTAAGTCTATTTTCAGCCACAACTGTGTGATCAATACCGCAAAAAGCTGCCCAGCAATGGCAATATTTCTCAATACAAACAAGCGATTTAAGTGAAAATAATTGGCAGACTCGGGCATTTGTCAAGTTTAACACATGCGGCCGTATTCAGACTGCGACAATTTGTCACGCGACACTGTGTCACATTCCACAGAATGAATTTACAGATTATGCTTGTTTTTCGTACTGACATACGTTCTTAGGTGCAGCAGATAGCTGCAGAGTAGTTCTGCTGCACCTATTTCTTTAACATGATCACTCGCTACTCCTACTCCACGACATCAGGCAGTTATGTTTGCTATATCGTGAGACAAACTCATCTGAAAAACACCTTAAGAGACAAGCTCAGAACTAAAAAGCAAGTATTAGATCAGCCGCTAAACAGCGCAAAAGACAGTTTATTTTTTCTGCTACAACAGGACAATGATTTTAATTATCACATGAACACTCTGGTCTGGCTCGCAGACATGTTTCGATTCGAACATAGCATTTAGCCCTTATGTATTCAGGCAGGCAGGCAGGCAAAGCATGAGAACAACACTTATTCCGTCTGCAATATCTTATTAATGACACCGAGTAATTCTTTTATATTAAATGGTTTGGTGACGTAGGCTTTAAAGCCTGCCGCCATACCCCGTTCAATATCTCTTTTCATCGCATTTGCACTGACGGCGATCACTGCAATATCTTCTGTGTCGGCATTTTTTTGCAGTTTTTCCAACGCTTCATAGCCACTCATACCGGGTAAGTTTATATCCATTAATATAAGATCAGGATGCTCCGTTTCAGCCAGATCCAGGCCTAAAGAGGCATTGGGAGCCGAAATAATCACATAGGGTGTTTGTCTATCTATTACCTGTGTAACAACTTTTAAGTTTGCTGGATTATCTTCGATATAAAGAATCGTCTTCGAGATTAAAGCTTTAGCTGCTAAATCTTCTTCATGCACTGATAAGGAACGGATCCCAACTTCATGATGCACATCTTCAGCCAGACTTATTTCCACCCAAAAAACCGTCCCTTTGCCCGGCTGACTCTCCAGACCAACTTCACCGTGCATTAACTCGATAAGCTGCTTGGTGATAACCAGACCGATACCGGTGCCTTCTATGTCTGTATTATCCGCTCCGATGCGCTCAAAAGGTTTAAATAGTTTTTCTATTTGGTTGGGTTTTATGCCAGGCCCTGTATCAGAAACCGAAACACGTAATTTTTTTTCTGAAACTTTGCTGCAGCTCAGTACCACACTACCGCCAGCATGATTATATTTCACAGCATTGGAGATTAAGTTCAAAATCACCTGTTTAAATCTGGTGTAATCCGCTGCAATTATGCACGGCTGTTCAGTCGTGATCTGATCTGTAATTTTTATATCACGCTTTAACGCCATTGGGGCAACAAGTTTCAGGCATTCTCCAAGCAGGTGATTGAGGTTGACTTCTTCAATCGATACCTCAAGATTGCCAGATTCTATTTTTGAAAGATCAAGGATTTCATTTATCAATGTCAGCAGGTGCTGGCCTGCTTTGTATATCTCATCAATATTTTCCTTTGCCTGCTCATCTTTTGTATCCATTGCAAGCAGTTGAGAAAAACCCAGGATTGCATTCATCGGGGTGCGTAATTCATGGCTCATCGAAGATAAAAATTCTGACTTAGCCTGGTTGGCGATTTCTGCTTCCTCTTTAGCTTGCTGATATTCTATCGTGCGCAACTCAACACGCCGCTCCAACTCATCGTTTGTTTGTTGCAGTTGTTTTTCAAACTGTTTGCGTTCAGTGATATCTTCGACACTCGACCAGATAAAGTCTTCACCGTTACGTTTTACTATTTGACCATGCAAACGTACCGGAACCCTATGACCATGAGCATGGATATATTCCTTTTCATAAGGGCCGTATCTTCCCGTCTGCTGTAGTAATTCCAGCTGTCTTTGTTCATCATCAGCGTAGCTTTCAGGCGTAAGATCCCAGTAGGTTAGCTGCTTCAGCTCATCTATAGAACGGCCCAGTATGCTGGAGTAGGCGGGATTAATATCAACCAGTGTTCCGTCCATTTTGGTCAGTGCAAGCCCTATGGGCAATGATTCAACTAACATGCGATTTAAATCTTCACTGTCATTGAGTTCAGTCTCCAGCTGGCCGCGATCCTCTATCATTGTGTTAAACGATGTAACCAGATCCGCGACTTCTGCATCAGCATTACGCAATACCAGTTTGTCCTGATTCCCCCCCTTGCCATAACAAGCCATCCATTCTGACAACTGCGCCAGGGGTGCCGAAATGCGGCGACCTAATAAAATCGCCAGAACAGAACCAAACAACGTTATCAAAAATGACAGCCAGGAAATATCTGCTTTTGTACGGCCTATCAGCTCTCTGATTTCGTTTTTATTGACGCCTATATGCAGCTGCGCTCGCAAGCCTTCGATAAGCGGTATTGAATTCTCATAAATCTCGCCATTTTCAGTCATAAAACTGAGATTGCTGTGGTGCATATCATGGCTTTTTGTGATGTGTTCTAATAAAAAGCGCGGAAAGCCTTTTTCAAAAGTATGAACAAATAATTTGCCATTAAAATCTGTGATATAAGCGTATTCAAGCGCCTTATCAAGCTGAACAATGGTTTTTAACTGCTCGCGAGCATGCAAGGCATTGCCGTTGATAGTATCCAGTGAAATACCTTCGGCTATCGTATAGGTCAGTGTTTTTACCCACTCGTTTTGAGAGCCCACCAAATAACGATGAAGCAGTATCTGATTGACACCGATCGTAGTACCAGCAAATAAAATAGACAGAAGTATGACTAAAGCCGTAATTTTTACTGATAACTTCATGAGTTTATTTCGCTTTATCATTTTCTGAGGAGATTTCTAATATCTTTAAATTAATAAGCCATTTCCTCAGCTCAAAATAATCCTGTTTTTTTGCCGCTGTAAAACCATTGGGCATCTCTGTTTGTGACCAGTGATAAAGACCTGTTTTGTCCCTGCCTTTAGGCTCAAAATCAGTTAGGGCCTTTTTAACTCTGGCAGCTATCTCTGCAGGCAGATCCTGATTCATTGCAATGCCACTTGACGGATAATACTTAGAGGCATGAATGATTTTTACTAATCCTCGTTTTTCCATCTCTTTTGCCATGGTATCTTGCATACCACAAGCATCCGCTTTCAATGAAATAACGGCTTCAACACAGTTTTGATGAGAGCCCGTGTATTTATATGACTGCAGATCAGAGAGATTTAAATTGTTTTCAAGCAGTAATATTCTTGGGATCAGATGCCCCTGAGTGGAATCAATACTGCCAAAAACAAAGCGTTTATTGTTTAATGCGGCGATGTTTTTGATCGGGCTGTCTACGGCAGTAACAATCATTGACTGATAGCTAGCCTTGTCTTGTTGATTTAAGCCACGAACAAGGTTTTTAATGCCGTATTTCTCAGCCCCCTGTATATAACTCACCGCACCAAGTGCTGCAAAGTGCACTCGTCCGCTACCCAGCTCATCAATGATTGAGCTGTTATTTGGCGTAAAACGTAATTCGAACTTATAGCCCGTTGTTTTTTCCAGATAACGAAGGAATGGCTGATATTGACGGGAATCTTCCTGTGGGCTGGCGCGTAAATCAAACCCAAAATACAACGTTGTATTATCTTGTTCCTTCTCCAGCTCCTTCAGCTGCAACTCCTCATCAGCCACATAATCACTGAGATTAACCAGCTCTGTATTTGGCCCTGAATCGCAAGCTGTCATTAACAACAAAATAGCTACAAGAAGAGTAGCGATCATATGATACTTGAATAGCTGAACAGATTGATGGGACATCACCACAAGTCCTTTTACTTTTATTATAATAAACCAGCAGATGATACTAACAGATGATTTGATACTTATCGACATATCAAGTCACAGAGCAATTGATAATCAGTATGTTTTGAGAGTTTTAACCTTTCTGTCACATTTGCAGGCGAGCTTAGCTTAAGACGTCCACTGCTATCCATCAGCGACCCGTTACTGTCTGATAGTCGCCATTAATTAAAGCGTTAGCGCCAGCACTGAACCAGTGGCAATATAAACGGCGATAGCCTCAATGAAATAGCCTCTATGTAAACTCAGAACTCATAACGATCACTTCTGAGATTAGACAGCGGATGTTCAATATTAAATATACACCTATAAAAAAACCGGCTTACGCCGGCGTTTTTATTTCATTAAATCAACCTCAACACCCTCGGCTCGCAGCCGGTGAGCCCGGTCATCTATCCAGCGCTGAAAGTTACTTTGCTTTTTATATGCCTCTTGTGCCACATACTCTAATACCGACTGCACATGAAAGGATTTTAAATACCCTTCTATTCGAAATACATCCTTGCCGTGACGATCAAAAAATACCAGACTCGGTGCATACTGAATATCCAGTTCTTTTGCCCAGCTAGACAGTCTGCTCCTTCGGCCATCGGGTTTAATGATTGACTCGTCACTCCACATATCCACAACGGCCACTTCAAACGCCTTCAGCAAGGTTTTACTTTCATCCCGTTTTAACGTATCAAGGTGCAGCTCATCACAGCCCGGGCATTGCGTCTGTTCAAACATCACCAGTAATGGCTTGCCTTTTTTTAAGGCCTGCCTGAATTGATAGGGCTGAGCTAGTGTTTCAATCGACTTATGCAGTTTACCCTTGGCGCTTGGGGGAGAAACTTCGGCCACATACTCGCTGAATTTCTGGTTTTTAAATTTATTTAAACGGACATAGTCCAGTGCTGCCTCAAATTTACCCGGCTGATAATAACCATTCATTCTTAATACGATATTTGCTTTTTCATCAAAAAATAAAATAGTTGGCGTATACATTACCTTTGCTGTTTCAGAAAATGTTTTTTCTGTATAGGTGTTTTTTCTAAAAACCAGTTCATTATCGCCCCACATATTAACAGCAACAAGATCAAAGTTTTTTCTGGTTTTATCTGCAATCGATTTTTGTGAAAAGTTATCATCCAGTAATTTCTTGCAATATGGACAACCATCCTGATAAAAGAAAACAATTAGCTTTTTACCAGCCTCTTTGGCTTCTGAAATATCTTCATTCAAATCAAGAAAAGAGTTTTTAAACCACTCTGGTTTCTCATGGAAGCCGGGGTTAACCATGCCAGCACCCAGCTCACCTTCTTGTTTTGAATAAACCGGTGTGTTAATCAGTGAAAAACATAAAACCAGAAAAGACAATTTGTTCATTATTTCTTTACTCCTTAAGGCAACTGGCTATCTACGGTTTTTTTTAGAAAAAGAGCCTAAATTCTTTTTCTTTGTAGCAGAGGTATATTTTTGCCGGCGACTTTCTTCAATTTTGCTTTTATTGATACGTGTTAAATTAACACTGGCTGCCAGCCTGGTCACTTCAGTATCACTCAGTTCTTTAAAATTACCCTGTCTTATGGCTCGAGACAGCTCTATATCACCATAGCGCACCCGGATAAGGCGGCTCACTTTAAAACCGAAGTGCTCCCACAGACGCCTGACTTCACGGGTACGACCTTCACGTAAAACCACATGATACCAGTGATTCGCACCCTGCCCTCCGGCGTCGGTGATTTTATCAAAATGAGCCATGCCGTCTTCTAACAAAACACCATCATGCAGTTCTTTGAGGATGTCATTGCTGACTTCACCTAAAATGCGTACCGCGTATTCACGTTCGATCTCATGAGACGGGTGCATTAAACGATTGGCCAGCTCACCGTCATTTGTAAACAACAACAAGCCTGTCGTATTAAGATCAAGGCGGCCGATGGCCACCCAGCGCGCGGACTGCAGGCGTGGCAATGATTCAAACACGGTCTTACGACCTTCTTCATCTTTACGGGTTGTGACCTCACCTTCGGGCTTATGGTAGGCCAGAACCCGGGTACGCAGCATTTCAGCCGGTTTGATTTCCAGCTTTTTATTTTTATAACTTACCTTATCACCCGCTTTGACGGCCTGTCCGGGTGTTGCCACATTGCCATTAACACGAATCAGGCCTTCCTCGACCCATCTTTCTACTTCTCTTCGTGATCCCAGCCCCATACGGGACAAGGCTTTTTGAATTCTTTCTGTTTCCATAAAACGTAAACACCTGAACGCGCCTGAGCACGGTATAATAAAATTAAAGGTTTTAACAAATATCTATCTATTTTAACTGATTTATTAGCAGGTATCAGATATGTCTGACAATCGAGAGTTTATTTCTTTAAATCTGGCTGTTTTAACAATTTCAGACAGCCGCACGCAAGCCGATGACACATCCGGCAATACGCTTGTTGAGAGAGCCAGGCAAGCCGGTCATCAAGTCGTCGCTAAGACAATAGTGGCGGATGACATCTATCAAATCCGTGCCGTCATTTCTGACTGGATAGCAAAACCTGAAGTACATGGCATCATCACCACTGGTGGCACCGGTGTTACCGGCAGAGACGGTACACCAGAAGCGGTAACTCCCTTACTCGATAAAGAAATTGAAGGTTTTGGTGAAATGTTTCGAATGATTTCTTATGAAGAAATTAAAACCTCTGCACTGCAATCACGCGCTATCGCTGGTGTCGCGAATGCTACCTACCTGTTTTGCTTACCTGGCTCATCAGGCGCCTGTCGCACTGGCTGGGACAGCATTATAAAAGATCAGCTTGATCACCGTACCGCGCCCTGTAATCTCACCATGTTAATTCCCCGTTTGCTGGAGAAATAAGCCGATCTCGTATTTAACTATTGATTTATTGATTCAATCACCTATAAATAGAGAATCATTAAGGCTTGTTTTATTCGGGGATAATTAATGGGTCACGACTTTTCTGAAAAACGCAGTTTTTTTCGTATGGCAGTTGAATGTCAGCTTGAATACACGGAAAACGGGCATGATGAAGTACGGACCGGTCATGTGAAAAATATCAGTGGTGATGGGGTGCTATTTCAAATATCACACGCTGTAAATGTCGGCACTGAAATGAACATCATTGTTAAAGCCGGTAGCAACTTAACACCACCATTGCATGCCACGGTAGAAGTCATTCGCTGTCATTTAACCGATGATGAGAGTTATGAAGTGGCCGCAACAATGAAAAAATAATGCCTGAAACTGGTCAAAATTTCTAAGCAACTATATCAAATACATCTTTTGCAGGTGATGCCAGGCTGCTGCTTGAATACCCACCGGAAGACCCTAAATTAACAGCCGTCACGCTTTCAGCTGGCTCATCAGCAGCCGGATCTTTGTGTTTAGCCGCTTCAGCCTGCATTTGCTGCAATTCTCTTTGCTGAATAGCAATATCAACTCTGGCTCTTGAGGCCATACGGGTGGCATCGGATGCGACACGTAAATCCTGAGATGATGGATCGGCTGGTGCTAAAGCAGCACGCCGGATCACTTCGGCTTTTGCCAGGGTAGCCTGTGGATCAGCTGGTACGGCAGAAGTACTGATCGAAACTTCGCCACCAACGGCATACAAACGGCCATCAGGGCCTCGCTGATAAGTAAAACTCGCACCACTGGTGACATGCTGACCACCGGCAGCTATATGCGCGGCTTCGTGAGACCTTACTTCTCTGTCGCGACTTTGCAGTTTTTGAATTTGACTCGCTTCTGCCTGTTGATGTTGCTTTTCTTCTCTTTTTTCAGTGGCTGATGGCTCAGTCGATGCGGCTTTTTCTTCATAGGAGGACGCCGAACCTGAGGCATCAGAGGAGGATTTGACAGAATTTGAATCGTCCGAAGCAGTACGGGCAGAGGCACTGCCCCGACTTGGGTTTAGTAATTGTGAAGAAGAAATTTCCACCATTCAGAACTCTTCAAGTTTAAACGCAGTAGAATTATGCTTCTGTATCAAGCAGTGTACCCAAGACTTCACCAACCGATGACACCACTTTGGCATTCGCCTGTACCTGAACTTCACTTTGTTTCACACCGACAATGGCACCCACTAAATCGGTCTCTTTTCCTGCCTGATTGAGCTGATCAGCACTGGCAATTTCAGAGGCATTACGACGCAAGTTATTCAAGCCTTGCTGAATTCCCATCACTGCGCTGTTTTGTACCGCTAATATACCCATATTTGCTCCAAAAATTGATGCATTAACTGCTTTATAGCCGCCAACTGATCAAAAAACAACCACTCTGGCCGTATTCTAACTGATTTCAGCATATTCAGATGCTATTTTCTGACTAGTGGTCTGCTTGCTATTATTCAGGCTCTTTGCTGTCAGTAATGCCAGTATTTCGCAAATTTGATCGTCTGATTCGTCTCATCAGCCGGATTTCAACCGTTCGTTTGTTGTTAGCAAGACTTGCGTCAGCCATTGCCGGCTGGTCATGAGCGTGAGTTAAAGCGGCCTCTAATTCTTCAGCTCTTTCATTCAAGGCCAACTCGGGTGCTATTTTATCCAGATCTTTTATTTCGGCCAGTGACGGTAGCTCATCAAGAGACTTGAGATTAAAGTAATCCAGAAATTCTCTGGTAGAGCCATAAATGGCAGGCTTACCGGGCACGTCGCGGTGGCCGATAACTCGCACCCACTCCCTTTCTACCAGTGTTTTAATAATATGACTGCTAACACTGACGCCACGAATCGCTTCAATTTCACCGCGGGTTATTGGCTGGCGGTAGGCAATTAATACCAGTGTTTCTAACAAAGCCCGGGAGTACTTTGATGGTTTTTCCTCCCAGAGTTTGCCAACATAATCGGCATAGCCATGACGCACTTGAAAACGATAACCCGAGGCGACTTCTTTCAATTCCATTGCCCGCCCGCTGTAATCCTGCTGCAGACTTTCTATCACTTCCATGATTGAACGTTTCAGATTAACTGACTCTGCTGTTTCCTGCTCTTCTTTTACCGATGTTTCTTTGTGTTCTTCTGATGCAGCCGTGATTGGCTTGTCATTATCAGATAAAGTATCGACTGGTACCTCTTGCCCGGCAGCATGTTCAGTATCGTTAGCGGCTATATTTTCGGCCGCTCTTGGCTCTGCCACATCCGTATTATTTGCAGATTTATCATTCAGCATTTTCTCAAGATGACTCAGACTAAGAATCCGGTCAGACGCCAGAAAAATAGCTTCAACTACATTTTTTAATTTAATTTTATCCATTTTATTACCTGTTATGAAAAAGAAGCTGAATCATCGCTTGTGTCAAAAGAATCATCCACCGCATCGGTATCATTCTCCTCTTCTTCAATATCATTTTGCTCACTACTGTTTGAAATGGCTTTTACATGTATGGGCGCATACGGTTCGGCCTGTACCATGTCAATCAACTGTTCTTTTACCAGCTCTAAAATAGCCAGGAATGTCACCACCAGCCCGCGTCGGCCTTCCTGCACATTAAACAGTGCGGTATAGGCAATAAACTCATTGCTGGACAATTTTGACAATACAATGGTCATACGTTCACGCACCGAAATGGGTTCACGAGAAATATGATGATGCGAACTGATTTCTGCACGCCGCAAGACATCCTGAAAAGCCAGTAGCAATTCACGCAGGTCAATGTCCGGCAGCGGTTTATCCTGCTTTAAATCAGGCAACTCAATATTAATCTCATAGGTATCACGATTCATGCGCGACAATTGATCAACATTTTCAGCCGCCGTGCGGAAGCGCTCATACTCCTGTAGCCGCCTGACCAGCTCAGCTCTGGGGTCATCCTCATCTTCGCATTCTTCAACCCGCGGCAATAACATACGGGATTTGATTTCAGCCAGCATTGCAGCCATGACTAAGTACTCAGCTGCTAACTCCAGCCGGATCTCACTCATCAGATGAATATATTGCATGTATTGTTCGGTAATATCAGCAATGGATACCGTTAATACATCCATATTCTGGCGTTTAATCAGGTATAACAGAAGGTCCAGCGGTCCTTCGAAAGCTTCAAGAAATATTTCCAGTGCATCCGGTGGAATATACAGGTCTTTAGGCAATACCGTTAATGGTTCACCTTGCACCAGCGCAAAAGGCATTTCACCCTGCTGTGGTTGTACCGCTGTTTGCAGTTTTTTTTCGTTAGTGCTCAAAGCCTTATCCCTGCCTCATTAGCCTAGCCCCATGGCTTTGCGTACTTCTTCTAAGGTGTCTCTGGCAACATCACGAGCCGCCTCACAACCTTCATCAATAATCGCTTTAACCGCATTGGGATCATCAATATATTCTTTGGCGCGTTCCTGTATCGGTTTTAATTCCGCAATCACCGCATCAATCACTGGCTGTTTACATTCAACACAACCGATGTCAGCACTGAGGCAACCTTCTTTCACCCAGTCACAGGTACTATCATCCGAGTACACTTCATGGAACTGCCATACGGGGCAATTTTTTGGATCACCCGGATCGGTTCTACGAACCCGTGCAGGGTCTGTTGGCATGGTGCGCATCTTTTGAGCAATATCATCGGGGTTATCACGCAAGGCGATGGTATTACGGTATGACTTGGACATTTTTTGTCCATCCAGCCCCGGCATTTTAGAGGCCTTGGTTAATAATGCCTGCGGCTCTGGCAAAATGATTTTGCCCGAACCTTCCAGATAACCGAATAAGCGTTCTTTGTCACCAATTGAAATATTCTGCTGTGATTCCAGTAATGCGCGGGCGACCTCTAGTGCCTGTGCATCGCCTTTTTCCTGATAACTCTTGCGGTATTCACGATACATCTTGGCGTTTTTCTTGCCCATTTTTGAAACCGCGGCTTCTGCTTTTTCCTCAAAACCAATTTCGCGACCATACAGATGATTAAAGCGTCGCGCCACTTCCCGGGTCAGCTCAACGTGCGCCACCTGATCTTCACCAACTGGCACCATGCCGGCTTTATAAACCAATATGTCGGCACTTTGCAGTAACGGGTATCCCAGAAAACCATAGGTGGCCAGGTCTTTTTCTTTAAGCTTGGCCTGTTGATCCTTAAACGTGGGTACTCGCTCAAGCCAGCCTAACGGGGTGATCATCGAGAGCAATAAATGCAGCTCGGCGTGCTCTGGCACTCGTGATTGTACAAAGATTTTTGAAGCACCGGGGCTGACACCTGCCGCCAGCCAGTCAATCACCATGTCGTTTGTGCTTTCGGAGATAATGCCCGGGTTTTCATATTCAGTGGTTAAGGCGTGCCAGTCAGCTACAAAGAAAAAACATTCGTATTCATGCTGTAGATTGACCCAATTTTTTAACACTCCGTGGTAGTGTCCTAAATGCAATAATCCAGTAGGACGCATACCTGATAGTACACGTTGATGCTGAGCAGGAACCGTGTTCATTGTAACCCTCTAATAACCCAAAAAGTGCCGCTGTAATACCCCAGCGTTATATTCCGACGATGGAATAGATAATCGTCTGAAACTGAGCCACTACTGGCCCCAGAATTTTACCTAATATGCCGCTAAACAACAGCAATAACAGAATAATCATGCCATAGGGCTCAATTTTCATGAACCTCATCGCCGCCACAGGCGACAACAACCCCGCCACGACACGGCCACCATCTAAAGGCAGCAATGGCAATAAGTTTAATGTCATTAAAACCAGATTAATCACAATGCCCGCTTGTGCCATCATTGCCAGCGGCCTTGCCATCCAGTAACCGGGTTCTAGCCAGTTGATGGCAAAAGCCAGTATCAAAGCCCAAAAGCAAGCCATTAGCAGGTTAGAGAGCGGCCCTGCCACGGCCACTATCGCCATGTGTTGCAATGGCTTTTTAAAATTGCGCGCATCAACCGGCACCGGCTTCGCCCAGCCAAAAACAAAGCCGCCTAACACAACCAGTATTAATGGCACCACTACTGTACCGATAGGATCAATATGTTTAAACGGGTTGGCGGTAATGCGGCCTAACGCTCTTGCTGTCGGATCACCGAGTTTGTTGGCCACCCAACCATGCGCTGCCTCATGCAGGGTGATGGCAAAGATGACCGGTAACGACCAGATGGTGATGGCTTCTAAAATTTGATCAGCGTTCATTCTTATCCTTGTGGCTTACCCGCATCTTAAACCTAACTCATGCCATTTCAAGCCCATGCTCAGTACCCTTTCCCTGTCGCCTGACCACTGGTATATCGGTAGTCATGTCAATCACTGTCGTTGGTTCAAATCCACAATGTCCACCATCAATCACCAGATCCAGCTCATGCTCGAGTGACTGCCGAATATCCCAGGCATCAGTCATTGGTAAATCCTCACCTGGCAAGATGGCTGTAGAGCTTAAAATCGGTTGCCCCAATGTTGAGAGCAACTCGGTGACAATAGGGTGATCAACGACGCGGATGCCGATAGTGCGGCGTTTGGGGTGCATTAACCGGCGCGGCACTTCATGCGTCGCCGGCAGTAAAAAGGTATAGGGCCCGGGGGCAATTGATTTTAATAAACGATAATCAGTATTCGTGACTTTTGCATAGGTCGAAATTTCAGACAGGTCTTTACAGACCAGGGTAAAGTGATGTTTGTCGTCGACTTTGCGAATGCGACGAATCACTTCCAGTGCTCTCTTATCACCAATATGGCATCCAAAAGCATAACTGGAGTCGGTCGGGTAAGCGATAACACCGCCCTTATCCAGAATATCCACAGCCTGATGGATTAAACGCCCCTGCGGGTGGGTAGGGTGGATTTCAAAAAACTGACTCATTTATAATGTGATTTTTGTAAAAGAGGCCGCATTCTAGCATTCTATCGGCAATTTAACCTATCAAAATAAGCCTTGTCTGCGCTATCGAAGCTGTGGAACTTATGATAGATTTGTTGGCCCAAAATATTACTAGCCAGCGCTAATACCTTTATGAAGCTCTTAATTGATTTTTTCCCCATTATTCTCTTTTTCATCACTTACCATCAGGCAGGTGCCATCACAGAAAACACGGCGATTGGCAATTTATTTGATCCTTCACAGCCAGAAATTCTCGTCGCGACGATACTGGCAACCGCTGTTGCCATCATCGCCAGCTTTATTCAGGTGGCTGGATACTGGTTAAAAAATCGCTCAGTAGAAAAAATGCATATCTTTTCCCTGCTGCTGATTACTGTCTTAGGTGGCATCACCATCGCATTTGGTGACCCGGCCTTTATTCAATGGAAACCAACCGTACTTAACTGGGTATTTGCCGCCGCATTCCTGATCAGTCAGTATGTTGGGAAGAGCAGTCTGGTACACCGCATGATGAGTTCACAGATCAGTCTGCCAGATGCGATCTGGATCAGGCTCAATTTATCCTGGGTTGTCTTCTTTATCGTCAGTGGCCTGGCAAATATCTATGTGGCTTTTTACTACGCTGTCGAACTGGATGAAAAAACACGCATGGACACATGGGTCAATTTCAAATTATTTGGACTGTTAGGTTTAACCTTAGTCTTTGTCGTCGCACAGGCCCTCTACCTGGCCAGATATATGACGCCTGAAGACAGCAAACAAGACGGGGATAATACCTGATGTTGTACGCTATTCTCGCTACCGATGTCGAAAACAGCCTCAGTAACAGGCTCGCAGCACGCCCTGCTCATCTCCAGCGCCTGCAACAATTACAAAATCAGGGCCGCCTGATCATCGCTGGCCCGCACCCGGCCATCGACAGTGATGATCCGGGCGAAGCCGGTTTCAGCGGTAGCCTGATCGTTGCAGAATTTGAATCACAGCAAGACGCTCAAACATGGGCAGATGCTGACCCCTATAATACCGCAGGTGTTTATGCACAGGTGATTGTAAAAGCCTTTAAAAAAGTCTTTCCGCAATAAACCTTGCATGCTCTGCAAGACATAAATATTCGGCTTTATCGCTTGCTGAAACAAGAACGAATCCTGTAGAATACGCCGCTTGGTCAGGCAAGCTGACTGAGAAAAAATATTATAAGCCGGTGTGGTGAAATTGGTATACACGAGGGATTCAAAATCCCTTGCCAGCAATGGCGTGGCGGTTCAAGTCCGCCCACCGGTACCACTTCTTTACGTTTCATTTATAACATTACTACAAACCGCCTCTTTGACATCCCGCATATGAAAATCTGCATGCGTTTAGCCTTTGCATCTAACCCTGCTTGCTTCGATACCCGCAATAAAACATCCATAAATATTAAAACGTCAAGCTAATTTACAGCTAGATCTCTTGTCATGCCGCCTTCTCATGTCAGTATGCCGCATTGTTAGCGCGTAGGCAGAAAATCAAAGACGCTTTGCCGATATAAGCCTTTTTAACTGTCATATTACTTTACAACTGGATATCACCATATGCACACATATTAGGCTTAGTTATTGATTTTAATACATAAAAAAATATTGGCCCCTTAATTGCTTATATAAAACTGAATCGAATTGAATTTATAAGGAGTTATGTCATGAAAAGAATTATTACAACATTTACGGGAGTGGCATTACTGCTGTTTTCACTATCAGCTTCTGCTGTTTTCATGGGCGGCTGGACAGCTGATTCAGGCATAGGCGATGGTTATGTCGACGAGAGCTATTTCCCGAACTCTGTCATTATTATCGGCAATGATAACGGCGAAGAAGGCGTCTTCACAACCTACTTCACCACAATTGATCAGGATATGATATTTAACTTTGACTGGATCTTTGGCACGTCTGATGTAGACGGCCCTGCTCTTGACCCCTTCGGCTATTTCATCAATGACACGTTTACTCAACTGACTGATGATAATGGGGTCTTTTTGCAGGCAGGATCCGAACAGATCAGCCTGTTGAATGCCGACCTGTTTGGTTTTTATATCGATTCAACTGATGGATGCTGTGGCGGAGCGGCTGCGGTTATCGATGTACCAGAGCCTTCTACACTGGCATTGATGGGACTGGGACTGCTTGGACTAGCCTTAGCAAGACGCCGAGTTAAGTAATACAAATAGTGCTTTAAAACTAATAAAAAAGGGCCGCAAGGCTCTTTTTTATTGCCTAGTTAACAGCCAGACAATCTGGCGACAGGACTAAACAAAAAACTCCTCTTGTTATAGATTAAACCTGTAAAATTGATCACGACACACTGTTAATGCGTCTTTATCTTTTACACCTGAGACACTGACAGCATGATAGTGCTATCAACAGCTGTTAGGCTTCATCGCTATCATTGAGTCTCATAATAGCGCTATTGCTGGCGTCAATCAGGTATATCAAAACAACTGGCCGCACATTTTTTATAACCGCTGAACTCTAATCTTCCTTCCTTTGAGTTTGCCTTGCTCCAGCATATTCAATGCTTTTTTTACAATATCTCTGCTGACGGCAACATACGCCCAGTTTGGCGCAAGCTGAATTTTACCCACCTGGCTACCGGCGATACCATTCTCGCGTGTCAGCGCACCCAGAATATCCCCCGGCCTTATTTTTTGCTTTTTACCGGCATCAATTCGCAAGGTAGTCATCAGCGGTACAGAAATCGGTTTGTCGAGTACATCAAATGAGGGCAATGATTCTACTTCAATGCTATGGCCTAAATAAGCCTCCAGCGCATCAAGTTTATAATGTTCTTTTTCATCGTATAAGGTGCAAGCCATGCCTTGATTACCAGCGCGACCGGTACGACCGATGCGATGAACATGCACTTCGTTATCGTGTGCAAACTGGTAATTGATCACCATATCCAGCGCTTCAACATCCAGGCCACGTGCGGCAACATCAGTGGCGACGAGCACAGAAATGCTTTTGTTCATAAAACGTGTCAAGGTTTGGTCACGATCCTTTTGTTCCAGATCGCCATTCAATGCCAGCGCGCTAAAACCGTAGCGGCGTAATTCATCCGCTATTTCCTGGGTCTCCCGTTTCGTTGTACAAAATATTACTGCTGACTCTGGATTATGCTGCATCAATAACAGGCGTACCGCGGTCAGTCGATCTATATCACCGATTTCATAAACATGTTGCTGGATGCTAGTGCTATCATGCGTTGAAGCCACCTGTACCATAACAGGCTGTTTCATAATGCGTTTAGCAATCGACTGAATTTGATCGGGAAATGTTGCACTGAACAATAACGTCTGTCGTTCACTGGGGGTGCACTCTATGATGGCATCTAAAGCGTCCTGAAAGCCCATCTCCAGCATTCGATCGGCTTCATCCAGCACCAGCAAGTTCACATGATCCAGCTTGAGCTTGCCTTTACGTAAATGATCTTCAATTCGCCCCGGTGTACCGACAACAATATGAGCTCCGTGCTCAAGTGAGCCGATTTGTGGCCCCAATGGCATGCCACCACAAAGCGTCAGTACCTTAATATTGTGAATGCCGCGGCCAAGTTTGCGAATTTCTTTAGCCACCTGATCAGCCAGCTCACGCGTTGGGCAGAGTATCAGTGACTGGATACGAAAACGCTCTACATCAAGTTTTTCTAACAGACCCAGACCAAATGCGGCTGTTTTACCTGAACCTGTTTGCCCCTGAGCAATGACGTCATTGCCATCCAGAATGTGTGGCAAACTTTGCGACTGTATCTCTGTCATGCTGGTATATCCCAGCGTTTCCAGATTATTAAGTAAATCAGACTGTAATTGAAGCGATGAAAAGCTGAGTTGGCTCACTGTTGTCGTCCTGTGTGGTAATCGCCGAAGCAAGCTCGAACAAGAAGATGAGCCCGATAATATCAGATAAGAAATGCTGTTTTCAGCACAATAAAAAAAGGGTAAGACACAAGCCTTACCCTTTCGAACCAATCACTCTAAGAGAGAATGGCTGGCTGGCATCATTATAATGCCCGCCAATAGCGTTTTAAAATTAAAGCGCTACGATGTTTTCTGCTTGAGGACCTTTAGCGCCCTGAGTAACAGTAAACTCAACTTTTTGGCCTTCAGCAAGAGTTTTGAAACCCCCACCAGAAATAGCACTGAAGTGAGCGAAGACATCAGGACCAGATTCTTGTTCGATAAAACCAAAACCTTTAGCTTCGTTGAACCATTTTACTGTACCAGTAGTAGTAGACATATTTTTTACCTATTAAATCAAGAGTAATAATAGCCTCATAAAAATAAGGCTATTTGTTTTGCTGAATGTTGTTTTACTTATGAAGAACAGGACGAGGTACTAGGATGGAACATCGAAATGGTGTGCATAAATATAAGTCGAACTTTCAAGCTGCGTGCAGTATATAACATTAACCCATGAAATCATAGCTTTTCTAAACGAGATACGATTATCGCGATGCATGCACCAGCTATTATTTTGAATCATCAAACCGGGTTTTAATCTCCAGTATGCTATCGAGCCTGCTGATAAACACCTCGACAAGACGGGGGTCAAATTGCAAACCGGCCTTTTTCTTAATGTAGTCGACGGCTTCATCTACCGCCCATGCTTTTTTATAAGGACGAATAGTTGTTAAAGCGTCAAAAACATCACTCAAGGCGGTAATACGGCCTTCAACTGGAATAGACTCTCCCTGCAGTCCTTTTGGGTAGCCTTTGCCATCCCAGTGTTCATGGTGACTCAGGGCGATACTGCCGGCCATCTGTACCAGCAAAGACTCATGATCTGATAATAAATCAGCCCCCATTTGAGCATGCCCGTTCATTATTTCACGCTCTTCTTCGGTCAATTTACCTTTTTTTAATAAGATCTTATCCGCTATTCCAATCTTTCCCAGATCATGCAACGGTGCCGCTTTTTCAATCATATAACCAATATCATCCGGCAAACCGATCGCATCGGACAATACCCGTGCGTACTTACCAACCCTGAGAACATGCCTGCCGGTTTCAGAATCACGCATTTCACCAACCTGTGCCAGCCGCTTAATCAAGATAGCGTTTGCTTTTTCCAGCTCCTGCGTCCTTTTTTCAACACGATCTTCCAGCTCGGCATTCATTCGTGATTGTGACAAGTAAGCGGCTCTAACACGTAATAAATTTCGTACACGCAATAAAACTTCAGTATTATCAAAAGGTTTGGTTAGAAAATCTGATGCGCCGACTTCCAGCGCTTTATTTCGTATTTCAGG
Organism: Gammaproteobacteria bacterium; assembly: GCA_029882395.1. GTDB lineage: Bacteria > Pseudomonadota > Gammaproteobacteria > SZUA-229 > SZUA-229 > JAUVDT01. The sequence continues at coordinate 55,173 of JAOUKT010000001.1, forward strand.
CTGCTGATTACCTGTCAAAACCAGCACTGGAATAAACTGATTATGCAAAGCAGAGCGGTGCATTTGCTGAAGCACCTCAATACCCGTTAAACCAGGCATTTCTATGTCCAACAATAACAGGTCAAACTGTGTTTCCAGCATAAGAGGCAATACTTTGACAGGGTCAGTAACGGCTGCAACACGCACATAACCACTATCCTTTAGTAACTTTTCAAGTAGTAAAACATTAGAAATTGAATCGTCACAGATCAGTATATTTAAGTTTTTAATGCTAATTTTCATAAAACCGGCTTTTATTTGTGCTTAATTTAACAACATCCTGTTCTGATATATTTCGTGCTGTCAGCGCCCTGCTGATAATTGACACATAAGATTGCCGATAGCTAGTATACAACTTAATGCTAATAGGTCATTAATCGCGTGGCTTGATGCGGTAGATTTCACCGTTATCTGTTGAAAAATACAACCAGCCTTCAGGGCTTTGGGCTAAGGCGCGAATTCGCTTATTAAGCTTCTCCAGCAATCGCTCTTCTTTAACCACTTGTGCCTCTTTGTTTAAAACTATCCTGTTTATATGCCGCAACTTTAACGCACCCGAGAACAGATTACCTTTCCACTTTGCCAGTGCATCATGGCTGTATAACATCAGGCTGCCGGGTGCAATTGAGGGTATATAAACCTGCACTGGCTGCTGCATACCTTTACGATGTGTGCCTTCACCAACCGCAACGGGGCCCCAATATTCTTTACCATATGAAATCACCGGCCAGCCATAATTCTGCCCGGGCATAATAAGGTTGATTTCATCACCTCCTCTGGGGCCATGTTCAATTGACCAGAGACGGTGATATTGTTCATCATAAACTAGGCCCTGAGGGTTTCTGTGCCCGTAACTCCAGATTTCAGGCAGTATCGCTTTTTCTGTAAAAAAGGGATTGTCCTCAGGTACAGAACCATCAAGATTCAGCCTTAGAATGGAGCCGGCATGATTTGCAAGGTTCTGGGCATTTGCTCGTTCACCCCGATCACCAATGCTAAAAAACACATGGCCCTGACGATCAAAAGCTATGCGACTGCCAAAATGACGCGATGTATCAGTAGCCGAGTTTGATACCATCAGCTCCTGCCACTGACTAAAACGGTCTTCGGTCAATCTGGCACGAGCGAGTACCGTGACCCCCAAGCTGTTGACTGGCTTTACATAAGTAAAATAGACCCAGCCACTTTTTTCGAAATCGGGCGACAGAGCGAGATCCAGCATGCCGCCCTGGCCGCCAGTTAAAACATCGGCTACATTTTTTAGCTTTTGTCGCTGCCGCGTTTTCAAATTAAGAAGATAAACAAAACCTTCTCGCTCGGTTATTAATAATTTATCTGCCGATAAGAAAGCCATCGCCCATGGCACGCCAAACCCATTTGCCATCTGTTCTACATCAAGCGTCATTGTTTCACTGTGTATCACAAGATTATTATTTTCGGACATCAGCAGGCCCGGAGAAGATAAAAAACTTACCGCTAGCAGCAAGATACATGTTCTGAGTGTTGATTTGATAAGTTTCATTCGCTACAGGCTCTTAGATAATACAGCGCTTATCATAAACACGGACATGACGTTATGTATGCTGCATTTTAAATAACGTCTGTCTGTATCTAATTGATCATTGCCCGTACTGGACAATAATAAGCGGCTGAAAAGACTTACTGTTTAATGGCATTGATAATAACATTAACATTAACGGATGAACCCAGTTCAACCATTTTACTAATGCCCTGCAAATCACCGGGCTGACCAATAGCAGAACCGGTTTTAGAAATCCTTGCGCCAACATCCACTTTCTTGAACGATGATAATTTCATCTGTGGCATCATTGCCATACTGTCGTCCAGTTTCACCGTCACCGGTAAGTCTGCAACCCGTTTACGTACTGCTGCAAGCGGCATAGGAGGCCCTTGATGGGCTTTTGCATAAATGAAAACGACGTCATCAGCGCTGGCTCGAGCTTTTAAAGACTCTGATAAATTTATAGTCACATTCAGTGAAACGGGACTGGCAACAAGCTGTTTAGGCGGCTGCTTTGAGACCGGCGGATTGACAGCAACCGGCTGACCGAGTTTGGTTTTTGCCTGGGCAATCAAAGCGTGAACTTTATTTTGTGACTCCTGGTTAGCATTTAGCAACGGCAGTAGTTTTTGCCAGTGTTTTATCGCCGTTGAAAAATCCCCGTTTTCACTGTAGCCGAGTCCGGCCAGCCACAAACCGGTGGCATTGTCTGGTGACTGTTGCAGCGCTGTTTTAATTAAAGCAAAGGGCTGACCACTAATTCTGCCACCGTTCGACATAGACAGCGCATCGGCATAGGCTAACAATACATCGGTCTGATTACCGACTAATTGATAAAGTTGTGCATAAGTATCGGCTGCAGCTTGAAACTGGCGCATCGACATGTAACTGCGTGCCAGCATCTGCCAGCCTTTAATATTGGTGGGGTCCTGCTCAAGTTTTAGAGCCAGATTTTTTAATGCCGCTTGCATTGAAACCATGCTGCTGTTGCCGTGATTTGCAGTCACCGGTTTCGCTGCAGACTCATCGAATGCTGTCACATTACCAAGCTTGAGATAAAGCGGCACGGCTACCAGCGGTATTACAAATAAAGCCGCTATCAGTTGCCATTTAGACGATTGATCAGCAGCTACAGGTTCTTCAGATTCGCTAACATCCGTTACCAATGCCTTTTGCAGCTCCGTTTTCTGTGATTGATACAGATCGTTATCAATAACTCCCTTTTCAAATTCAGCATCCAGTTCCTGTAGCCGGTCTTTTGCAATTGATACATTCTGCAGATTTCGATCCGCATTCCGCAGACGACTTTTACCCAGTAATGCCGGCAAGACAAAGCCAGCCGCAGTCAGTAACATTAAAACAACCAGAAGCCAGAATAGTAACATTATTGTTTATTTCCTTTTATTGCGTCAGGTGTTTGCAGCGACTCAAGTAAGTCATCGGCTTTTTTAACTTCCTCATTACTGAGTTCAGTCAGATCGGTGTTTTTATTTCTTCTGATAAATATCACAACGAACAAAACCGCCAGAAACAAAATAATAAAGGGCCCTACCCATAACAGAAAGGTGACAGGCTTAAAGGGCGGCCTATAAAGCACAAAATCACCGTAGCGTGCCACCATGAAATCAACAATGTCCGAATCTGTATCACCTTTTTGAATCATAGAAAATACTTCTTTTCTCAGATCCTGCGCCAGTTCTGAGTTGGAATCGGCCAGGTTTTGATTTTGACAAACCAGGCAGCGCAATTCATTAATCAGTTTATTATACTGTTGCTCTTGTGTCTGCGATGAAAACTCATTCACTTCCACACCAGCCATCAGCATCTGAGACTGGCTTAAAACCAGAACAACGAAACCTATTACTGTCACAGCCTTCATCATGGCGCTTCCTTCATAAGCCGCTGTATCATCGGCATAATTTTCTCTTCAACATCCAGCCAGCCAACCGGGCCGGTATGTTTATATCGAATTTTACCTTGCTTATCGATAATAAACGTTTCCGGCACGCCATATACACCCCAGTCAATACCAACCCGACCTGCCAGATCAAAAGCATTTGAAATATAGGGATTACCTCTTTGGCGGAGCCAGCTAATGCCATCGTTTCGCTGATCTTTATAATTTAAGCCTACAATATTTAGCTGATATTTTTGTGCCAGCTGATTTAAAACCGGATGCTCTGCCCGGCAAGACACACACCAGGAAGCCCAGACATTTAATAACCAGACCTGGCCTTTGTACAGATCAGGGGATATTTGTTTTTCCGGTGAATGAAGATCAGGCAGCGTAAATGCTGGCGCGTTCTTGCCTATCAGTGGTGATGGCACATCTTTTGGATCAAGACTAAGCCCCATGCTTAAGAACACTACCAATACCATAAATAAACCCAGCGGGGCCAGATAACGCCACATTAGACTCTTACCTCGGCTGCAGCAGCCGCTGTTTGTTTTTGTTTAATACGTAGCCGCCTATAGCGCCGGTCAGTCGATGCCAGCAAAGCACCAAGCCCCATAATCACAGCGCCAATCCAGATCCAGCGTATAAAAGGCTTCACATACAGGCGCACGCTCCACGCGCCTTTCTGATCTAACGGCTCACCTAAGGCTACAAAAAGATCGCGTGTAATACCGGCGTTAATTGCCGCTTCCGTCATTGGCATTTTCTGCACCCGGTAAATACGCTTTTGCGGCTCCATCACCTGCAATAGCTGATTACCTTTGAAGACCTTTACCCGGGCCTGATTAGCCGTATAGTTTGGGCCCTGCAACTGGCTAACACCTTCAAATTCAAATGTATACTCACCCAGCTGATAGCTCTGCCCGGGCTCCAGCCTGACGTCTTTTTCCTGGCTGTACAAGCTGGTTAATGTAATGCCGACAATAAAAACAGCAACCCCCATATGCGCCATTGTCATGCCATAAAAACTTCTTGGAATCTCTGATAAAGCTGGCAACAGGCTTTTATTTCGATTAATCCTGGAGACAAACAGGCGTAATGCAGAGAAGCATACCCAGACAGACAACAGCAGACCAAGTGATGCTGCCGCTTTGAATTCAGGTAATGCCAGCGACAAAACAGCTGCCACCGCAATGGCGGCCAGCGCCGTTATCTTTATGCTGGAGAAAACCCGATGCGTTGTATCATGTTTCCAGCGTGTAAAAATACCCACTCCTAACAATACAGCCAGTGGAGCCATTAAAGGCACAAAGACACTATTGAAATAAGGCGGGCCTACGGAAATTTTCCCCATGCCTAATGCATCTAATAAAAGAGGATACAGCGTACCCAGCAGGATGCTAGCCGTGGCAACCACAAGTAACACATTATTCATTAACAAGGCTGTTTCTTTTGAAAACAGGCTAAACTGTGTCGTGGTTTTTATCTGCGGTGCACGCCATGCATAAAGCGCCAGTGAACCGCCAATCACAATAACAAGGAAGATAAGAATAAAAACACCGCGTGCCGGATCAGTTGCAAAAGCATGCACCGATGTCAGTACGCCGGAACGCACCAGAAATGTACCTAACAAGCTTAACGAAAAGGCCAGTATAGCCAGCAACACAGTCCATGCTTTAAAGGCATTGCGTTTTTCGGTCACCGCTAAAGAATGAATCAGAGCGGTACCCACCAGCCATGGCATAAATGAGGCATTCTCAACCGGATCCCAGAACCACCAGCCGCCCCAGCCAAGCTCGTAATAGGCCCACCAGCTTCCCAGAGTAATACCAATTGTCAGAAATACCCACGCAATGTTTGTCCAGGGCCGCGACCATCTGGCCCAGGCCGCATCCAGCTGACCACCTAGCATGGCCGCAATGGCAAATGCAAACGGTACCGCAAAACCAACATAACCGAAATATAACATCGGCGGGTGAAATGCCAGACCGGGATCTTGCAGCAGAGGATTCAAATCCCTGCCTTCTAATGCTGCCGGTAACAGGCGTTCAAAGGGATTTGATGTTAACAGCATGAATAATAAAAAGCCGATACTGATCCATCCCAACACAGCAACAACCCGGGCCACCATTTTTGCCGGTAAACTGGCTGAAAAAAGAATGACCGCATTAGTCCAGATAACTAGCGTGTAACCCCACAATAACAAAGAGCCTTCATGCGCGCCCCAGACCGCCGATATACGGTATAGCAGCGGCAGATCTGTATTAGAGTTATTGGCCACATAGGCGACTGAAAAATCACTGATAATAAAAGAGTAAACCAGAATAGCGAAGGAGATTGTCATGAAAAAGAACTGTCCCTGAGCAGATGTCTTTGCCACCGCCATCAGGTTAAGGTTGTTTGTCATAGCGCCCCAGAGTGGTACAACAGCCTGAAAAAAAGCCATGCAAAGAGCCAGTATTAATGCGAAATGTCCTATTTCTGGAAGCATTTATTTACCTTTTTATTTAGAGTTATCATTTAATCGCAGCCTGTTGTCATCACTTTAATTGTTCAGCGTGCATGTTCTCGTTTCTCATACAAGTTTACGCGGACACATGCTTCAATTTTGGAACAAAACCCCCTTAACAAATAGGGCTTATCGCATGCAGCAAGCATTTATTTACTTTAAAGCCTGCTTTTTTGCTTTCATGCTGTCGGCCACTTCCGGAGGCATATAGTTTTCATCGTGTTTTGCCAGAACTTCTTCGGCTTCAAAAATACCATCTTCACGTAAATGTCCTTTTGAAACAATGCCCTGCCCCTCGCGAAACAGATCAGGCAGGATGCCGTTATAATATACAGTGATCACAGACTCATTATCAGTCAGGTCAAAATAAGCAGCCAGACTTTTTTCCTTGCGTTTAAAACTGCCATCGACAACCATTCCGCCCAGTCGAAAAGCTTTTTTCGCAGGTGATTTACCCGCCTTTACATCCGTCACCGAAAAAAAGAACATCAGGTTTTCATTAAATGCTTTTAAGGCAAAACTAGTGGCGATAGCTATACCCACTACCATTATCGAAATTAAAAAGACTCTCTTCTTCCTGGTCGGTGTCATTTAAGTTGCTCCGCTCGTTTGATTTTTTTTGCTAATTTATTCAGCATCGATTTGCGCTGATAGACAGGCAATATAATATTGCTGATCAAAACAACCGCTGCGATACCATAAGATAGCCAGACATAAAAGCCATAGCCGCCCATATGAAAAAACTCTTTCATGCTTGCGATTCCTTGTTCTGTTTTAATAATTCTTTCACCCACTGGCTGTTACGTTCACGTTCCAGCAACTCAACTCGCACGCGTAAAAACAGCGACCAGACATAATAGACTTTAAACGCAACAGCCATGATTAATAGCGGAACCAGCATTCTCAGGTCAATCGAAGGTTTGTCGAACTTTGTCACCGTTGGCCCTTGATGCAGCGTGTTCCACCATTCAACAGAGTAATGGATGATGGGGATATTAACCACTCCAACCAGCGCTAACAACGCCACCGCGCGGCTGGCGACTCTTTTATCTGGTATGGCAACATAAAGAGACATTACCCCAAGATATAAAAACAATAACAACAGTTCGGCTGTTAAGCGTGCGTCCCAAACCCACCAGGCCCCCCACATGGGTTTGCCCCAGAGCGATCCGGTTACCAATGCCAGCAAGGTAAAACCAGCACCAATCGGAGCACTGCAGACGGCCACGGTTTCAGCCAGTTTGATCCGCCAGATTAAACCGATGGCACCAGCGCCTGCCATGGCGATATATATAAACAGCGACATCCATGCTGCCGGCACATGAATGTAAATAATGCGGTAGCTTTCACCTTGCTGATAGTCTGTTGGTGCGTATATCAGGCCACCATATAACCCGGCCATTAACAACAGCAGGGTTATCATGCCCAGCCAGGGTATCCATAAACCACTCAGGTGATAAAAATACGGTGGCGAGGCCGTTTTATGAATGAATTTCATCATATCAACTTAAACTCAGTTTCAGGGCTGCAGCAGTCGGCCACGGCGTTAAGGTAATGGCTAATAATAAAAATGAACTTAATATCCATAGTTGTGCTGTAACAGGCAAACCAGACATTGCCATTTCTATGGCATTGGTTGCAAAAATAAGTACCGGTACATAGAACGGTAACACCAGTAATGACAATAAAATACCGCCACGTTTAAGACCGACTGTTAATGCAATCGCCACGGCGCCAATCAGACTTAATACCGGTGTGCCTAACAACAAGGTTAAAACAAGTAGACCAATCAAGTCTTGATCAAGACCAAGAAATAACGCTAAAAGTGGCGCAATGATCATTAATGGCACACCTGTTATCAGCCAGTGAGCCAGCACCTTTGCCAGCACCAGAATACTGGTGGGGTGTGCATTCAATAACAATAACTCTAAGGAGCCGTCTTCGAAATCTGAACGGAAAATGGTATCCAGCGATAACATGGCCGCCAGTAATGCCGCCACCCAGATGATGCCCGGCGCCATTGTCTGCAAAAGTTTAGTATCAGCCCCCGTACCAAGTGGAAACAAGGTCACGACTAATACAAAAAACAACAGCGGATTGAACAATTCGGCACGGTGGCGAAACGCCAGCAACAGGTCGCGTTTTAATAACGCAAAAAACACTTGTGATAATGTGGTTTTTTTCATTGGCTAAGGCTCAGCTTTGTCACTTTGTCACTGTCAAATGAAACGCTATGATGTGATGTCATGATAACCAGCCCTCCCTGGTCAAGCTGTGCATTAATCTCTCTCTCAACCATCGCAATGCCTTTTTTATCGAGTGCCGTGAATGGCTCATCCAGAATCCATAACCGGGCACCTGATAATAACAAACGCGCCAGTGCCAGTCGACGTCTCTGGCCCGCTGATAAATTAGAAACCTGCAAATCATCAAAATAGCTCAAGCCTACCCGTTCTAGCACTTCTTTAATTGTACTGCTATTGCCCAGTGCTAATGAACAAGAAAACTCAAGGTTTTCGGTTACCGTCAAATCCAGTTTATTGCCATCGAGATGCCCCAGAAAGGCCATATCGCCTGCGTAGCTCTCCTGACCATGCACGGAGACAGCAGTTTTTTTATCGTTGTTAGTTCTTTGCCAGATAACATGACCGTGTTCTGGCAGGCGAATGCCACACAGAATACGTAGTAATGACGTTTTACCGCTGCCATTGTCCCCTTCTACCAGCAATAACTGGCCAGGGTACAAATCAATATTGACTTTGCTAAACAATATTCGGTCATCTCTGATACAACCCAAATCACGAACTTCGAGGGACACCATATTTTTTATTATTCTCTGTTAAGTGTTATGTCCATATGTCACCCTGAAGTTAACACATCCTTTTAAGTACATCAAAACTCCTCATGAAATTTATTCTGCTTTCTTAATCTGTATTAATTTGATGACAGGCTTTTTTGCTCAATGCATTCTACTGCGTTGGCATCAGGGTCACGACAAAACAACGCTTTGCGGCCTGACTTACTCAATGTATAAGCAATGCCGGCGACCTCTAATGATTGTATTAACGCATCAAGATCATCAACCAGTAACGCCGTATGCCGGTCACGACCGCCATGTTCCGGCCGCTTAGCTTTTAAATCGGGATTAGGCACTTCAAGTAAATGTATTTGTTGTTGACCGACGTTTAACCAGGCCCCGGGATAGCCCAGATCTGGACGGCTATTATCGAGCTCAAGCCCCAGTACACCCTGATAAAAGGCCAGCGAATCATGCGTACTGCTGACAATAACACTGCTATGGTGCATGGCCAATACCGCCATATCCCCTCCAAAAAAAACGTTTACAGACTGTATTCAGCCACTAGATCCCCTATAATAGCCGACTTTTATGGCCGACTTCGTAAATTTGATGACCGGTTTGATCTCAACTTATTGAATCGCCACAGACTAAAGCAATTAAATGAATCCCAACTTAAACCAACTGCACCCCTACCCATTTGAAAAGTTAGCAACCCTAAAAGCCGGTGTGACGCCCCCTGAGTCGCTTAAACATATTGCATTATCGATCGGCGAACCGAAACACGATGCGCCCCGGTTTGTCGTCAATGCCCTGGTTGCTGCGGTGGATACGCTCAATACTTACCCGTTAACTAAAGGCACGGCTGAATTACGTCAAAGCATAAACGACTGGCTGGTTAAGCGCTTTAAGCTTGACGCTAACTCGCTGCATATTGAAAACAACATTTTACCGGTCGCCGGCACGCGCGAAGCCCTGTTTGCCTTTGCCCAGGCCGTTATTGATCCGACTGCTGTTCAACAACCACTGGTATTAATGCCCAACCCGTTTTACCAGATTTATGAAGGCGCAGCCTTGTTGGCCGGCGCCAGGCCTTATTATTACGAGACAACAGCAGAAAATGACTATCAGCCTGATTTCGACGCCATTGCGGATGATGTCTGGCAGCGCTGCCAGTTACTCTATATTTGTTCACCTGGAAACCCGACTGGTGCCGTCATCAGTAAACAAACGCTGCAATCTCTGATTACAAAATCCAAAACATTCGATTTTATTATTGCATCAGATGAATGCTACTCAGAACTTTATTTTGATGAATCGACACCACCGACCGGTTTATTGCAAGCCTCTGAGGATATGGGAAATCATGGCCATACTAACTGCGTGGTTTTCCATAGCCTTTCAAAACGCTCAAACCTGCCGGGCTTGCGCTCAGGCTTTGTTGCCGGTGATGCGAATATTATGAGCGCTTTCCTGAAATATCGCACCTATCATGGCTGCGCGTTGCCGCCAACACACCAGATAGCCAGCATCGCCGCCTGGGGTGATGAAGAGCACGTCAGACAAAATCGTGCGTTATATACCGAGAAATTTAAAGCTGTTATCGATATACTACAGCCCGTCATTACAATTCAGAGGCCAGCAGCATCGTTTTATATCTGGCTGAAGACCCCTATCTGTGAACAGGAATTTGCCCGACAGCTGTTTGCAACACAGAACATCACCGTATTACCAGGATCATACCTGTCACGTGATAACAATGGGATCAATCCCGGTGCCAAGCATGTGCGCATGGCACTTGTGGCGCCTCTTGATGAATGCATTGAGGCCGCGAAGCGAATTAAACAATTTATTGCATCACTTAAGGCTGCCTGATTAACCGAGGTAGCTTTGATTAATTACTTTATGCGCCGTTTTGCCTAACCGCAAACACGCCATTAAATAAACCGGAGAAAATGATGGAAGACATCAAAAAGATTATCGATGAAGCGTTCGAACGTCGCGCTGACATTACACCACGCAATGCAGAAGCACATGTAATTGATGCCGTTAACACAGTTATCGGCATGTTAGATTCTGGTGAACTGCGTGTCGCTGAAAAGAAAGACGGTGACTGGGTCACTAATGAATGGCTGAAAAAAGCCGTATTGTTGTCTTTCCGTATTAATGACAACGATTTTATCAAAGGCGGTTTCACAAACTACTACGATAAATGCCCGTCAAAATTCGCTGACATGAATTCAAAAGATTTCCGCGCAACCGGCGTTCGTGTGGTACCGCCTGCCACCGCTCGCTTTGGTTCATACATCGGTTCAGGCACAGTCTTAATGCCGTCGTATGTCAACATCGGTGCTTATGTGGATTCAGGCACCATGGTTGATACCTGGGCAACAGTGGGCTCATGCGCACAAATCGGTAAAAACGTTCACCTTTCAGGTGGTGTTGGTATCGGCGGTGTATTAGAACCCTTACAGGCAACCCCGACCATCATTGAAGACAACTGCTTCATCGGTGCCCGTTCAGAAGTGGTTGAAGGCGTCATCGTTGAAGAAGGCTCTGTTATTTCAATGGGTGTTTACATCGGTCAGAGCACTAAAATCTTTAACCGCATGACCGGCGAAGTCACTTACGGCCGCATCCCTAAAGGTTCGGTTGTCGTTTCAGGCAACCTGCCATCGAAAGACGGCACATACAGCCTGTACTGCGCTGTCATCGTTAAACAGGTTGATGCCAAGACATTAGGTAAAGTGGGCATTAACGAGTTACTTCGTGATATCGACTAAGTCTGTCTGGCTTTAACTGAAAAGGCGCTGCTTGACCAGAACACCTCTGGCCAACAGCGCCTTTTTTACATATAGAGAAAAATAATGATTACTGTATATGGCATACCCAATTGTGACACCATGAAAAAAGCCAGAAAATGGCTGCAGGAAAACAACATCGACTACGCGTTTCATGATTACAAAAAACAAGGCATTACTAAAACCAAATTAAAAGACTGGTGTAAGCAAGCTGACTGGGAAATGTTATTAAACCGTCGCGGTACAACCTGGCGTAAGCTGGATGACAACACAAAAGCCAGTATTAATAAAACATTAGCGATTGATATTATGGCTGAGAATACCAGTATTATTAAACGTCCTGTTATTGAAACCGATGATGACCTTTTGATAGGGTTTTCAGTAGAAAGCTTTGAGCAGGTTTTTAAATAGTAACATGGAAATACTATCGCTAGATCACCTCGTCTTAACTGTGAAAGATATAAATATTAGTGTTGATTTTTATTGCAGACTACTTGGTATGAAACATATCCAGTTCGGTGATAATCGCCATGCATTGAGTTTTGGTGATCAGAAAATTAATTTGCATCAGGCTGATAATATTTTTTTACCAGCTGCAAAGAGACCCGCAGAAGGTTCTGCTGATTTATGTTTTATTGTTGGGACGCCGATTGAGCAGATAGTTGCAGAACTGAATGAAGCTGACGTGGATATTATTCAAGGACCGGTTGAGCGAACGGGCGCAACCGGCAAAATATTGTCGGTTTATATTCGTGATCCGGATATGAATTTATTGGAATTATCGAATAGGGTTAATATTTCCACATAACATATTACAAGGCGCAAATAATCAACGTTGTACAAGCCTTTCCGGTATGCGCACCGGTGAGCGAGTCTCTTTTTCCTATAGATGAATCAAAGTCAAAACCGATACTGTCAGTTAGATTGTTATATTTTAGTTTTTGTTATTTGAATTTTAATTAGCTTTTGACTTGCCCCTCCCTCTTTTAGCAAGCCGAAGAGTGAGTTAAAAACAGGGCGTATTGTATGAGGACTGTCTGAGCACTGCTTTTTAGTGCGAGTTCCGCAGCAGCGCTGTTTTTAATGAGCGATGAGGGTATCCGCATGTTTTATATGCAGACTTGCGAACGGGGCGTGTTGGTTTGTTTTCTTTTTCCCGCGCAAAGAAAATGAACACGCCTGTCGGTGCGGGAACCGACGCCTTTAATTTTGACCTGGATTTTAAAAAATATTCATTAATTAATGACTAAATTGAGACTTGCGTTGTTTTTTCTTCTTATGCATCATCATCAATAAACCAGCCTCACCTTCCGACAACTCACACGTTGCCATCAAGTCCTGTTTATTAATGCCCTGCTTTACCAGATTAATTGCTTGTGAGTAAGAGTTACTGCCATTGGCATGTAATTCGAGTTGCTCAAGTCTTTGGGCCATTAACTTCTGGTTTCTCTCGATTTTTAATAACCGCTCACCAAGACCGATTGAACCGGCATTGAGTGCAGCAAGGTCATTAGACATGCGATATGATTCGGGTTGCTGAAGAGGACGAGTCATTAGACTGTTGATTTTTCTTCTATGCCACAGATGTAAATTAACCATGGCTAGAAAAAAAATAATACTTGTTATCACTAACAGTGCGTTCATGTTGTAACTCCACAAGCGACACCGTGGCAAAATTTACGCTCTAAAGTGCACCCACATCAAGCCATTCATCATCGGTCAAGAGCTTGTTCAGATCAACAAGGATCAGTAACTCTTCACCACGACTGACAACACCTTCTATATAACGTGCAGTTTCATCATTACCTACACTCGGTGCTGTCTCTATATCATCACGGCTGACATTAACAACTTCAGAGACGCCATCCACCACAATACCGACTGTTTGCTGGTCAGATTCAATAATGACAATTCGTGTCGAATCGTCCATCTCTTTGGCAGGAAGCGCAAAACGTTTTCGCGTATCAATTACCGTTACCACATTTCCACGTAAATTAATGATACCTAATACAAAGACTGGCGCCCCGGGAACCGGAGCAATCTCAGTTACCCGAAGCACTTCCTGTACCATCATTACATTAATGCCATAAACTTCGCCCTCAAGGCGAAATGTGACGCATTGTAGTGGATCAGTGCTGGTATCAGCATCTATCATTTTGTTTCCCCGCCTTTCCAAACCCGATATAGCGTCAAAAAATTTACTCTTATCGGGCTGGTGTTGTTAATGTGCATGAAATATGCCAAAAGTATATTCATGCTGTTTTTAGTTTAGCCTACTCTGTAAGAAACGCTAGACTCTTCGCCTTGTAAAGTGTGTATTTTATGTAATAAATTCAAACGCCATGCCTGCTATTTTTCACTTGTGAGCATATCAGCAAAGGCACTCGTATCCATGACGGCACACATGTGTTCAATTGCTGTTCCCAATAGCCAGGGGCGTTTTGTTGTATTGCTCCGCCATTTGACATCATCTTTGTTTAACCAGACAACATCTCCAATAGACTCACAGGCCAGGCCCCAGCGCTGATCATCTACCAGCAGGATATGACTCAATCGCTCGGCGGCTTCAGCGGCCATGTCTTTTCTGTGTTCTTCGGGCAGCACCATAACCGCCGTATCAATGACCTGCACTTTATTGCCATGGTTCATCAGAACACCAAGATACCAGTCAGTTTGATTGGGGGTTTCAACTACGTTTTCAGGCCATGGAATAACACCATTTAATGTCACCAGAGGAACCGCTAAGGAAAGCCCCCCTACCTGAAACAGCAAACACTGAAACCTGGACTCTGCCCACTCCGGTGGCTCGTTACGTTGCACCACTGGGGTCTGTGTTGTCTCGAGAGCAGCCTCCTGATTGACCGTCAGCGTTTTAGCCACTTCAACGTCAAGCTTTTCTTCGACTTTAACTTCGACCTCGACTTCAACCTCTGCCACGATCTCTGTTTTAGTCTCAACTGGCTGCGCCAGCGACGGCATCGGTATTCTGATCTCAGTCACAGGCTCAGCAAAATCAATCTCGGCAGACGTCACTTCTGCTACTTTTTCAACTTTTGCCAGCATATCTGCAACTGAGGGGCGTTGAATAGCTGGTCTGGCAGGAGCGATTATTGCTTCATTAAGCGTGAGCTTTTGTTCGGCTTGAGTCGCTGTCGTATCGATCATTGTTTCAGCTTGTGGCACCTCAGCTACCGCAGCTACAGGCTTTACCACGACGTTTTCTTGATCCGCTATTTCAGATGCTACCTCATCTGATAACAATGATTGAAAGTAATCTTCCAGCGCCGATTTCTGATTGCTGAACTTGTGATCTGTCATAATGACGTTTCCACATTTTCAGGGTCAATAACATCCCCGCTCAATTCGATTAAATAATCCAGTAAATGAGAATAGGCCCTGCAACCGCGGCTACTGGGCCGTGCGATTGATAGCGGCACACCGCGCCGACTGGCTTCACGAAACAAGGTATCAATAGGCACCACACCTTCCCAGATTTTACCTTTATAGTCAGCGCGCAATTGTTTCAGCGTATCGTGAGAGGCTCTTAGTCGCTGATCAAAAAAGGTGGGCACAATTGAATAGCTAATCTCCTGTTTACGCGCCTTGATGATCATATTAAGCGTATTCACCATACGCTCGAGTCCTTTTGAAGCCAGAAACTCAGTTTGTACCGGTACCAATAGATGATCGCATGATGCCAGTGCATTAACCATTAGCAGGCCTAGCACCGGCGGGCAATCAATCACAGCGTAATCGTACTGATCAGAAATAGAATCCAAAGCTGTTTTAATCACCAGCCCCATGCCGCCATTAGTGCCTAATTGTCGATCCAGAGTGGCCATAGCAGATGACGCCGGCATAAAAGATATATTTTTGAATTTGGTTTTTATAACAACTTGCTCGGGGCGCGCTGTTTTATGAAACAAATCATATACCGTTGGTTCCAGCTCATCCGGATCACTGCCAAAATAACTGGTCATTGATCCATGCGGATCGAGATCAACTAATAAGACTCGTTTACCCCGCATGCTTAGTGTTCCGCCAATAGTGATTGCAGAAGTTGTTTTGCCAACTCCACCTTTTTGATTTGCAACAGCCCAGACTTTCATTTTAGTATTTAATTATCATTTTATGTTTCTGAAAAAATATCATTGCTAGTAAAGATTCTAACAATAACTCTTCTGTTTTTATTTCTGCCTTGTGCTGAGTCATTATTCGCTACCGGGCGGTGCTCACCAAAACCAATCGCACCTAATGTTTCAGGGTCAATACCCAGACCCGCAAACAAATTGACCACGCTCACCGCTCTTGCCGCTGACAACTCCCAGTTTGATGAATATTTATTAGTATGAATAGGGATATTATCACTATACCCTAATACATAAACAGGTTTATCGTAACCCAATAGCTGATAACTTAGCGGCTCAAGCAGCTCTACCGCTTTAGAGGATAAAGCTGAACTGCCGCTACGAAATAAAACACCTGTACTTATCTCCACATCTATCCAGCGATTGCTTGATCGTATTTTAATCTCACCTTTTTGAACCCATGTCTTTAAGTTTTTTGTTAAATTGCGTTTTACCACTTCTGGAGAATGACCCAGCTTATTTAATTTTTCTCTGTTGTTTTTTTCATTAGCACTCAGGTCAGCAACCTTGTCAGGCACCGGCGCAAGCATTTTTGGGGTTTTTCCTATCTGAATAGGCGTTTTACTGGCAACCGGCTGTGACTGTGGCCCGGCCTCATCATTGATATTCTGAAATGCAGACACGATGGAATCGGCTAAAACTCGGTATTTACCTTCATTGACAGAAGAAATTGAGTACATCATGACAAAAAACGCAAACAACAAGGTAATAAAATCAGCGTATGAAATTAACCAGCGATCATGATGCTCACTTTCTTCTTCTGTTTTTTTTCGTCGTGACATAAATTACCTTAATGTAAAAAACCTTGTAATTTAGTCTCAATTATCCTGGGGTTTTCACCTTCAGAAATCGAAACAATGCCTTCTGTAATTAGCTCATTTAACTGTGCCTGCTCGCTTACGATCATCTTAAGTTTATTGGCAACAGGTAAAAAAAATAAATTAGCGAAGCCGACGCCATAAATCGTTGCTACAAAAGCAACAGCTATACCCGCCCCCAGCTTGCTCGGGTCGGCCAGATTATTCATAACGTGTATCAAGCCCATTACAGCGCCAATAATGCCGATAGTCGGGCTATAGCCGCCCATCGACTCGAAGACCCGGGCCGCCATCTTGCCCGACCTTTCATTTGCATCAATATCAACTTCTAGAATTTTTCGGATGCTATCTGGCTCATTACCATCGACAACTAACTGCAGGCTTTTTCTAATGAAAAGCGTTTTTTCAATTTCTAAAAATCTTTCCAGCCCTAATAAGCCTTCTTTGCGTGAGATATGACTCCACTTAATTATTTTTTTTATTTGAGCATCAAAATCGATCTTTGGCGGAATAAATATCCAGCTGCTCATTCTCATTGAGCGGATAAAAACAGATAAAGGATACTGTACCATCACGGCACCAATGGTTCCCCCCACCACAATCAAAAAAGCGGTTCCCTGAAACAAGGATGAGATATGGCCACCTTCCAGAAAATTACCGCCTAATATAGCGCTGGCACCAATTAGTAATCCCAGAACAGTTAATATATCCATGTTTTCTCGATTTCCTTAAGCTAGCCAGCGAGTAATTTTGCGATAGCTGGTAACGGCAATATATAATCCGCCAGCTTGGCTTGTGCAACAGCAGCAGGCATGCCATAAATCAGACTGGTTTCTTCATCCTGAGCCCAGACCTGAGCACCGGTTTGTTTCATCCTGCGGCAGCCCTCTCGACCGTCGGCGCCCATTCCCGTTAATATAATACCTAAGGTTTTTGCTCCAACAGACATTGCAATGCTTTCAAATGTATCATCTATACAGGGTTTGTAATTTTGAGCAGCTGAAGACTCTTTTATATTAACAACAATATCCCGCCCTTTTTTAAGCACATCGAGCTGCATACCACCCGGTGCTATTAACGCCACACCCGCTTCAAGCTTTTCTCCCTGGCTGGCTTCTCTGACAGTGATATTGCATATCTTGTCAAGACGTTTGGCGAAAGCCTCAGTGAATTTAGGCGGCATGTGCTGCACAATTAAGATAGGCGCTTTAAATGAAGCAGGAATTGCTGTTAATAGTGACTGTAATGCAACAGGTCCTCCTGTTGAGGTGCCAATAGCAACCAGATCGACTGAACTCTCATCAAACGATTTAAGTGTTCGAGTTTTCGGTGTCGGCGCCTGCTCTTGTTGCGATGAAACCGTGGCTTTTTTTAATGCCGAGCTGGTTGATGTATCAACAACGGTGCGACGGCTTAGCGCACCTCTGCCCAGTGCTTTAATCCGGGAAGTTAAGAGTTTAATTGCCTCTCCGCTTTGACTGGAAATTTCTTCAAATTTTTTCGGTAGAAAGTCTGCTGCACCCGCTTCCAGCGCTTTTAAAGTAGAGGTCGCACCATCATAGGTTAAGGATGAAAACATCAGAATACTGGTGGGGTTATCCTGCATAATCTGTTTAGTTGCATCAATGCCATTCATTACTGGCATCTCGATATCCATAGTGATTACATCAGGTTTTAGTATACGTGCCTGTTCGATAGCCTGCTGGCCGTTGTTTGCGCTGCCAATTACTTCTATTAGCGGATCACTACTAATAATTTCTGTTAACCGCCTTCTGAAGAATCCGGAATCATCGACAATTAAAACTTTAACAGTCATTTTATCTCTCAACTATTTTACTTTATGAAAACCATGTTGGTTAAAACAGATTTTCATAGCATGATTAAGAGGCTCCTTAAAAACCTTTAACAGCCCTGTGTTTAAACAAATTTCCTAAATCAAGAATCAATGCAATGCCACCATCACCAGTAATTGTAGAACCGGCAAAACCTATTGAACTGGATAAAAATGCACCCAATGGTTTGATCACCACTTCTTCCTGACCAATAACAGTGTCAACTACAATGCCCACCGTTTGGTTACCCATCTGAATAATGATTACCTGTCCTTCACCTTCGCCTTTATCTGAAGTTTCTCCATAAGGCAGCAACCAGTTTGATAAATAGAAAACGGGCACGGCTTTTTCACGCACCATAATAACAGGCTGACCATCAATTATATTAGGCGTTTTTGTTTCCATTTCTATAATTTCACGCACCATTGACAAAGGTAATGCAAATGCATGCTGGCCAAGTTTGACCATCAATGTCGGCAAAATTGCCAGGGTCAATGGAACCTTGATGCTTAACTTGGTGCCTTTACCCAGCTCCGAATCGATATCCAGATGGCCATTGAGTTGTGTAATGCGTGTTTTTACCACGTCCATTCCGACACCACGACCGGAAATATCGGAGATCTCTTCTTTGGTAGAGAAACCAGGCATGAAAATCAGGTTAAAACATTCTTTATCTTCCAGCCGGGTTGCAGACTCTCTGTCCATGAGTCCTTTTTTAACCACCAGGTCTCGCAAGAAATCAGGATCCATACCCGCACCATCGTCTTCAATCGACAGTAAAATGTGGTCTCCTTCCTGCTCTGCCGCCAAGATAACAGTGCCCTGTCTTGATTTGCCTACTCTTTCACGCTCATCCGGCATCTCAATTCCGTGATCCACCGAGTTACGCACCAGATGCACTAACGGATCAGCTAACGCCTCAACCAGATTTTTATCTAGATCCGTCTCCTCGCCTATCATTTCCAATGAAATATCTTTGTTCAGACTCCGGGCCAGATCCCGAATCACCCTGGGAAAGCGGCCAAACACTTTTTTAATTGGCTGCATGCGCGTTTTCATCACCGAGGTCTGTAAATCGGCCGTTACAATATCCAGATTAGAAATTGCTTTGCCCATTTCCGAATCGCCAAGATCCAGATCATCCTGCAACTTATCAAGGCGATTTCTAACCAGCACTAGCTCACCGACAAGATTCATAATGTCATCGAGTCGCTCGGTATCAACTCGTACCGTTGTTTCGCCCTTAGCAACTGCTGCTGCCGCTTTTGGGGCCGCTGCCTTGACAGCTGGTGCTGGTGCTGGTGCTGGTGCTGGTGCTGGTGCTGGTGCTGGTGCCGCAGTTGCGACTTGTTTTGCATTGCCTGTGGCTTCTGCTTTTTTTGCCGTATTAGCGGGAACAGCCGCAGCTGTTTGTGCTTTTGAAGTTGGCCCGGCACCTTTTCCATGCATTTCATCCAGCAGGTTTTCAAACTCATCATCGGTAATCAGTTCAGCATCAGATGAAGACCTGGCGGTCTTTGCTGCAGCACTTTCTTCTTTGTTGTCTTGCTGAACGGCTTCAGCAGGCATCGTTTTTTTCTCACCTGGACTGCCTGAGCCATGCAGCTGATCAAGCAAGTCTTCAAACTCATCATCGGTGATCAGTTCATCTGCAGATGCCGCTCTGCCCGTCTCAGCCGCATCAGTTTTTTTCACATCTCCCGGTTTACCTGAGCCATGCAATTGATCCAGCAAGTTTTCAAACTCATCATCCGTGATCAGCTCGGCACCGCCAGTGTTCTCATTAGTCGCCGGCGGAGCACCTGCCGCCGGGTTTCCGCCGTGTTTGCCTTTGCCGTGCAAGTCATCCAGTAAATGTTCAAATTCATCATCGGTGATATCTTCTGATGGTGACGCTTCAGTCGTAGCTTCAGGCACAGATACTGGCTCGGGTTCAGAAACGGGTTCAGTCGCTACGGCATCTGCAACAGCAAATAAATGCAGGCTTTCTAACAGGCTTTTTTCGGCGGCAACAGGATCATTACCGGCCTGAATATCATTAAACATGATATTTACCACGTCCAATGCCTGCAAGATGACATCCATTAACTCAGGGGTAGCTACCCGTTCTCCCTGTCTTAATAAATTGAATATATCTTCAGCCACATGACAGGTTTCTACCATGACGTCGATGGCAAGAAAGCCGGCGCCGCCTTTAATTGTATGAAAGCCTCTGAAGATGGCATTCAGTAATTCGGCATCTTCCGGATTCTGTTCCAGATCAACAAGCTGTTCACCTAATAACTCAAGAATTTCTCCGGCTTCCACCAGAAAGTCTTGTAAAATCTCATCATCCAGATCAATACTCATAGATTAATACTCAAAATCCCAGACTTGCTAACAGGTCATCCACATCGTCCTGATTATTCATAACATCTTCTGCTTCTTTACCTGGAATTTGTGGGCCTTCCAGTTTTCCGGTTGTATTCTTTTCAGCACCATCAACGGCTTTAGTCTTCGAGCTTTCTCCCTGTAAACGGATTAAATTCACTAGATTTGATTCCACATCTTCAACCAGCGTGATCACCCGGCGAATGATTTGCCCCGTTAGGTCCTGAAAGTCCTGAGCCATCAGAACCGTATTCAGATTCGAGCTGAGTTGTGCTGTGACAATTTTTGAACCGGTTAAGAAAACACCAAGGTCTGAAGCAAGTTGCCTGAACTGATCGGCACTCAATTCTTTTTTGATAAAACTTGACCAGCGCTGGTCCATGTCGTTGAATTGTTCATTAAGCTCATCCACCTTGGGCTGGCTATCTTCTACCGCTGTCAGTGTTTTGTCGGCCGACTGCTCGGTCATCGTTAAGACATATTCCAGGCGCTCTTTAGCATCCGGTATTTCGCTTTCTGCAATATCATTAAAGCGATCATCAAGCTGAAAACTTCTTATCGAATCATGCAGTTCTCGAGTTAACTTGCCCAATTCCTGAAACAAGGTATTTTCTCGATAGGATGCAATCTCATCAAGCATGCCTTCAATATCAGCATCATCGCCTTTTTCCAGCTTTTCAATCAGTTTTTTACTGGCTGATAGTAACTGCTCTTTATCTACACCCGAATTATCCATATCAAACCCTTGTACTATTGACCATCAATTCGCTCAAAAATCTTATCAATCTTTTCTTTAAGCGTTATTGCGGTAAAAGGTTTGACCACATAACCATTGACACCAGCCTGAGCCGCTTCAACAATTTGTTCCTTTTTCGCTTCAGCCGTCACTAATAAAACAGGCATTGATGCCAGGTTTTCATCTTCACGGACTTTTTTCAGTAATTCGATACCCGTCATAACCGGCATATTCCAGTCAGTCACTAGAAAATCAAAATTACCGTTTTTCAGCATCGGCCAGGCCGTTTGACCATCATCAGCTTCCTGCGTGTTGTTAAATCCCAGATCCCGAAGCAGATTTTTAACGATTCGACGCATTGTAGAAAAATCATCCACAATGAGAATTTTCATATTTTTATCCAAATGAAGCTCCCCAGTTCAATAGAATACTGTTAATTTTATGAGTATAGCTAACCTAGCCAAGATTGTAAGCGACTCCGCAATCTTATTAAAGCTTGCCCGTGAATCTGACTCACCCTCGATTCACTGACATTTAATACGGCACCGATTTCCTTTAAATTTAACTCATCGTTATAGTATAACGACATCATTAACTGCTCCTTTTCGGGCAGTTTTTGTATTTCGCTGGCCAGCGCCTGCTTAAAGTTGTTTTCTTCCAGCTTTTTCTGTGGCTCTGGCAATTTTGATTGTCCGGCGATACCGTGTTCATCTTCGACCTGTTCAAGGCTGAATAAGCGCGCCGTCATACTGTCTTTAAGTATGGTATGGTATTCATCCACACTCAGCCCCATATGTTCTGCGACTTCACTATTGGTGGAATCACGGCCAAGAATGTTTTCTACTTCGTGTACGGCTCGGCTGACATCACGAATCTTTCGGGTGACTGAACGCGGCGTCCAGTCGGTGCCTCTGACCTCGTCAAGAATCGCGCCTCGAATTCTGATACCGGCATAGGTTTCAAAGCTCGCGCCTTGACTGGGGTCATAATTTTTTGAGGCTTCCAGCAAACCAATCATGCCAGACTGAATCAAATCATCGATCTGTATATTGCTGGGTAAACGGTTGCCAATATGATGCGCGATACGCTTTACCAGCACGACATGTTCTGTAACCAGCTTGTCGCGTTCATCGTGTTGAATTTGCTTGTACATTACGCAACCTGACGACATCGGAGCAGCCTCTGTTTATTCATTGTGTCTCGACCGCAGCACTGTATTTGATCAATCTTTCAACAAAAAACTCAAGCTGACCACTGGCCTGCTTTGGTTTAGGCCAGCGGTTAATTGTTTTAGCCAAAGTAAGAAAAGCCCGCGATGATGGACTCGATGGAAACATCTTAAATACCGATTTTTGCTTTCTGACGGCTTTTTTCAGGTTATCGTCATAAGGTATATAACCGGCCATATTCAGGTTCACATCAAGATAAAGCCCGGCCACATGATTGAGTTTATTAAACAGCTGACGCGCTTCCTGTTCGCTTGGCACCATATTAGCCAGCACCTGAAAGCGCTGAATACCATGATCCAGGTTTAGCACTTTAATCAATGCATAGGCATCGGTTAAAGAGGCCGGCTCATCACAAACCACGACCAGGACTTCATGTGCGGCCTTGCAGAAACTGACAACACTGTCACTGATGCCAGCAGAACTATCGATCACCAGCACATCCAGATCCAAATTCAGCTCACCAAAAGCCCGGATCATGCCGGCATGCTGTTGTTGAGTCAGTTCAGCCATCATCTGTGTGCCGGATGCTGCGGGCACTATTTTTAAATGGTCAGGGCCTTCTACAATAATATCTTCCAGTTTTCTCTCACCATTAATCACATGCGAAAGATTGAACGGACTTTTCAAACCCAGCATTAAATCAACATTTGCCAGGCCCAGATCGGCATCAAGTAACATCACCTTGTTACCGGCTTCAATTAGCGATAAGGACAAGTTCACCGAAACATTTGTTTTACCTACACCACCTTTACCACTGGCTACAGCTATAACTCTTACGGGTTTTGGGTTATTCATTCGTCTTAAACCTGCGGCCTGATCAGTCATTTTTTTCTTCAATGAGCATGAATCCTGCCTTCGTTAAATGCCAGAGCTAAATCATTTTCATCGATCTGTTCCGGCTTCTTTTTTAATAAATCCAATGCTTTTGCCACCAGCTCTTTGGCATAAGCGCTTTGTAAATCTTCCGGTACCGCTTGCCCATCACTGGTATACGCGAGCGGCAACTGATGCCTGACAAGCATACTGATTGCTCCTCCCAGGCTGGCAGTTTCATCCAGTTTTGTAAAAATACAGCCACTGATAGCCGTCTGTTTAAAGCTGCGTATAATTTCATCAAGGGCACTGGTTTGGGAATTTGCCGCCAATACCACATATGACCTGACGTTTTCTGCGCCCTGCTTTAGCGTATTGAATTGTTCGCATATCCTCATGTCTTTTTGGCTCATACCGGCAGTATCAATCAAAATCAGTTTTTTGTCGTAAAGATTTTGCAAAACTTTATGTAATTCATTGGCGTCTTTTGCGTTATGCACCGGAATTCTTAATATTCTTGAATAATTAAACAGTTGCTCCTGCGCACCGATTCGATAATTATCCAGCGTCACCAGCGCGATATTATCCTGCCCATGCGCCATCACATAGCGGGCGGCCAGTTTCGCAATAGTAGTGGTTTTACCCACGCCAGTAGGCCCTACCAGAGCCACTATGCCCTGGCGCTTTAAAATATCATCAGTTGCGACGGGGATTGCATGAATCAAGTTATTGATCGCCTGTTTTGATGCCAGTTGTACATCATCATTATTATTAACTTTATCAATCACTTGTTTTGATATATCTACGGTTAAGCCTAGTTCAGAAAAGCGTTTTAGCAAGCCAATAGCAATAGGATTTTGCTTTTTTTGTTGCTCCCAGTTCAGCAGGCTAACCTGGGTTTCCATCATTGAGCGCAATGCCTTTAATTCCTGCTTCAAACCCTCGGTCTCAAGCCGCTGCTGGGCTGATGCGCTCGCCTGCGATGTGGCAACCGCTTCGGCCTCATCCTCAACAATATACTTTGAATAGTCGATTTTAGGTTTTTTCAGAACCGGCGTCTCAGCAACCGGCTCAAATGCCTGAGCTGGCCGGCCGAATGGCGCCTGATGCGGACTTGAATCAAAGAGGCCATCATTGTTTGCTGGCGCTGGGTCATGCGCTGCAGATGCATTATGGCTTATTTGAGACGAAAACGTTACTCTGTCCTCCTCAAAAGCCGGTCTCAAAGGCTCTTCCGGAATTTCAGCATAAGTCCGGTAAGGGCGTTTTTTTTCTTTTGGAGCCTGAGCCTGTGCCGAAGTGTTATAGTCATTAGAAGCCAGTATCTCGACGCCGTCATCAACCATTCGATTGGATAATATCACCGCCTCTGCACCCAGACTCTCTCTGACTTGCTGCATGGCGCTTCTCATATCTGATGCTATAAAACGTTTTACTCTCATCTTTTATCTCTTTATCTCAGGCTTCTTTATCAAGCTTCTAATGTTTCAGTGTTGTTGCCCACTGTCGCCACCACTTTGATCTGCTTATTGTCGGGTATTTCGTTGTAGGCCATTACATGCAGGCCTCTGATCGCATGCCGAACCAGCTTGGATAAATACGATCTGATCGGTGGTGCGACTACCAAAATAGAGGCTTCGCCTTTAATTTCCTGCTGTTGCGTTACCTGCTCCAACGATTTAAACAAACGGTCAGCCATTCCCGGCTCTATGCCAAGGGCACCATTTGATGCACTCTGTACTGACTCTAGCAATAATTGTTCCAATGCTGGTTCAAGCGTAATAACCGGCATCTCAGCCTCGACACCAATGATGTTCTGGATGATTGAACGCCCCAGTGTCACCCGCACGTATGAGGTCAGCTCGTCAGGATCCTGACTCCGGGCGCCGTTATCCGCCAAAGTCTCGGCAATGGATCGCATATCGCGAATCGGCACGGCTTCTTTTAATAAACTCTGCAGGACTTTAACAATGGTGCCAAGACTGAGTGTTTTCGGTACCAAATCTTCAACCAGTTTAGGTGAGCCTTCGGCCAACTTGTCGAGCATTTGCTGCACTTCTTCATAACCGATTAATTCATATGCATGCTCTTGCAGTAGCTGGCTCAAATGGGTAGCCACCACGGTAGCTGCATCGACCACGGTATAACCTAAAGTCTGCGCATGGTCACGCTGATTTCCATCGATCCAGACCGCTTCCAGCCCAAATGCCGGATCCATGCCTTTTATACCCTGTAGCTCACCATAAACCGTGCCGGGATTGATTGCCATTTCACGCTCTGGATGAATCTCAGATTCTCCAATCGGCACACCTAATAAGGTAATGCGGTAGGCATTGGGACTTAAATCAAGGTTATCTCTGATATGCACCGGCTGGATCAGAAAACCAAAATCCTGCGAGAGTTTTTTTCTGACACCTTTAATACGACTTAACAACATGCCATCCTGGTTACGGTCAACCAGAGGAATGAGGCCATAACCCACTTCCAGACCAATCAGATCAACCTGTTTAACATCATCCCAGCTCAGCTCTTTATTTTCCGCTGCCTGTTCAGGTGATCCCGCCGGTAATTGAGAACCACCTAAGACTTCACCACTGATTGTCTCATCAGGCGGGGTTCGGTGATCAAAATAATAAGCCGTTAAAGCTGACATTAACGCCAGCGATAAAAAGGCCGTATTGGGCATGCCTGGAATCGCACCCAGCATGCCTAAAATAGCCGCCGTGACCCATAAGGGTTTTGTATTTTCAAATAACTGGCCAACAATCTGCTGCCCTAAATCCCGTGCTTTTGAGTTACGCGTGACAATAATTGCCGTTGCAGACGATAATAACAGCGATGGTATTTGTGCCACCAGACCGTCACCGATAGTCAATAGGGTATAAAACTGTACCGCATCACCTGCTGCCAGATCGTGCTGAACCATACCAATGGCTAAACCGCCAATGACATTAATAAACAGGATGAGAATACCGGCAATGGCATCGCCTTTTACAAACTTACTGGCACCATCCATCGAACCGTAAAAATCAGCTTCGGCCGAGACATCTTCACGCCGGGTACGCGCGGTTTCCTGATCGATCAAGCCGGAATTTAAATCGGCATCAATCGCCATTTGTTTGCCCGGCATCGCATCCAGCGTAAAGCGAGCACTGACCTCAGAGACACGGCCGGCGCCCTTGGTAACCACAATAAAGTTAATAATGACGAGAATAGCAAAAACAACTAAACCGACAGCATAGTTGCCGCCGATAACAAATTCACCGAATGCTTCAATCACGCTGCCAGCAGCCCCCGTGCCGGTATGACCTTCCAATAAAACCACACGAGTTGATGCCACGTTGACCGACAGGCGCAATAAGGTGGCAATCAATAACACCGTAGGAAAGACAACAAAGTCGAGAGGCCTAGCGGCATACACGCAGACCAGCAGCACCACAAGTGATAAACCAATATTAAACGTGAAAAATATATCCAGCGCTATGGCCGGCATTGGCAATACCATCATCGATAGCATTGCCATTAATAAGAAAGGTGCAGCCAAACCACGTCCAGCAGCGCTCTGTATATTTCTAAGTACGGCTTCCATCACTCACTCCAGATCATTGTCGACGACCATTAGATGGGTCAAAAAATTCATCAGTAAACTGTTTGTATTCATCAGGTAACGTTGTGTTAGGGAAATCAGGTTTGTCAGTGCCTTCTTTCTTAGCGGTTTTCAGGTGATAGACATAAGCCAGAATCTGCGCCACAGCCAGATACAGCGCTTCTGGTATCTCATCACCAATCTCTGTTTTATAAAAGATGGCCCGTGCCAGAGGCGGTGCCTCCACCAGGGTCACATCGTTGTGCACCGCCACTTTTCGGATACTGGCAGCAACCAGGTCAGCACCTTTGGCAACAACCATTGGCGCTCTTCCGGTTAGCTGGTCATATTTCAACGCTACCGCAAAGTGTTCAGGGTTGGTTATCACCACATCAGCATGGGGTACATCTTCGAGCATTCGGCGTTCTGACATTTCACGTTGTAACTGCCTGATTTTGCCTTTTACTTCTGGCCGCCCTTCAGAGTCTTTCATCTCGTCTTTGACTTCTTGCAGTGTCATACGCATTTGACGCATGTGATCCCATACCTGAAAAGGCACATCGATGGCTGCAATAATCATCAAGGCTATTGTCAGCATCAAAAAACCCCAGCCAAACAGCTCACCGGCATGCGCCATAGCCGTTTCAATAGACTGGCTACCGAGTTTCAAAAAGCTGTCAGACTGTGACCACAAAACAATAATCGAGACCGCTGTCACCAGCAGAAACTTAGCCATGGTTTTGACCAGCTCCACCAGGCTTTTAATAGAGAACATTTTTTTAATGCCACTGATGGGGTTCAGTTTACTGAATTTTGGTTGCAGTGATTCCCAGCTAAATGCCCAGCCGCCAACTAAAACAGGCGCAACTAAGGCGGCTATAAACATCAATACCAGAAAGGGAAAGATAATAATCAGCGCATCAAGAATGCTATCGAGAAGCCGGGTAACAAGTTTAATTGGATCAAAAATATCGGCTCTCGATGGTGTTAGCCCCTTGATCATTAACTTCGATAAGCCGTCTGTAAACATGTTCCCCATCAGCAACAGACCGGCTGCCGCCAGTGCAACGATGGCCATCGTATTAAAATCACGTGAACGTGCAATCTGGCCTTTCTTTTTCGAGTCGGCCTGGCGTTTGGGGGTGGGTTCTTCGGTCCGTTCCTGTCCGCTTTCTTCTGCCATTAGTTATGCCCCGCACTAATGGCAGCATGCGCGGCATCAAAGGCGTGCATGATTTGATTTGAGAACTGCGGCAACATACTGGGCAAGCTCAGCATTAATAAAATGAAACCCAGCAGCAGCATCAAAGGAAAACCCACTGCAAAGATATTTAGCTGTGGCGCGGCCCGGGTAATAACACCCATCGCAAGGTTCGACATTAATAACGCGGTAACAGCCGGTATCGCCACCAGCACTGCGCCCACAAACATCTGGCTGCCCCAGGCCACTACCTGCCAGATACCATCACGGCTCATACCGACGCTAGAAACAGGTAATATCTCGAAGCTTTGAATCACCATTTGTAATAATAATAAATGACCATTCATTGAAAGAAATAACAGTGTTGCAATGATAATGAAATACTGCGCCACCACTGGCACCTGTACGCCGTTTTGTGGGTCCATCATTCTGGCAAAACCAAGCCCCATGGCCATGGCAATGGCTTCACCTGCTATTACCAGCAATTGAAATGCCATTTGCAAAAAGAAACCCATTGCCGCGCCAATAATGACTTGCTGGCCGAGTATCAAAATGCCCTGCAAGGAAATCGGATCAACCCCTTTAACGGGTTCAATCACGGGGTATAACGCCGCTGTGACCAGCACCGCAAGAACAATTCTGATGCGAACAGGAAACGACGATGCTGCATAAACCGGGGCAATCATCAGCATTGCGCTAATGCGCACAAACGGCCAGTAGGCACTGGCAATAATCTCGTTAATTTGTTCAAGATTGATGATCACTGATTATTCCACTTAACCTAACATTGACGGTATATTGGTAATCAGACGCGTCGTGAAGTCGACAATGTTACGTAACATCCACGGACCAAAGACAAACAAGGCCAATACCAGCACGCCCAGCTTGGGAATAAAACTCAAGGTCATTTCATTAATCTGCGTAGCCGCCTGAAACATACCCACGATCAAGCCCACCGTCAGTGCTGACAACAGCATAGGAGCGGCCAGTAGTATGGTCATCCACAATGTCTGGCTAGCCAGCATCATTACGGTATCCTGGTTCATGCGATTTTCCTCAACGACAGTTTTTTGACAATATGTAACACTTAATACAGTAACTGCATTAACCGTGCCTATTTATATCAAGTTGAGGATTTTTTAATGCACCTGCCGCTGCAGCAGGCTTTGAGAGCGCTTTAAGTGACAAAACTCATGGCTAAAGTACCTGTAATCAAGGCCCAGCCATCAATCAAAACAAATAACATGAGCTTGAAGGGTAAGGAAATAATCAGTGGTGATAACATCATCATACCCATTGCCATCAATACGGAGGCCACCACCAGATCAATAATTAAAAAGGGTATAAACAGCATAAAGCCAATCTGGAAGGCTGTTTTTAATTCACTGGTTAAAAAAGCAGGCAGCAATAAAGAGAACGGCACACTTTCCGGTGAATCGATGCTGCCATGATCTGAAATGCGTGCAAATAACGCAATGTCATCCTCACGTGTTTGCGCCATCATGAAATCATGAAATGGCCGTTTTAATTTTTCAATGGCATCGTCGGCTGAAATCTTTTCTGCCACATACGGGCTATACGCTTCGTTATAAACCTTGGTAAACACCGGTGACATAATGAAAAACGTTAAAAACAAAGACAGGCCTATTAATACCTGATTGGAGGGTGTCTGCGCCGTTCCCAGTGCCTGTCTTAATATTGATAAAACAATAATAATACGCGTGAAGGACGTCATGGTTAATAAAATGGCTGGCAACAATGTAAACATTGTCATTAATGCCAGTATTTGTAATGTAACGCTGTATTGTTTGCCTGCCGCTGTATCCTGAACGGTAATCGCGGTGAGTCCCCCATCGGCATAGACCGCGCCGGGTAAGAAAGCGATGATGAGTGTCAAGAAAACCAGAAAAATGGCTTTCTGCATTTCACTATTAAAAACTAATGTTGTATTGAATACTTTAGAAAGAACAGGTTTCATTTTTTTAGCGTTTTATTCAGAGCCTGCAAAAGTTTATCTTTGAAGTCTGTGGCGGAGTCCGATGTTTGATTGGCAATATTTTCATATTCACCTTCAAGCTCATGCAAAGTATTAACCTGGCCCTGGGCCACGCCTAATAAAAGGCGCTTGTTTTCAATCTGAATTAAAACCACTTTTTCACGTGGCCCCAGAGACAAACCACCTAACAGGCGAATGCGCTGAGAACCCGACAGTTGCATGCCTCCCATACGACGCACCAGCCAGGCCATAAAGAAAATGACAACAAGCACCAGCCCTAAACCCATGAACATATTGGCAATGCTGGCGGCTGATAACGGGTCAACGGGCATGATTTTTTCTTCTGTTGCCGCAGTAACGGTCTGTGAAAACAACAACACAAACAACAGAGTCAGCTTTTGAAATCGATGCATAGTCACTAGCGTAAATGCTTAACACGATCTGCCGGACTGATAATATCCGTCAATCTGAGACCAAATTTTTCGTTTACCACAACCACTTCTCCCCGGGCAATCAGCGTTCCATTAACCAGCACATCCATCGGTTCTCCCGCCAGCCTGTCCAGCTCAACAACCGAACCCTGATTCAGTTTTAACAAATTACGAATACTGATTTGAGTGCGACCAATTTCCATTGAAATGTGTACCGGTATATCCAGAATCGCATCTAACTTTACATCTTCAACAGAACCCTTTTCAGCAACCATGCTGTTTCTATCAAGGTCTTCCATTTCATGCTTTTGAATATTTAAAGCATCTGCCGGGTTATGATCTTTCACCGCTGGTGCCGCTACTTCCGACTCAGTGTCCGCCTGTTCCTCTAAAGCAGAAGCCCAGTCATCATCAGCAGACTCAGTTACCTCAATATCATCTTCATCACTCATTGTAACTACTCCACATTCAAAACGATCATTCTAACAATTTAAAATCTATGGCTTCACGCTTAACGACTTCTTCTACCCTGACAGACACATTGCCATTGGACACACCCATTTTGCCTCTGAACAAGGGGATATGTTCAACTTCTATAATAACTTTATCGGGCATTTCAAAAGGAATCACATCACCAATTTTCAATTTATTGATGGAAGCGATGCTCATTTTGGTTTCGGCTAAATAGGAGGTCAAGTGTAACGGGGCCTCAAAAATTTCACCCCGTAGCGAACCAATCCAGCGGTCATCCACCTCGGTAACATCACTTTGCACACCGGCATCCAGTAAATCACGAATCGGCTCAACCATCGAATAAGGCATGGTAATATGCAAATCGCCGCCACCGCCTTCAAGATCGATTCTGAAGGTACTGACCACCACCACTTCCGTCGGACTCACGATGTTAGCCAGATGCGGGTTAACTTCAGCACTTTGAAATTCAAACTCTAACTCAACTACCGGTTCCCAGGCTTTAGACATATCGATAAAACACTGCTCCAGCAACATCTGAATAATGCGCTGCTCGGTAGGGGTAAAATCGCGGCCTTCAATCTTATTATAAAACCGCCCTTCTCCGCCAAAGTAATTGTCGACTACAACAAAAACCAGTTTAGGATCTATCACAAATAAAGCCGTGCCTCGTAATGGCTTAACACGCACAAGATTTAAGCTGGTCGGCACATACAGGCTGTGTACATACTCTGCAAACTTAAGCATGCGTACACCACTGACCGAGAGCTCTGCATTACGTCTTAATAATGTAAACAGGCTGATACGAAAGTTCCTGGCAAAACGTTCATTGATCATTTCCAGCGTCGGTAAACGACCACGAACGATTCTTTCCTGGCTATTAAAATCATAACCCCGGGCAATACCATCCTGCAGTTCGGCTTTTGTATCTACTTCACCGCCATCAACTCCGTGCAGTAGCGCATCTATTTCATCCTGACTTAAAACATCTTGTGCCATATTGTCTTATCTACTGCATCACGAAACTGGTAAACAAAAAGGCTTCTATCTTATCGGGTTCACCAGCATCTTTTAATACTTTAGATACTACCTCGATAGCCTTTTTGCTTAATTCACGTTTACCTTTTACAGTATTTAACTCCTCGTATTTTTGACTGCCAAACAACCAGAGCAAGTCATTTCTAATTTTTGGCATATGGATGCCAACAGCAACACTCACTGCCTCATCGTATGTCATAATCTGGACATTGACCTGCAAATACGCCGCTTGTGACTGCTCTTCAAAGTTCGCTAAAAAAGTCGGCTCTAGTGGCACATAAATCGGTGTTTTTTGTTCCATGACTTCAGCAGCAACGACTTCACCATTGGCATTAACAACGGTGCTATTTTTATTGTTCATCATTACAAATAAAGCCACGCCCACACCGATCACAATCAGTAATAAAACCACCAGGGCAATCACTATAATTTTCAGTGACCCACCCGAGTCTTTTGCGTTTGTAGCATCTACTTCATTTTGGGCCATCAGCCTAAACTCCAATTCTTAGTTAAAGAAAGCAATATATATGCCTATATTTCATGATAAAGGTAAAAAGCTATTGCTTTTTATAAAAAAATCGCCTATTCGATTGTTTTCTAAAGAAATAATAGACCATTATGAATAAAAATTTATAATTAAAATAGCTTATTTGATTTTGTTAGCGATATCAGCGACAAGTTACTGACACCAAATATCTGACATCTGTTATAAACTAGTCATATGTTTAATTTACCGCCATTACATTCTACTAAAGCTATCGATGTCAAAGTCATTCCGGCTGTGTTGCAAACATGGCAGATCGGTCAGATATTTGAAAGTCGGGCTAAAACGAGTAGTAACGCTCAGGGAGAGTTTTTACTGCAAATAGGCCAGCATTTAATCAATGCCAAAATTAAAACACCGGTTCAGGCCGGTGAAGCGTTCACATTACAGGTCACCAAACTGGGACAAGAGCCTATCTTAAAAATCCTCAACCAGCCCATTAAAACCGACTCAATTACCCTGTATTTAAGACAGGCTGTACCGCAAAGCCACAGTATACAGAAACTAGTCAACCTGATTAACAGAGTCCAGCATTTAGTGCCCTTGCCAGAAAATGCTCAAACTGCTGGCAATCTTAGTGATAAAGCTGTGACATCGGCGATCACTAAGAGCATGGATCAGACAGCGTTTAAATCAGCTGATAAAATGACTGATAAAGTCGCTGATAAAGTCGTTGATAAAGTCGTTAATAAAATCCTTGATAAAACTGTCGATAAAGTCTTTGACAAAGCCGCTATTACACTCTCGGCTAAAGGTGCTGAAACACTGCAAAATGAAGCCGCCATCAGACCCTCTCCACAGGCTTTTGATCTAAAAGTCTTAAGCCAACAGCTGCAGACGCTGGCTCAGGTACCCCTTAAGGCCGAGCATATCTCGCCAGAAAACATACAACGTTTTTTACAACAAAGCGGCTTTGACTTCGAAAATAAGTTGTTAAAAAGTAATGAAATACCGGTTAAAGACCTGAAGTTTCAGCTACTGCAATTAAAACAGACCATTGATCAGGTTTTAGTTAAGAGCCAGGATCCTTCTCTGATCAAAAACCCTGAGCGAATCAGCACCATAGCTGCAGAATACAGGCTGCCTGCACTTGCTAATTATTTATTATATGGCATCCCGGCTGCCGATAAAGCCTCGATCATCAGCTTTATTGCGCAACCGACAGGCTTTAATAGCCACTTCATCAACAATAATCAGTCTTTTGTTTTTCAGGCCGTACAAAAATTAAACACCAAGGAGATGAGCCAATTAAAACAATGGATACAGTTTATTCCATCGCTGGCAGAAATACGTCAATTAATAGAACAGAGCATCAATACCATAACCAATCATCAATTACAGGCATTGCAGGTTGAAGCTGACGCCGATTCGGCCTTTCTGGTGCTGTTTAATCTTCTGTTGTCAAAAAATACCGACTGGATTGATTTATTTAACATCAAGATCAGTAAACAGGACGCTGACGAGGACAAGCACTGGAGCGTTACTATTCAACTCGAAATAGCCGGACTGGGATTGGTAGAGGCAAAGTTAGTATTGGTCAAAAAACAGTTACATGCCGGCTTAACCAGTGAATCCAATGTCACCCATCTGCTGATCAATGAGCATTTACACCTTTTGCAATCAGCATTAACACAGGCCGGATTTGATGTCGCTACCTTGAGTAGCAGGCACGATAAAATACAGCCAATTGACCAGCAGCTGCCCAAACACGGGCCATTACTCGAAGATCAGGCGTAATCAACCGATGAAACAGAAAATACCTGTCGCTATTGCACTGGAGTACGATGAACAAAAAGCCCCTGTCGTCAAGGCCACTGGCAGTGGCGACCTGGCGCAACACATTTTAAAAATAGCGAAAGAGAATGATATTTACATACAACAAGATGAGGGCTTGATTGAGATATTAGCCGAACTGGAGCTGGGCGATGAAATCCCTGAACAATTATATAAAGCCGTAGCAGAAGTCATTGCCTTTGCCTACATCATAAAAGGCAAATTCCCAACAAATTTTCGCAGTTAAAGCAAAACACCTAAACAGCCCCCTTCCACTATAGTGATACCAATAGAAAGCACCTGGTTGGCTGAATCATTGATGCCTGACCGTTTTAAGCAAACTATTTTTAGTCATGCATTAATATTTTTGCTAGCCAGTTAACAAAGCACACTATAATTAACCGGTATTACTTTTTCCTTGCCCTATAATAATCTATACTTTATTAAACTCCATCTTATATAAGATATTCACGCAGTTAACAGGAAAAACGAAAAATGATTATTAGTGTTCGCCAGATAATCAAGGCAATGTTAGAGAGAAGAAATATACTAATACTCCTGATCACAACGGTATTATCCTCCCCTTTCGCCATAGCGGGAAGCAACCAAACTCAGTTAAAAGAATACCAGCAGCAGTTAAATCAGGCCAATAGCAGCCTTAGAAAGTCAAAGGTCCGTTATGAAACACTTGAAATACAGCGCAGCGCATCCACTGCCAAGCTGCAATCAATCAAAGCCACTGTTGATAGTGAACGCAAAAAGCTCAAAGATTTACGTAAAGCAGAAGAGCAATTTCCCAATATCGATTTTACCGAGCAGCTAAATAAACAACGCGCCATCTGGCAAAAAGCCAACCGCGATTATCTCACCAATTCAGCCTTTGTTCAGGCACTGGACGATAAAATCAACGATAGTCGCGCCAGCTATGATATCAACCTTAAAAAACAAAAAAGCATCCAGGACTCGATTGCTGATCTTTCCGATCAGATGGCGGGTTCGCAATTACAGAATCAGCTAAAAAGCTTACGCACCTCAAAACGTATCAACGTATCGGTACGCGAAACCTGCAGTCTGACAGTGACCAAAGACAAGTGCCGGGATCAGGCACGGGTCAAGGCCGAGCGTCAAGCCTCTGAAAAAGGCTCGGTAGTTGTGATTGAGTCAATCACTGAAGTTAAAAACTTCAACTTAACCAAAGATGAAGTCAGAAGTAAGGTAAAAGCCCGTATTTCAGATATTCGTGTGACCAACGATTCTTATGACTTAACCAAAGACAAAACTGGCTGGGTTATTGACTACGCTATCAGCGCTCTGGTGACACCGAGCGTGACAAAAGAAATGATTGCCGACTTAAAAAGCCAGATTATTCAGGGCCTAGGCAGCGATGGTGCAGACACAGCAGCGCTTCCCGGCCCGGTAATAGACAATAGCGCCATGCAAAGTAGCAAGCCGCAAACTGAAGAAAGCCTGCAAAGCAAACAACAAAAAGCCCAACTGGAACTGGAAAAAGCATCACAGATGGCATTGAAAGAAGATCAGGCCCAGGCCGAGCTTGAGGCCCAGGCCATACGCAGACAAGCTGAAAGCATCGCCCGTAAAGAAGCGAAAAAGCAAGCCGATGACGAAGCCAGTCTCAATAAAAAATTCTTTCCAACATTTTAATTTTTGAGGATCCATGAATGAAAAAAGCATTATCAATACTGCTGATAACCTTAGGCACATTGCAAAGCATAGATGCCAGTGCACAAATGCTAATCAGGCCCCGTGCATCTATTGGTGTAGCAGCCTACGAACTGGCCTTTGTTGACCCTGCCTCGGGCTCTATCACCGATACCTCTTATTTAACACTGGGTGGCGGTATTACCCTGGCCAAAGGTAATACATTTTTCGATCTCTCTGTCAGCACTTCATTAGCAGCAGAACATAACTATACTCAATCTGGTCAAACAGAAACGTTTCAGCGAACCGATTTTGCTGCCACACTGGGTTATGTATTAGATTCCAACATGTCGGTCTTTGGTGGATTCAAATCGGGCCGCTCTTACTTTGAATACCCGAGTTCTGATGCAAGCTATATGTCATTTGACTCAGCCGGCCTGTTTGGCGGAGGCAGCCTGTCATTTCGCCTGGGCAGTGATGTGCTTTCCTTCAATGCTGCGCTGGCTTTAATGAACGGCAGTTTGACTGATAATGACATCAATTTTTCTAACCGTCTTAACGAAGAAGCCAATACTGTTGGTGTCAGCCTGGGTGCATCTTACGTGATAAACCTTTCCAATCAGTCGGGTTTTATTCTGAAAGGCGCACTTCAGAACTACAGCTTCACGAACTGGACGGGTAACTATTCAAATACAAATGGCCTGTCTGACCTGAAAGAAACGATTGTCTCTGGAAACCTGGCTTATTTTGTCAATTTTTAAACACTGACCACAGCGTAATAAGAGGACAGGGAAATCCTCTTACTGAAATAAAAAACTATGAAAAAACTGACCTTATTACTCATCAGCTCATTACTCGCCGCCTGCGCTACTAATGTTCAAAAAACACAGGGCGTGCAATTGCCGGACTGGTTTTACAACCCCAATATTCCGGGTTATGTGGGCGTCAGCAGCATCGCGCCACCGCAGTCTTTTGGTGGCATTAAAGCGCAACAAAGAGTCGCTGAGCTCAAGGCTCAGGCAGAACTCGGTCGCATGAAACAGCTGCTGGTGCAATCTGAGACCCGACTTCATCAGTCAAACCAGCAAAAGAGCGATATGCAAACACAATCCAGGCTGTCGTCTGCAACCACTCTGGACTTATCCCGCACAATGGTTCGTGAACAATGGCTACACCCGAAAACAGGTGATCTCTATCTATGGATGCTGGCACCTAAGCAATAAAACAGACAGCCGTTTTCTCTGCAAAGAACAAGCAGACTTACCCTTAAATCACGATCTCATTCAGTGCAGCGACTAAGCTCTCGCATTCTTGCTGAGTCCCAATTGTTATGCGTAAATAGTTGTCTATTCTCGGCTGATTAAAATGCCGCACAATAATATTTTTATCCCGTAATGTCGTAGCAATATGCCCGGCTGGCAGTGTCTTATGCGAGACAAATAAAAAGTTTGTTTTCGAGGGAATAATTGAAAATCCGATGCCGGCTAATTGTGCCGTTAACCATTCACGGCTATTGATGATTTTATCGCATTGCGCGCCAAAATATTCATGATCATTGATCGCTGCAATCGCCCCGGTCGTTGAAAAGCGATCCATGGGATAGGAATTAAATGAGTTTTTAACCCGTTCAAGCGCATCAATTAAATCGGCCTGAGCTATCGCAAAACCAACGCGTAAACCGGCCAGTGATCTTGATTTTGACAAGGTTTGAATAACCACAAGATTGGGATAACGATCAACCAGCGTGACCGCGCTTTGCCCGCCAAAATCAATATACGCCTCATCTACCACCACAACCGATTGTGTATTGTGTTGCAGAAAATTTTCTATACTTTCTAAAGCCAGTAATTTGCCAGTCGGTGCGTTAGGGTTTGCAAATATGACGCCGCCGTTAGGCAGTTTATAGTCATCCAGGCAAATGCTGAAATCGTCAGCCAGTGCAATCTGTTGGTATTCTATCTGATAGAGACGACTATAGACGCTATAAAAACTGTAAGTGATATCAGGAAACAATAACGGCTGTTCATGTTTTAACAGAGCCTGAAAGCAATGCGCCAATACTTCATCTGAGCCATTACCAATAAAAACCTGCTGCGGTTTAAGCTCATAATAATCCGCGATGCAGGCTTTTAAGTCAGCCGATTCAGGATCTGGGTATAGTCTTAGTTTTGCATTCGCCGCGCCCTGCATGGCTTTAATTGCAACAGGGGATGGCGCATAGGGATTTTCATTGGTATTGAGTTTAATCAGATTATCTGTTTTAGGCTGCTCACCCGGCACATAGGGCGTCAGTTGATTGACCAGCGCACTCCAGAAACGACTCATATTATAAACACCCCATACTCATACTGATAAAATCAAAACGCTATAATATCAGGGAATGCATGATCTGATAACTATTTAGCATAACTCGACTGTCTTAGTCCCATTTGAAATACCATGAACCCAAGGCTAAAAACACAATGCTTTGAGCCAGCAATACCAGAATATGGTACCCCACCTCTAGCAAGCTGGCACCGTCGATCATGATGGCTCTGGCTGCGGCTGTTACATGAGTCAGCGGAAACACTTCTGCTATTGCCTGCATAGCCGGCGCTGCACCTTCGAGCGAGAACCAGACCCCTGAAAAAAACATCATCGGCCAGCTAAATAAATTAAGCAAGCCACCCGCTGTTTCCTCACTGGTCATTCTCGCAGCAATTACCAAACCGAGGCTGATCATACTCAATGCACCCAGTGCAAATATCAGAAACAGGCTTAGATGCGAGCCATTCATGACAAAATCTACAAAAAAGTTTGTGCCATAAAAAACAAAGGCGGTCACCACCATGATTAACATCATGCGCGATACAATCTGTGCTGATAAATATTCAAAAGCAGTAATCGGCGTTGCTTTAAGTCGCTTTAACATGCCATTTTTACGGTAACGAACGATAACAAAACCCACACCAAATAAGGCGCTGAACATCATATTCATCGACAAAATACCGGGGATTACCCAGTCGATATAGCGGATCTGCTTGCCACTGACACTTTGTTTCTCAAAACCCTGGCTTGCAACACCTAACAATACTTTTTCAACCATATAACCCGCCGGTGATTCTG
Source organism: Gammaproteobacteria bacterium (assembly GCA_029882395.1). GTDB lineage: Bacteria > Pseudomonadota > Gammaproteobacteria > SZUA-229 > SZUA-229 > JAUVDT01. The sequence continues at coordinate 94,488 of JAOUKT010000001.1, forward strand.
TATTGATCCAGTACTGTTGTTTTTCTGCATCAAACAGCATATCAACCTGATGGCGCTGAACTTTAGAAAGCGCGCTGGTAATTGTATCAACCGGGTAAAAATCAATATGCCTGAGCTCAAGAAAACGTTGCGATTCAGCTGTAGCTGTGTGCTGATTAAGCACACCGACTTTAAATTGGTTGCCTAAATCTCCTGAAAAAGCAAAAGCAAAACCTGCCACTATCAGTACAGGCATAAGAATATTCCAGCCTAACGAGGAGCGGTCACGCAAAAATTCTTTATTTCTGGTACTTAATAACGCTAAAAACCTGTTCAGTAACATAATGCTAAGCCCTTAATTCCTTACCCGTTAATTCCAGAAATAAATCATCCAGCGTGCGCGAACGTATCTGCAGCTGAGCGAGTGAAATATTATTTTTTATTAACACCGAAATGACCTCATCCACATCACAGGTGGTAATTTCGACATGACCATGCCGGCTATGCGCGGTGAATGCACTCAAATCAAAACCATTCATAACAGATTCCGGCAACTGCAAAACAACATCATTAAAATGTTTGGCAAGTAAGTCTTTAGGTGTTCCCTCTGCAATAATCTTGCCGTGGTCCATGATCGCAATTTCATCACAAAGAGTATATGCCTCATCCATATAATGAGTTGTCAGGATAATAGTTTTACCTTCGGCTTTAATATCATTAATAAGCTCCCAGAAATTTCTTCTTGCCTGAGGATCAAGCCCTGTCGTTGGTTCGTCCAGAAATATAATATCCGGGTCATTGACCAGTGCAATCGCTAACAATAATCGCTGGCGCTGGCCACCCGATAATTCCCTGTTATCCTGATGCAGGTAATCTGTCAGATTACAGCGTTGAATGAGTTCGTCGAGGTCAGCATTGCGGGTATAAAAACGCGCAAACATCTTCAGGGTCTCAGCAACAGTAATGTAATCTTGTAAAGCGGTTGACTGAAACATAATGCCTGCCTCTTTACGAAACTGGTCGCCAAGGGGCTGTCCTTTGTACAATATATCGCCCGATGTCGGCGACAATATGCCTTCCAGTATTTCCACCGTTGTTGTCTTTCCGGCCCCATTGGGACCTAATAAGCCAAAACATATGCCTGCATTTAAGCTAATATCGATACCATTTACCGCCTTAACTGACGGGTAATGTTTAACCAGGTTATTAATTTCCAGTAATGTGTCGCTCAAACTGTTCATCCTTTTAATTTTGATGCTGAGAATGCCTGTGTCATGATGTCATTTACCATGACATTCTTCAAGAAGCAGCACAGCCCGGAGGCCAATGATGTCATCGAGCAAGACAAACACCCTGTATTATATTCATGATCCCATGTGCAGCTGGTGCTGGGGCTTTAAACCAGTTCTGGAAGAGCTTCTGAACCAGCTACCTGATACGCTTTGCATAAAATACCTACTGGGGGGCTTGGCAGCAGACTCACAACAGGCCATGGCGGATGATATGCAACAGTTTCTGCAACAAACCTGGCACCGCATCCAGCAAAAGATCCCTGCTACTGAGTTTAATTTTAATTTCTGGAAGCAATGCCAGCCCAGGCGCTCAACCTACCCTGCCTGCAGGGCCGTTATAGCGGCCAGAATACAACAGCCAGATTGTGAAAGGCAGATGATCGATGCCATTCAGCAGGCTTATTATTTAAACGCCAGCAACCCGTCTGATGATAATGTGTTGATTGAATTAGCTGGCAACTTAAAGCTTGATTTGAAAAAATTTAAGAACGACCTAAACAGCGCGCAAACACAGATGACGCTAACTCAGGAAATACAAAGATCGCAGGCATTAGGCGCGCAGGGTTTCCCCAGCCTGATATTAAGTAAAGGTAAAAATAATACTGTTTTACGTCTGGACTATAACCACGTAGACAGTAATTTAAAACAGCTTATAGATTTATTATAAAAGAGCTTAGGCTAACGCGCTCGCCAGCGCATCTTCATCAATCGGATATGCCAATATTGAATGCACCTTGCACACTGCCAGTAATCGTTTTAGTTTGTCGGCATTTTCCCGGTCATAGAAAACCACTACACGTGTATCGGGGTATTTTTGAACTGATGCCAGTAAGGTTTCAAGACTACTGGTGCGGTCACGAAAATCTGACTGGTAATTGAATTCAGCCACAATCATGTCAGGCTGTTGTTTTTTTATCGCCGCCACCGCCTTGCGCATGGTTTCAACCATTGTTACCTGGTAACCCGCCTTCTGATAAAGCTGATCATAAAGCGGATACCCTCCCTGCTCTACAATGGACAATAAACGCCGGGCTAACTCAGACATTATTAGGGTGAACTCATCCACGAGCAGTCGAGATGCATACGCACAGACACCAAACCCTGTAAGCCATCTTCGATAATAGTGTTCACAGGCGTACGCTGTTTAAAGCGACGGTGGCCGCGACGCATCCACAACGCACCCATTTTTTCACTATGGGGATAGGTAGTATGCAGCGCATCATCAATAGCAAGAATGTGTTCCAGCCGTTGATTAACATCATCGGTATCAGGCAGAGGCGTATCATCACGAAATGATCTCAGAACCCGGGTTCTCGTGCCATCGGGCAACGCCAGCACACCGACCTGCTGCTCTGCATTTAATTCCCATGACTCTAACAAACCCATAACATAACGGGTCATTTTCATTCTTGCATCTTCAGTCTGTCGTTCAGTCATACTCTCACCCGGCTAGTCGGGCCCTTTATTAAAAAGTATCGAAGCCAGATTTTAACACAGACTTAATCTATAATGCAGAGTCTGAAACAGTATCAGCTACAGAAAAAAGCCTTAAAGCCTGCACAGTTGCAAGGGTTAATGAGTTAAAAATTTTGCCATGTTAAAATTAAATAGCCCCAGACTAATCCTCACCCCGATAGAAAATGAATTCAGTTTAGCGGACACAACATGCTTTATTTCTGCCTTAAAGCGGATAAAGTTTCTAGGCCCCGAACTGACGCCATCAGCATCACAGCCGTGTTTTGATACTGGAGAGCACTTTCTGCATCAGATCAGTTTTCTGGGTTGCTCGCCCAGGCTTTATTCAGATGGCGAGAGTGATATTTTTATCGGCATTGATCAGCAAAGCCGTGTTCAATTTTCCCATTGTCACTCTATGCCTCCGCCACGATGCCCGCATTGTCAGAAAACAAATAAAAACTGGCCCGTAAACCATCGGCATTGGCTGGCAAACACTGAGACGATGGATAACTGCCCCCAATGTGATAAAGCCTTCCATTTCACGGCCATGAAGTGGAAAAAAAATGGCGGATATGGCAGATTACTGTTACAGATTTACGGCGTGCAGGAGCAACTGGCGGTACCTAACCCGTCGTTTCTCGGTGAACTTGAAGCGCTTACTGAGACTGGCTGGGAATATTTTTTCGCCACATAAATGGCAAAACATTTACCACTCAGATGGCCCGAAAAATCTGTCTTTAGATGATTTAAAACAATCTGGCCGAAGATATTTAAGTCATATTTAAAACAGAAACCCTATAATGAAACGATAATAAAATGATCAGATTATCATCGTCATCCGATGATGATACGTGGCCATAAAACGGGATAATCATGTCTGATAACACAATAAAAATTGTTACCTATAATATCCACAAAGGTTTTAGTACGACTAACAAACATTTTGTTTTACATGACATAAAAACAGCCTTGCAACAGATTGAAGCCGATATTGTATTCCTGCAGGAAATACAGGGCGAACATCAGCTAAAGCGTTCATCTGTCTTAAACTGGCCCAACGAGCCTCAGCTTGAGTTTCTCGCCGACCAGGTCTGGCCGCATCATGCCTATGGCAAAAACGCCATCTACCAGGCCGGTCACCACGGTAACGCCATTCTCAGTAAACACCCATTTCAGCAATGGGAAAATATTAACGTCTCCAACAGAGAAAATGCCAGTCGCAGCCTGTTGCATGGCACAATGCAGCTACCCCATTTTGAAACTCCCTTGCATGTGATCTGCGTTCACCTTGGTTTATTTGAAAAAGAGCGTAGCCGTCAGTTTAAAACCCTGTGTGAGCGCATTGACTCACATATACCTCGAGATGAGCCCCTCATTATCGCCGGTGATTTTAACGATTTCTGGCATCAGGCAGAACACCACCTGCAGGATCATTTAAAACTATCAGAAGTCTTCAAACAGCTCACCGGTTCACATGCGCGCAGTTTTCCTGCCTGGCTGCCCATCATGCACACGGATCGTATCTATTACCGTGGCCTTGAACCCAGCCACTGTGAGCGCCTCAAACACCAACCCTGGAAGCGTCTGTCTGACCATATACCATTGATGGCTGAATTTTCGCTATAAACATGAAATCAACATAAGAATAAGTTAATATACGGGCATATTTTCCCCTGGAGATTAGCATGAGTGACAATGAGAACAATTCACCTATCGCAGCGGCACCTGAACTGGGTGACAAGGAGATGCTGGAGCAACAGCTCAAGGAACAGCTAGATCATCTGGAGTCATTACAGCAACGCTTCGGTGCTGATCAACTCACACAGGCCCGGGCACAGCTTGATATTGCTGAGACCATGGCAGGCCTTGAACGCGGCGAGGAAGCCTGGAGCCTGGCACGTGGTGCTTTCGATTTATTTTTAAAAGACGAACAATGGCAGGATGCCGTAGAGGCCTGTGACATTCTTTACCAATGCGAGCAGCCGGCTTCTATCGCCGCGCTGGGCATGGGCGTCTGGCTGGCCGTCACTTACCCCATTAAAATGCAAACCAGTTATGTCATGCTTGAACATATTGTCGATGAAACGCCGGACAAAGCAGATGGTGGCGCGGTTGCTGCTATGGTTGCTCATTACATCGCCGATGTGCGTGCAGAAGATGATAAAAAACGCGCCAATATGCAATTTTTAACCATCAACCTGCTCGCCCGTGTTGCCAAGCGCCACAGTGATGTAACAGACCAGGCCGGGCTTGATTTCTGGATTGAAAAACTTGAACTCAACAACCAGGAAAAGTTATTTTCTCGTTTCTCGCTGATCATTAACGCCATTGTTGAAGACCAGTGGTGGTTCGACCGGGATGAGTTGAGAAACAAAATACCGGAATAATTAATTTATGCCATCAGCAGGCTGTTTCAGTTTCAAATAAACAGCCTGGAGACTATTAACACAGCGGGCCCGACAAAAAGCTTATAAAATTTTCAACATCAAACAGGTAATTAGCTCTATACTCTTTTAACGATACAACCCTGTGCACATTAAAAGCAGACTGTCGACGGAAGCGACACATTTTTATGTCGGAAATTATAAAACGCATCGTCGTTATGAATTCAAAAGGTGGTTGTGGAAAAACCACCATCGCCACCAATCTTGCCAGCTGTTATGCCCGCCATGGATATGACACAGCGTTGCTGGACTGTGACCCTCAGGAGTCCAGCATGCACTGGCTGCGCAGCCGGGACAAAAACTTACCCGGCATTTATGGCGTCATCGCTCATAAATCAGCCACCCTTAATAAAAATAAATGCTGGCATTTACGCCTGCCGATCGGTACTCAGCGCGTTATTATTGACACGCCGGCAGGCTTACGTGAGACCGATTTGCTGGAAAACCTTCAGAATATTGATGAGGTTGTGATCCCCGTATTACCTTCACCGATTGACATCCATTCTACCGCCGACTTTATCCGCGATTTATTGATCCTCGGAAAATTACGTCGTAAGGAAATACGAATCAACATTATTACCAATAAGGTTAAAGCAAACACCATTGCTTTTCAGTCGCTGTGCCGATTCTTAAACACATTAAAGATACCGGTAATAGCACAAATAAAAGACACACAAAATTATGTGCATGCCACCGAGAAGGGACTGGGCATACATGAAGTTAATAAAAAAACGTTACTGGAAGATAAAATATTATGGGACGGAATACTCAAGCATCTGGAATCATAAAAAACGAGCGCGTTAATCTGACAATAATGACAGATTTTCAATATCTGAACGTGCTATTTCTTCTTTATATTTAATTAACAAATCAGCATCGAACCTTTCCACACCTATCAAAGAAAAGTACGCGTATGGATTGCCTCTTTTTTTATGGTAGAGATAATTGTAATAGTAGCCTGTAGCAATATTATTCTTATCCTGCTTTGTCAGCGCATCAGGCTCGCCATATAAAGTCGGCAACAAAACCAGCTTACCCATTTTTACACGATCAGGGTTATTGATCTTATTCTGGTTAGCCTGATAAATATGTGGCCAGTAAAAAGGATTGACATAATATTTTTTTGCCAGACGCCAGAGACTATCGCCGTTGATCAGTCGATAATCCCTGGCTGTAAAAAACGCCGTTTGCACGGCATTGTTTTGAGTCTGGCCGTCAGCTACTTCTTGCGTAAGCACAGCTGCCTCATCAATGAGCGCATCCGTATTCACGGCAAGCTGCGATGCGGCAAACTCAGTCTCAATGTCTGCCGGACGGTCAATAACGCCAGCTGTAAGCTCAGCAGCAGCGTCTTCTTCAACGGTATTGAGAGTGGACAGCTCCTCTTCAATCAATGCTTGCTCACGGCCAGCCGCAACAGGTTCTTCCGCTACTGAAAAAGCCGGCGTAACTGGCTCAGCCGTGAATGTTTGCATCTCTGCAACAGCCTGAGAATCAATTGGCTGATTATCGGCTGTAAAGGTATTAAATAAAGTCGCCACTGCAAGTAAAACAATGACAGCCGCAGCAACCGCTAACAACGGCTTTCTGTTAGCCTGCAGTCCGCCTTTGTCAGTCTCGCCGTTTAACTTTGAAACGGAATTCAACTCCTTATCAAGATCCTGATCTGATTTTGAATCCGTGGTTTCATACAATGCGCTTCGTGTTTCCGTGCGCACAATAATTTCAGGAGCGGCAAACTTAGGCGCTGATTTTTCTTTTTGCTCAGTATTTTTAAAATAATGCCGTTCAGAGAGTTTTTTAATGTGATCTACAACAGACTGATCATTCCACTCAAAATCTTTTTTTGCTACGGGTGGTACAACCGCCTCTTTGTCTTTTTTATCATCAAAAGCGGAAACATCGGGGGTTTCATTTATTTCTTCATGCGCTGTTTGTTGATGATAGCCAGAGTAAGCAACCGTGACTTTTTCCGCTGGCTCGACTGCTGATTCTTTCTTAAGGATTTCTGCAACCTGTTCTAAAACCTCTATTTCATCTCTAATATCAGCCACCACAGACTCTGGCTGCGCTATTATTGGATCGGCTCCAGTTTTATTTTCAGCCTTGAGATCAACGGACTCTTCCGTCGAGAATTTTTCTTTTTTCTGCTCTGCCAGTTTTGCCACAAGACCGGCCGCTTCTGACAGCACTGGTCGTTTTGCAGCAAGCGGTTTGGTTTGTAAGACAGCAGGCTCAGGTGCCGGCTCTGGTGTTTTATCTGCTGTTGTTTTGGCCGCAACGGCCTTTGGCTGCAGCAGCGATGCATGTTCAGCCTCATTCCAGGGCACACGGGCTAAAGGGTTGGGCTCAACCGCCTCTTTCAGTCGCTTTGCCGGTGTAAAAATGACACGCGGGCGCCCCTGAATCAATATCTTATTACCGGTTGACGGGTTAACACCGTTACGTGAATTCATCCATTTGAGCTTAAAAGTGCCAAACTGATGCAAACGAACCTGACCATCCCTGATCAAGCCTTCACGTATAATATCCAATAAAGCCCTGGAAAATTCAGACAAAAACGCCTGTTCATTGCCGTAAACACGGGCAATCTGATCCATCAAGGCTTTGTCATAGAGTCGTTTCATTCAGGCTTCCAGCTTTTGACAAAATCTTTAAGCCATTGTGATGCGCGAAAAAAAGGCACGGTACGGGCAGGTGTTAGATAGTATTTCTTTTCCGAAGGCAGATAGGTCCTGCGGGCCGCTGTTTGTTTGACCCCGAATGTTCCAAAACGCCTCAGAACCACCTGTGACTCTGAGTTCATATGTTGCGTTATGATATCCAGCTCCTGTATTAGGCACCGCCGGGCTTCTGCCTGACTTATTTGCAGCCTAATGGAAAGCAATTTAATCACTTCAGTTGTTGTCATGCGCCTTTTTCACCAAAAAATACAGCCATCACTATTAAATATAGACCTTTTGTGGCCATATTCAATCTCCCTGTTAGACGATATTGTTAAATTCGTATAAAAAACAAGGAGTTAAAAGCTATCTGTTTTTATTATTATGTTTGTCCAGTCTTTATTAAGCGCTATTATTCGGTAATAAGGTTCTGGTTAAGATTAGGACCTAATTGATCGGTCAATTGCTGTTTTTGCTGATTTAAATTCTCAATCTGTTCTTTCAGTGATGTAACGTCATTATTCACTTGTACATAATCTTTCATAATTTTATTTTTATTTTGTAAAACACTGACTTCGGATGTCAAATTACGCACTTTTTTCTTCAGCCGGTTTGTCTGTCTAAGACAAACTTTGTATTCGTCATTGATTTTTCCTGAATCCTTCTCGTTCGATTTTACAACCGTTGAAATACTGTTGACTTGTACATCTAATGTTGAGTTTTTTTCCACCAAACTGGCAATTTTATTATCCAGACGCATAATCTCTTCATTCTTTAAGGTGATAATTTCCAGCCTTGGATCAATCTGTGAATAAATGTAAACAGAAACGATGGACATGCCAATTGAAATTAAAAGGGTCACGAGTGTTCTGACTGATATCATAATTGTATTTCCTGAAGTAAATTTGCTGTTTTCATGTTGTTAAGAATGCACTGATCAAACGTGATTATTATAGCCCTGCTAAAACAGCCAGAACCTCATCAGTTGCCTTAGCTAAAATAAAGACGCAGCACCCGGAATAAATAATACGCATCCCAGGTACCTGCTGTTTCTCGAATTGAATGCATCGCGAATGTAGGCACACCGACATCAATAGTCTTCACACCCAGCCCTGAGGCTGTAACCGGGCCAATCGTACTGCCACAGCCCATATCACTTCTCACAACAAACGATTGTACTGGTACATCTGCCTGCTCGCACAGGTGACGAAAAAAAGCACTGGTTTCCGAACTGGTCGCATAACGCTGATTGGCGTTGACTTTTATGACGGGCCCTTTGTTCAAAATGGGACCATGATTGGCATCATGCTTATCAGAAAAATTGGGGTGGATACCGTGTGCATTATCTGCTGAAATCATCAGAGAACGATCAATACAGCGGCTTAAATTTTCTGTTGTATCCGTTAAACGTTGCAGTACCGATTTCAAAAATGAGCCGTGTGCACCTGCTGCCGACACACTGCCGACTTCTTCATGGTCGCTACAAATCAGCAACGTGTTTTTATTGTTATCCGATTCCAGTAATGCTTTTAAGCCCACAAAGCAGCTCAGCAGGTTATCCAGTCGTGCCGAGCTGATAAAGTCATCGTGAAAACCGACAATGGATGCTGTCTGCGTATCATACAGACTCAGCTCATAATCCAGAACCTGCAGCGCATCCTTGGGTGATGAGGCATCGGCTTTAATTAACTGCAATAATAAATCACGAAAGTCCAGCGCCTTATCTTTTGGTAATTGCAATATCAGCGGCGGCAAATCGGTTTGGGCGTTGATTGTTTTATTAGAATTAGCCTCCTGGTCAAGGTGGATAGCCAGGCTTGGGATAATCGCTACCGGTTTTTCAAAATCGATCAGGCGGCTGACGAGCTCACCATCTGTTGTTTTATAGGTAACACGTCCCGCAATTGATAAATCGCGATCAAACCAGGGATTTAATAACACACCACCGTAGACTTCGACACCTAGCTGATAATAACTGTGTTTGCTGATTTCGGGTGTCGGCTTTATTTTCAGGCAGGGACTATCGGTATGAGCACCGACCATTTTAAAACCGCTTTCTACTGCCGATTCAGAGGCTTTATTAAATGCGATGATGGCGGAGTCGTTTCGGCAGACGTAATAACGCCCGGCAGCAAGCCCCTGCCAGCTATCTGCTTCATATAAACGCTGATACCCGGCTTGTTCAAGGCTGATGATCATGCACTCCACGGCATGAAAAGGCGTTGGTGAACAGCCCAGAAAATCAATCAGCTCATCATTAAATAATTGTTGTGAAGCGTCCATAAATCCTCTTAAATCGATATTTTATATAACATGTATTCATCATAACCCGTCAGTACTCTTACCATGCCCGATAACGCTGAATTAAGTTTCTCATCACCGCTGTCTACGCGCAACGCCCTCCCCATCAAACCGCGTATTTTTTCAGCTGTGGCCAAATAATGGATATTTTTGAGCCCGACCCTGCGAATAACTTCAGGGCTAAACTGCTGGTTACCGCGTCCAAATACTATGCCCTGACCGCCTATCACTGTGACTATTATACGCGCCTCTGCGGCAGAATACTGATCCATATATTGTAAAATCTGTTGTTCGGTTAAATCACTGCCAACCAGTTGCTGATTGATGACAAGGTCAATTCCCAGCAGGGTATTTTCCAGCCCTAACTCTTGCATAATCGCCGCCGGTGTTGAGCCTGAGCCAATAAAATACAAAACATCCGGCTGCATCTGCTCAATCACCGTCAGCGCAATGTTTTGTAATGCCAGTGATTCATGCTCGACACCGCCTTCTTTAAGCGCCTGCATGTGTTGATTATCCTGTGGCACCCATAATCCGCCATAACGCCGGGCTTTAACAACGCCATCACGAAACGCAACCTCGTCAATATCCATGACGTCAGCTTCTACCAGCCTCGCGGCTTTACCCCTGATGATTGATGCCACTAATTCACCGGCATGTAGCGGCGATACAGCATAGACGGCGGAATGAATTTTACAACCCGCAGGAATGCCAACAACCGACACCGAGTCCAGCGCATTGAGCGCTGATAAGGCATTATAGATGTCGCGTGCGGTGCCATCGCCACCGGCAAACATCAACAGATCAACTTTAGCTTTGACCATCATCTCAACGGCATGACGAGTGTCCAGCGGCTCGGTTTGTTCAGTCTCAGGGCGCATCACCAGACGATAGTTCAGACCGGCCTCTTCTGCCGCCTCTTGTCCCATAGTGCCCGCCACAGTGAGCACTTCAAATAACGCTTTTAACGCCGATAATGGCTGCAAGGCCTGCAAGCTCCGAGCCCCGGCCAGGGCTATTGCTCCCTGCTCAAAAGCGGCCTCGCGGATAACCTTGCCATCACTGCCTTTCAAGCCTAGCCGGCCACCAATACCCGCCACAGGATTAACAATTAAACCCAGTTTAAACAAGGACATACTACAGAGATCTCTAACTAACTATGGATGATAGTGGTATCATACACCGGCTTACAATTAATCTGCGAATTCTGCTGAGTCAAACATACATGAATTTCGAAAATGCCTTTAAAATACGACGTCACTGCCATCGTGTACAGATTGATCATGTCACCGTAGGTGGAGATGCTCCGGTGGTGATTCAGTCGATGACGAATACCGATACAGCCGATATTGCCGCCACAGTCAAACAAATCGCGGAGCTGGCCGAAGCCGGTTCAGAGCTGGTTCGCATCACCGTCAATACATCGGATGCCGCTGCCGCGGTGCCAGAAATCCGCCAACAACTTAATGCCATGGGCTGCCATGTGCCATTGATTGGTGATTTTCATTTCAATGGCCACAAACTGCTGACTCAGCACCCAGCCTGTGCAGAAGCCTTGTCGAAATACCGAATTAACCCCGGCAATGTTGGCCGTGGTAAAAAACGCGATGAACAGTTTGCTACCATGATTGAGTTTGCGATCAAATACAACAAGGCGGTGCGCATTGGCGTCAACTGGGGCAGCATGGATCAGGAGCTACTGGCCAGGCTAATGGATGAGAACGCCCAGTCAGCTGAGCCGGCCGAGCCTAAAGATGTCATGTTTGAAACCGTGATTCGCTCGGCTCTTGATAGCGCCGAAAAAGCCGAAGAGCTGGGTCTTGCCGCTGATAAAATCGTGCTTTCATGCAAAATGAGTGCGGTGCAGGATTTAATCGTCGTCTATCGTGAAATGGCCAAACGCTGTCAGTACGCGCTGCACCTGGGATTAACCGAGGCCGGCATGGGCTCCAAAGGTATTGTCGCCTCCAGCGCCGCATTAAGCGTGTTGTTGCATGACGGTATCGGTGACACCATCAGGATTTCACTTACCCCTGAACCCGGTGCAGGCCGTGAAAAAGAAGTGATTGTTGGCCAGGAAATTTTACAGACCATGGGGCTCAGAGCCTTCGTGCCCCTGGTGACAGCCTGCCCCGGTTGCGGCCGAACCACCAGCACCTACTTCCAGACACTGGCTGAAAACATTCAGAACTATGTTCGCGAGCAGATGCCCAGCTGGCGTGAGCGATACACAGGCGTCGAGCACATGTCAGTTGCCGTCATGGGCTGTGTTGTCAATGGTCCCGGAGAAAGCAAACACGCCAATATCGGCATCAGCCTGCCAGGCAATGGTGAAAAGCCCGTCGCCCCCGTGTATGAGGATGGGGTTAAAACGGTAACCCTGAAAGGTGATCATATCAGCCAGCAATTTCAGCAAATGGTTGATGACTATATTGAACGAACTTACGAAAAACTCTGAGCAAAACAGGCCGTCTATAAAATGGCGGCAGGTTAAAACAAAGTGCCCTTGTTTTTAATTCAATGTCCTTGAAAAAGCCACCTCTTCTCCCTGATCATAAACCAGGTCCAGCATCATATTGTCGCCATCGGCATCGGCACGGACTTCAGTCAGTCCCGCTTCTCGTGTTGCCAGATAGGCACACGTCGCCACAATCATCTGCTCATTATTAGCGTCTATAGAATGTATCAGGGTCATGGCAACAAATTTGGCCCGGTCTTTGGCACCGGGTTGATCAATTTTTTCATCGCCGAGCATGAAACCCGCGTCCATATCTGAGTCCATTTTATCGAGATATTCTCTTTGTTTACCGGGCAGACGTTTATTGCGGTCATATTCAATGATCGATTCATTATTGATATAGACAGTTAATTTATGGTTCATCAGTATCTCCGGCACACATTGTATTAGCCGTGCATTATACAACAGCTGCGATGCAAAACAGAGCCGTTGTCAGCAGACAGCTAAAAAGCCTGCCAGACACCGATGCCCGGATATCAAACACCGTCGACTGTTTCACTTTTGAATCAGGGACTATCAGCAGACATAGACTCTATGCCAGCGTGGGTTTGAAAATAAACACTTCTAAACGACTGCACTCAATGGACTAGCAATGCATAGCTGCAGCGTTCTTCAAAAGCTTTTAACCGTTAAAGCAAAAACGGCCGCATTATTGTGCAAGCTATTGAAGTCATCATAGAAAAAGAAGATGATAGGCACTGGCGCAATTTTGTAACGCGTACTGAAAGACGATGAAACTGAGTTTGGCCGCCTACTCATCTAAAGCGGGTACTGACGCCAAATTCATACAAAGGGACTTGAAAATGAAAATACAGGTTTATATGACAGCCATCTGCCCCCGCTGCCTTTATATCTCAAGGGTACTCAAAGAACTCAACCAGACTCACCCTGAGCTCGATATTGAATATATCGAAATGCTGACCGATTTCAAACGCTTTTCAAAAGCCGGTATCAAGATATTCCCGGCCATTGTCATCGGTAATGATATGCGAGCCTGGATCATGCCTAAGAAAAGCGAGATTGTTGAGTTTGTCGAGCAATCTATCGCCACCGTTGCAGACTGAGAGCATCAGTCCCGAGACCTTTAACCACAACAATTTTTCTGTTTTGTGCTGACTCGCGTTTTATCTGCACCATGCAAACCGGTACAGTCAAAAAACGGTGGTCACTGAGGCGCAGATGGTCAGCAACAGACAGATTTTATTAGCCCGGTTTATTCGTCATTCACTTTCAGATCTTTAGTTGAAATATTATGCAGGTGCAGGTCACGTTGCGGGAACGGGATCTCGATATTGTTTTCTCTGAATGCTTTTTCGATTGCAAAATTCAGATCACTAATCACTGAAACGCGTTGATCAATATTCACAATATGGCAGCGTAACTCAAAGTCCAGTGAGCTTTCACCAAATGCCAGGAAATAGACCTGAATCTCGCGACTCTGGTCATCTTTTATCACTTCTGCATGCGAAGCCGCGAGCGCCAGCAGCAAGCTTTTTACTTTCTCTGTATCCGTACCGTATGCCACTCCCACCGGTACTTTTATCCTTCCCCTGGTATCCCGCAGCATCCAGTTAGTCACCTGACCTGAAATCAGTTCCGAATTCGGCACAATGACATCTGCTCTGTCGAAGGTCTGAATCTGTGTCGAGCGAATGCGAATTTTTCTGACATAACCTTCAGTAGCGCCAACCTCAATCCAGTCACCTGTTTTAACAGGACGTTCAAGTAAAAGAATAATACCCGAGACAAAATTATTTACGATATTCTGCAGGCCAAAACCAATACCAAGCGACAGCGCACCGGCTATAATCGCAAGGTTAGAAAAATCAAGACCGGCAATACCCAGCGATATAATAGCGGAGAGGATAACACCGGTATAGCCACTGATGGACACTATCGCCTCTCTAGCCCCTCTTTCGATCTGTGTCTCAGGCAGCCATTTTTTTTCCAGACGGTTCTTAAACCAGCCACTGAAAGATAATAACAAAGCCAGGCTGGCTACCGCGATTATAATGCGCGAGGGCGTGATTCTTAATGAGCCGATCGTGAAACCATCGATAACATAATGCTGCACTTCATTAATCGCCGTATCTGACAATCCCCAGATACGCAATACGGCATAACCGACAACAAACCAGAGACCAATATTGATGATTACCTGCAACCAGAGGATGCCGGGGAAATGTTCCTGCCCATGCAGACCAAATAACTTTCTGATCGAGCGGTGCCAGGGCTGAGTACCGTGCTTTAGGCCGTAAAACATATCCTTAAACAGTAGCTGCGTCAGGTATAAAAACCCAAGCATGATACTGGTTCCAAACAGTACCCTCAAAGACTGAACGGAAAGGTTTCTGAAACCGGCAAGCTCGACAGTTAAAATAGCGATCAGCACAATATGTATGGTGAATTTCAACCAGAACATATGCTGGAATCGCGGTAAGCCACCCAGCAATCTGATCAGCCATAAAATACCGGCAATAAAGAAAACGGCATAAACTTCGCGGCCAAATAACAAGACATTTTCCGGCAGACTTTTTGCGATAATAGTGGCAAAAAACAGGTAACCGATAAAAATCAGCGTTAACAATACTTTAAGATTAACAGCCAGTGACTGCATCAGTTTTTTCGGCATTTTGAAAATATGGCTGGCAGGTTTGCAGGGGGCAAATAACACATGAATAACACATAACAAAATAAAATATACCGGCAAACCATAAGCCAGCATGCTAACAAACGGAATAGTGCTTGCTTTATGCGTTACCGTATAGGCAAAAAATGAAGCCATGACGCTGATTAATATATGCGGCAGAAAATGCGCCAGGGTCGACATCAACGCGCGATTGAAATATTCAGAAAAACTCTTAATGTAGGTCACACGCTGCAGGTCAGTTAATATGTTTTTTCTGATCGAGCTGGCGAACCAGTATATGGCAGCGGCAAAGAGCAGAAAAAATAGCGCGTTAGTTAGCGAAAAAAGAGACAGCCCGCTGTTGGTAACAACAAATTCACGACTGGCTTTAAACCAGACCGCTGGCTGGTCAATATTTTTTTCCAGAATATCAACAACAGTCATTCCCCTGGCAAATAACCTGGCCGCGGTTATTTTTTTATATTCCAGATTGACAGTATTTAACAGTTCTTCACTCTGCAATAACAGCAGACGACATTTGGACAGTTGTTTCTCAAGGTCTGAGTGTTCTTTTTTTAACTCGTTCCTTTTACGCGACACATCACCAGGCTCGCCTTTAACAACCTCACCCAGAGACTCCATATCCTGTTTCAGTTTAGTGATCTGCTGCGTTTTCTCCTCGATGCAGCCCTGCGCCTGTTGTTTAGCCTCTGATAATATAACCGTCCATTTTTTGAATAGCTTTTCATTAAGCCCTGTTTTATTAAGCTGCTTTTCCAGTTTCAGTACAGCCTTACCCGTATCATTGATACTGGTTTCGCACAGTGCCGGAACTGAAACCGTCAACAGCAGCAATATAATGAATAAACGCATAGATAACCTTATCAGTAGGAAATGTGTCAAAAGCCTGAAACGAAAAGGCCTCGTCTTTTTATTTAATATTTAAGCGCATGCCAGAATGATCTGACATCTGCACGTTCGTGTTTCATGATGACCGTAATCAGTATCTCTTCCATTGCCGCTATCACCGAGACAAAGGCAGCCAGATATAAGGGCCACCGCGCCCAGCCCATAAAAACAATGATATATGAAACCACGGTAATAAATACCGCTATTTTTACAGACCAGGTATGGTAACTGGTCAGTCTGTGGAATTTTATCAGGCCGAATAATACCGGTGTTGCAAAACTCAGGATAATCGCCACTACGTAGACAAGTTCCTGTTTAATAATTTCCGGCCATAACCACCAGGCAGCAATCGCCAGCGTGGTATATATGACAAAGTCCCCCCAGCTGTCCAGATGTGATCCCAGTTCAGTGATCATGTTTAAACGTCGTGCCAGATAACCATCCAGCACGTCCGTGAACAAAGTAAATAACAAGACGATAAAATAGGTTGTGACGTATTGGTGATGGGCTAACAGCAGTAACAGCGGCGCCATCAAGACCCGGATTATACTGATGATATTGGGTGGGTTTAAGAAATCTTGTTTTTCAATCATGCCAGGGCACCTCTTAACCAGCCTGTGATGAAGCTGGCTGACTAATATGGTTTTTTTCTAACGCCAAACCTGAACAACACAATTGACAAAGCCATTTCTATGATAATAAATATTACTATTATTCCAATGACTTGTATCAATTCCAGGTCATAAACAAGCATACAAAACATTGCCGGCAAGAGCGACTCAGGCACCTGGTCGAGCAATAAAAATTGTGAACTTGATGGCTTTTTTAAACGCCGTTTAATAAAACTCGAGAGCAGATCACCGGCCATGGATAACGCAGCAATCATCAGGCCAAAATAAACAGAATAACCCAAGAACAAAGACAACACCGATGTCATCACTAGCGATGCAAAAAGTCCGCGCCAGGTTTTTGTTTCTCCAAAAAGATACTGCTGATCCCTTAACCTGTAATACAGATCAACAGGCAATGACTGACGATGAGAAAACAGATAACTCGCAAAAACAGGCGCACCATTTGCGACCAGAATTAATATAAGACTATTTAATGTATCCATTCTCTGTTTGACACCTGTGGTTGCATAACAGACCGGGGCTGTCCCGCCGGTTTTTTCCTTTTCCTGGACCTGTCTAGTACCTCAGCGACTTCACAGGCGACTGTTGGGTGATGTTTTTCATGTATAAACGGCTGATCATCAGAATCAAGAACATGGATATTAGCGGGCCCGTTAGCCATAAGCCGGTATGTAACTCAAACTCCAAAGCAAACACATTGTTATACAGCAGGTAAGCAATGATCTCGGTACCGGATATAGCAAGCAAGCCAGAGAACAGCCCGAGTAAACTAAACTCGGATAAATGACTTCGCCTGAGGAAAGATTTCTTCGCCCCCAGAGTCCTCATAATAACAGCCGAATGCAGTCGTTCATCCATGCTCGATTGCATGGCAGCGACCAGCACCATCATGCCGGCCATCAATACGAAGAGCATGACATATTCGACGGCCCGGGTTACCTGCTGCATTATTTGTTTAACCTGCTGCATGATGGCATCGATTTCAAGCACGGTCAGAGTCGGAAACTGAGCAATCAGCTGGTTTAATATCTTTTTTTGTGCCGGCTCAATATAAAAACTACTGATATAACTGACAGGGAAACCGTCTAACGCTGATGGCGGAAATATCACATAAAAATTAGGCTGGAATGAATCCCACTGCACCGAACGAATGCTCTGAATACTGGCAACGATGCGCTGATCCGCCACTTTAAACGTGAGACTGTCGCCAATGCCAACCTGGAGCCGGCTGGCCAGTCCTTTTTCAATCGAAATAACCGCCTTGCCGGCCTGCTGCTGTTGCCACCACTGCCCGGAAATCAGCTTATTGTTCGTTTGCAACTGCGATGTCCATGACAGGTTAAGCTCCCTTTTTAATGACTCATCACGTTTTGTTTTATCATCGACTACTGCCATCACATCTATGCCGTTGATTTCTGTAATGCGGCCCCTGACCATGGGATAGAGGCCCTCATTATCAAGCAAATGCTGACTGAAAAACTGTTGCACGGCCTGCACTTCATCAGACTGTATATTAATCACAAAATGGTTAGGCGCTTTATCCGGAAGCTGGCCCTGCCAGCGGCTGATCAAATCAGTTCTTAATAAATAAATTGTCATCAGAATCATTAACGACAGACCAAAGGCCAGCATCTGCAGCTGGTTTTCTTTCCGGTGTCTTATAATTTGCTGTAAGCCTGTCTTCCAGGGACCAGACAGCAAACCGACACTTGCTCGACTAAAAAAGATCAGTATAAATGAAATCACGAATAAAATGCCGACACTAACAATAACGCCCAGCACTACTAATACTGTCAGTGTTAGCTGCCCCGACTGCCACCACATCAACAAAATGATACTGCTAACGGCCAGACCATAAACCAACAGCGAGCTGACCGGCAATGGCGTTATGTCCTGTCGCAACACCCTCAGCGGCGGCACTGATTTGAGCCGTAATAAAGCCGGCAAACTAAAGCCTGTCAGCGTCACGAAACCTGAAACAAAACCGGTCAATAGCGGGTATATGCCCGCTGACGGCAGGCCCGGGCCAAGAAAGTCTTTGAGTATGAGTAACAAACCTTCTTGTGCCAGATAACCAATAAAGCAACCCAGCAGGCTGCCGATTGCAGCCAGAATTATTAATTGCAGGCTAAATATCTGAATGATACTCTTTTGTGACGCACCCATACAGCGCATTAACGCCGACTGATCGAAATGCCGCTGGCCGTATCGGTTAGCGGTCATCGCAATCGCAATGCCCGACAACATCACGCTCAGCATCGATGCGAGCGACAGATACTGTTCGGCTTTATCCATCGCTGAGTTAACCGCTGCCGAGCCTTCGGTACCACCAACCAGTTTCTGGCTGCTGGAGAGTTCAGGGCTTAGCCATTTCTCAAACGTCTTGCGGTGGCTCAACTGACCGGCAAAACCGGCGAGGTAAGTGACCCGGCTACCCGGCTGAATAATGCCGGTTTTTTCAACATCCTGAATATTCATCAGCAAACGAGGCGCAATCACCATAAAGCTGCTGGCCTGACCCGGGTCGTATTTTAAAACCGCGCCTACTTTTAGCTGTGTTTCACCGAGCTCAATACTATCGCCTAACGACAAGTCCAGCAAACTAAACAAACGAGGTGCCAGCCACACTTCACCTGCAGCCGGGCCATAGCCAACCGCATGTTCCTCGCCGTACAGTACTGTGGATATTTTAATCTGACTTAATAATGGATAGTGTTGATCCACCGCTTTAATATGCGTTAGCTGAAACTCATCATTGGCGACAATAACACTTGAAAAGCTGATGCCAGTCGTCACCGATAAGCCGGCCCGTTTTGCTCTGTTGATAATGTCGGTATTAATTTCAACGGGGCTTTGCAGTAGCAGATCAGCTCCCAAGAACTGCCCGGCCTGGTCTGTCATCGCCCGATCAATGCGCTGGGTAAAGATACCTATCGATGTCATACTGGCAACAGCTATTAATAACGCCATCACTAATATTTTCAGCTCACCGGCATGCCAGTCTCTTAACAACAATCGCCAGGCTAATAAAAAGTGGCTATGCATGATGCAATCTGCCATTTTCCAGACTTACACAGCGACCACATTTTCTTGCCAGCATTTCATCATGGGTGACGATCACCAGTGTGGTGTTTTTCTCATGATTCATTTCAAATAAAAGATCGATAATATGCTGGCTGGTGGCATTATCAAGATTGCCTGTCGGCTCATCAGCAAACAATATCTCCGGTTGCGTTACAAATGCCCGCGCAATCGCAACACGCTGTTGTTCACCACCAGAAAGCTGCTTCGGATAATGTTCTAATCGCTGCGACAAGCCAACCCGGCTGAGTAAATTAAGGGCCTCAGTTCTGGCCGCTTTATTTGACTGCAGCTCTAATGGCAGCATCACATTTTCCAGTGCCGTTAAGCTTGGTAATAACTGGAACGACTGAAAGACAAAACCCACCTTTTCACCACGCAAAGCAGCCCGTCCATCCTCATCCAGCGTGTTTATATTTTTGCCGGCCAGATAGACCGTGCCACTGCTGGCCTGATCAAGCCCAGCCAGCAAACCCAGCAAGGTAGACTTACCTGAACCGGATGCGCCAATGATGGCAATTGTCTCAGCAGGCTTGATTTCAAGATTAACAGCCGTCAGGATATCCAGCATATCACCAGACGGGTTAGCCAGTGCCGGCACCTGTTTGCTTAACATATTTGCATAGATCGCTAAATCAGAAGGGTTTTGTATGTTTCGCTCGTCAGTATTCATTATATTTTTATTTATTAGTCCATCGATAGCGGCTGCAAAAAGCCCAGCCGGCTCAATTTTGGTGATTGGTGACAGTATCAGTGCCGCATATGGCATCAAGCCTGAAGCCGGCTGGGTCAGTCTGCTCGCTAACAAAGTAACACAACAGAAAAAGCCCTATCAAGTGATAAATGCCAGCATTAGCGGTGATACCACCATTAATGGAGTGAATCGCATCGAAGCTTTGCTAACAAAATACCAACCCGCTATTGTCATCATTGAACTCGGCGGTAATGATGGCCTGCGCGGTCTGCCGCTGAAAGTCATGAAAAAAAACTTAAAAAAGATGATAGTCCTGTGCCAGCAATACAAAGCAGAGGTACTGTTAGCCGGCATGAAAATCCCGCCTAATTATGGCAAGCGATACAGCGAAGGCTTTTATGACATTTATCAGAGTTTAGCCAGAGAATATACGATCAGGCTGGTGCCTTTTTTACTCGATGGTATCGGCGACAAGCGTGCATTAATGCAAGCCGACGGTATTCACCCGAGCGAAGCGGCTCAGCCGGCTATCATGCAAACCGTCTGGAAACAACTCGAAACAATGCTTTAGACCTTGGATTATATCAGTGACTTAATGACCGCCTAACCGCCTTTGGCAGAAGCCGGCATTTATCCGTGCTCGTTTCTGTACTTGAAAACCATCAAAATAAGCGTGATCACAATGATCAGAAACGCACAGACCAGCAGCGGCATGTTTTTCGTTAATTGTGCATGAGCAAACCAAAAACCATTGCCTAATAGTGACAGTATTAACATCCACATTGAAATGTCATGCGTCATTTTTGTTTTAATGGCTTTAATCAGCTGCGGCAAAAAAATAACCGTGGTAAAGATAGAAGCCATCCAGCCAAACAGTTCTGCCAGATCCATTAAAAGTCCGCCTTAACGATGTTGTTGTTTATTTCGTTGCTGTTGTTTTTTTTGTTGTTTTTGCAGGCGGTGCTTTTCGCTGTATTGCTCCACCTCTGAACCAATATGCGACTCACCGCGATTACTTGCCAGCTGCATCTGTTTCTCTCTTTCCATAAAACGCTGTTTTTGCTGTGCCGATAATTTATCATAACAATTTTCACAGCAAACCCCCTGTTGATAGTGCAAACTTTTTTTATCCTCAGCCGTAATCGGCAGTCGGCAGCCGTGACACATATCATAGCGGCCTTTTTCAAGCTGATGATTAACACTCACACGGTTATCAAATACAAAACACTCGCCCTGCCAGAGCGATTCCTGCTCCGGTACTTCTTCGAGGTATTTGAGAATGCCACCCTGCAAGTGGTAAACCTCTTCATAACCCAGCTGTTTTAAATAAGCGGTGGACTTTTCGCAGCGAATGCCCCCGGTACAAAACATGGCAACTTTTTTCGATGATTTTGCATCATGGTTTTTCTTTATGTAATCGGGAAACTGCCTGAACGATTCTGTCTGAGGATCTATCGCATTTTTAAACGTGCCAATTTTCGTTTCGTAGCTATTGCGCGTATCGATCAATGTAACTTCAGGGTCTGAAATTAATGCATTCCAGTCCTTAGCAGCAACATAGGTACCGACCACCTGATTGGGATCAATGCCCTGCACGCCCATCGTCACAATTTCTTTTTTAAGCTTGACACGGGTCCTGTAAAACGGCATCTCATCGTCATAAGATAATTTATAGCGCAAAGATGCCAGCCGGGAATCCGATTTAAGCCAGTCCAGCAATTGTTCGACAGCTGTGCCGCTGCCTGCCACCGTGCCGTTGATGCCCTCACTGGCCAGCAGCAGGCTGCCTTTAACCGCCAGCTCGTGCATTTTATCTAATAGCGGTTGACGCAGCTGTTTATAATTATCGAGAATGACGAAATGATACAATGCAGCAACGGTGACTTTTGACATGATACGACCTGATTAATATTTACACAGCATTATAACTTATCTGCGAAGTATTTTACTCAATCATTGTCAACAGCCTCAGATGCCTGATAACATCATCTGATGTTTGATTTATTCTTTATTGCTAACCGGCTGAATCGGGAGTTTTTTTCGTGAACAAGAGTTTGATCACCAATGGCCTTGCTGGCGCTGTTGTTATTATCGGCATCATCTTTCAGCATCCAATAATTCTAAGCATGGGCCTGTTTGCCCTTTCCGGCGCCGTGACTAACTGGCTGGCAATCCACATGCTGTTTGAAAAAGTACCCGGGCTTTATGGCTCGGGCGTTATACCGGCTCGCTTTGAGGATTTTAAACTGGGCATACGCCACCTGATGATGAACCAGTTTTTTACTGCCGAAAATATTGATCGTTTTCTAAAGGGCCCTGATGACAAACCCGACCTGCACCTGGCACCGGTTATAGAGAAAGTCGATTTGTCGCCGTCGTTTGATTCTCTGGTCAAGGTTATTATGGAGTCCTCATTCGGTGGCATGTTAGGCATGCTGGGTGGTGAAGAAGCACTAACCCCCCTGAAAGAACCCTTTATCGCCAACATGAAGTCATCGCTGATTGAAATGACACAACAAGAAAGTTTTCAGCAATTATTACGTGAAGAACTGGAACAGCCAGATGTGATGGCTGAAATACAACAGCAAATTGAAGACATTGTGCAGCAAAGGCTGGATGAATTAACCCCGCAGCTGGTCAAAGAAATCATCCAGGAAATGATTAAAAAACACCTCGGCTGGCTGGTGGTCTGGGGCGGCGTGTTTGGTGCGTTGATTGGATTAGTTTCAGCCACCTTTTTATAAAAAGTCGGATACGCTTAACTAAAAAAGAATCAGTTTATGAACAGAACGCTTAGAAACTTTAGATTACTGGCTTTGATAGAAGGCATTTCATTATTGCTGCTTTTGCTGGTAGCCATGCCATTAAAATATTATGCCGGTGTCACCCAGGTGGTACCTGTAATCGGTATGATACATGGGTTACTGTTTATGGCTTTTATGATGTTTTCGCTTGATATCAGCCATAAACTAAACTGGTCTGTGCCGTTCTGGTTGCTGGTTCTATTCTCTTCAATTGTACCGGCCGGTACTTTTTTAATGGATCTAAAACTAAAGAAAATTAACATCCCGGGCTAAAGCCTTATCCAGCCCTGCTGTCATAGCAAGGGCAGTTATTTTACCAGCTTATAACAGGGTTCGTATTTGCTGCCGGGCAATTTCATTCTTTGCTGTTCGACAAACGCAATCAGTAACTCATCCATTGGTTCCATTATTTCCTTATCGCCCTGGATTTCGAAACGGCCGTGTTTTTCGATTGCCCTGATACCCTCATCTTTGACATTACCGGCAACAATTCCGGAAAAAGCACGGCGCAGATTTGCAGCCAGTTGATGAACTGGCTGGTCCTTGCGTAACTTGAGTGCTTTCATATTCTCATGCGTGGGTAGGAACGGACTCTGGAACTCTGAATCTATTTTTATTGACCAGTTAAAATAATAGGCATCACCTTTTTGTTTTCTAAACTCCCTGACCTTTTTAAAACCTGAAATTATTTCACGCGCAACCTTTGCAGGGTCATTGACAATAATCTGATAATACTGCCTGGCTTCCTCACCCAGTGTAGCGGCAATAAACTGATCAATCTGATGAAAATAATCTTTACTGTTTTCCGGGCCGGTAAAAATTAAAGGAAATGGAATATGCCGGTTTTCAGGGTGCATCAGCACACCCAGAATATAAAGTATTTCTTCAGCCGTACCGGCACCTCCCGGAAACACCACCACACCATGACCGGTACGCACAAAAGCCTCCAGTCTTTTTTCAATATCGGGCATGATTACCAGTGCATTGACAATGGGATTTGGTGACTCGGCCGCAATAATGCCAGGCTCAGTAATACCAAGATACTGGCCATCGGTAATGCGTTGTTTGGCATGGCCGATGGTTGCGCCTTTCATTGGGCCTTTCATCGCACCCGGACCACAGCCAGTGCAAATATTCAGACCCCGTAGTCCCATCTGGTAGCCAACTTCTTTTGAATAATCATATTCAAAACGGCTGATTGAATGCCCACCCCAGCAGACCACGAGCTTGGGTAAGCTCAAAGATTTTAATATATTGGCATTTCGCAATATATGGAACACCGCATTGCTAATACCATCCGTTGACTCAAGGTCAAAGATGCGGCTGGCATAGATTTCATCATTAAGAAAGATAACATCGCGCAGCACAGAAAATAAATGCTCATTAATACCCTTTATCATCTCGCCATCAACAAAGGCATGAGAGGGCGCTGATGTTAATTCAAGCTTAATGCCTCTCTCTTGCTGAATAACACGGATATTAAAATCATGGTATCGTTCAAGCAGTTTTTTCCCATCATCCAGCGTACTGCCGCTGTTTAACACTGCTAATGAGCAGTTCCTGAAGAGTGAATATAATCCGCCCTGACTGGTATCGAGTAACTTATTAACTTCAAGCTTGGACAGGATATCAAGACTGCCTAGTGGTGAAATAATGGCATCCATTACATTTCTAGTCATATATCTACTCAGTTTGTTTATCTAATATTCATTAATAGCTGTTCTGCCCTGATATAACAAGTATCAGGAAAGCGTTTTCATTTCGATAAAATCTTTTAAATAGTCAACAAACAACTCAGCATCGAATGTCAAAGGTAAGCGCATCAGCATATTAGCCTCTTTATCCAGTATCAGAAGCGTCGGAAAACCTTTTAAGTTATATGTCTTCATGAACTGCTTGCCCTCGTCCGTTTCATATTCTATACGGGTGAATATATAATGCTCCGCAATGGCTTGTTTGACGATTTCTTTTGAAAATATTTCTTTATCTAATTTTCGACAGGTCGGACACCAGATTGCCGACATGTCCGCCAGAATAAAGCGGTTTTGTTGTTTCGCCAGAATTAGTGCCTGCGACAATTCAACCCGATTTATTCCCGTCGCCTCCAGCGCCTGCTGACCAAGATAGGTCTGTATTTTAAAAAACAGGAAATAGGCCAGCAAAAACATTAGCAAAATAACCAGCAGCACTCTCATTCGTTTTGTATTCATTATTAGCTGTTCTCTTTTTAAATTCATATCATCTAAATTTTTTTTCAAGCGTCTCAAGTACAAGATCATGCCGCAGCGGTATGCCATAGCGCGGCTCTTCATAAGGGAAAGCCTTGAACTTACCCGTTTTCATATAACCCTGACGCAAATACCAGTGGATTAATTCGCTACGAATACTGATAACTGTCATTAGCATCGCAACGCAATGCCATTGCCTGACAGCATAATGCTCAGCCTGCAGTAACAATGCTTTACCTGTGCCCTGGCCCTGGCCTGAAGGCTCAACGGCAAACATACCGAGACAGGCTTTATTGCCTAGCTTGCAAAGATGCACTGAGGCCAGCAGTCTGCCACCGCTTTCACAAAGCAGAAAAGCATTATTTGAAGCGTTCATCAAAGTAGCAACCTCATCATAATCGGTTCTCTGGCCTTTAATAAAGTCAGCTTCTGTAGTCCAGCCCTGGCGACTTGATTCGCCTCGGTAGGCCGATTCAACCAGTGTAACAATATTTTCAATATCCGCTTTTGAAGCCAGCCTGTAAGTTAACATCGATAGTTTACGTGCCAATTTTTTTTAAACAGCTTTTATTTTTGATCTATAATATAGACAAATATTTTAAAACTAAAGGACTATTTTTTCATGAAACGCTCAGACATTCGGCATGAAAACAACAATGCTTACCTGGTGATTGACCGCGGCAATGATGCAGAAAGTGACAGCCATTCAAGGCATTACCCGATTCAAAACCTGAGCCGCGGTGGCATCCGATTTTGCAGTAATGAACATTTTGAGATTGATGAAAGAGTCAACCTGCTGCTTTATATTGACGAAAAGCTATCTCATCAAGCCTGCGGCCGAATTTGCTATCATGATGAAGATCAGCAACATAATAATTATTATGGCATCAGCTTTCTCGATAAATACCTGAGCTTGTAATGGCCAGCCAGCTTCACTGCCGAGCTATTCACTCTGCAGACGCTGTCATTAAAAATAACAAAGGCCAAGCAGCAGCCTTTGTCAGGGGTGCCAGTAAATTCAGAAATTACCCGCAGCGCCTGCCCGTAAAATAGTCTTAAGTGTTTTATTGACACGTTCAGCCGTTTTTTTAACAACCAGCGGTAACGGGTTTTTATTAATCAGCACATCCAGACTGATCATCATTAACCAGTGCTGTTTATTCTCATCCTCAACCAGTGCTATTTTACACGGCATGTAGGCTGCAAAAATTGGATTATGTTTAACCATGACCCGCGCATCATAGGGATTACAAAACTGGAAAATTTCTATTCTGCGTGAATCGATTCCCCTGGCTATCAGCTCAGCAGACAATGGCTGATGAGAAACCAGTTTCATATTCAGTTCAATGGCTTTCGATTTTAATGCATCAACAGCATCAGCAGGCTTGATGCCCTGAGCCAGGGGTACTTTATAGAGCTGCTGTTCAATAATGTGGACTTCTTCCTGAGCCCCGTTTGCAAGCGATAAAAACCCGCACAAAAGACAACTGATCAGAACTGTTATTATTTTTTTCAGACTCACGTTTAAACTCCCTCTTTTTTAAGCAATCCATATTAGGATAGTTTGTTTTTTATCATTTATACAGTTATTAGCGTTTTTCACTGATATAGTCTTGCAACTGATCCGGATGAATATACTCTTCGGAAATGGCATAATGGCTGACCGAGACTTCCTGGTTCTGCAGCACTGACTGATTTTGGGTAAGCAAAGGGTGCCAGTCATGCAATGTTTTACCTTCATACAATAAACGATAGGCGCAGGTCTCTGGCATCCATTCAAATTGTTCGGGTTTATCCAGCGTGACTTTGACACACGCGGCTACTTTCTCGAAGCGGTGGGCGTAATCGCGGCAACGGCAGCTTTTTAAATCCAGCAGCTGACAACTAACACGGGTTTGATAGACCTTCGCCGTGTCTTCATCTTCCAGTTTAATCAGGCAGCACTGGCCGCAACCATCACACAGCGATTCCCATTCCTGGGCATTCATCTGGGCTAACGATTTGGTTTGCCAGAAGGCAGTGCCCGCATCGCTCACATTGCAATCCATTGTTTCCACTGAAGGAAAAGTGACTCATCTGTTGCCGCAAGCACTGAGCGCGGCTCCAGGGTATTTGTGAAAACAGGCTCTGCATCGACAGTACAGGCATACCCCCCTGCCTGTTTGAATATCAGATAGCCTGCTGAATAATCCCAGATGTTTTGTTTGCCGTGCAGGTAAAGATGCCCTCTTGCTGCAGCTAACCAGCACCAGTCAAGTGCCGAGGCACCATAGTTACGTTGCGATGAAAACGGTTTTTCTTTTATGATTCGGCAAGCCAGGTCATCACTCAGGCGCTTGAAATCAATGATTGCGGATGTCTGCTTTAGATTAATTCCGGCCGGCTTTAAGCTCAGTGTCTTGTTATTTAATTCAGCGGCTGCGTTTTGCTGGCTAAAAAAACATTCATCTCGAAGCGGATCATAGACCAGCCCGAGTTTAATTTCGGCCTCCTGGATAAGGGATAATGACACTGCAAAATACGGTATGCCGGCGGCAAAGTTGCTGGTGCCGTCAAGCGGATCAAGACACCACACAGGCTGACCAGACGACAGGGCTTGCTGCTGTTGCTGCACTGTCATTTCTTCAGACAGAATGACAAACTCAGGCCAGCCGGAAGACAACTGCTCGATGAGCCTGTTATGCACGGCATAATCAGCCTCGGTTACGATACTGCCATCAGTTTTGTGTTCTCTTTCTACTTTTGCAAAACGCGGCAGTAATTCATCTTGTGCTGCGCTTTTAACAATCTCTTTTACTGTAATGATATCTTTAACATTCATTGTATTTTTAGATGATTTATTTTCTGGCAAACTGTTGCACCATCGCCCTTAGACGCGTTGATTCGCT
This sequence comes from Gammaproteobacteria bacterium, assembly GCA_029882395.1. Taxonomy (GTDB): domain Bacteria; phylum Pseudomonadota; class Gammaproteobacteria; order SZUA-229; family SZUA-229; genus JAUVDT01. The sequence goes on from JAOUKT010000001.1 coordinate 123,008, forward strand.
CAGTAGCTGGCGAGCTTCTTCTGCAGTATCCGCCGATGCTCTGGCAGTCTGATCGGCAACGTCATTGATATTCACTATATTTTTGTTAATCTCATTTGAGACCGCCGTTTGTTCTTCTGCAGCCGTGGCAATTTGCAGGTTCATTGAATTGACCGTTTGTACTGAACCACTGATCTCAGCCAGGTTCTCAGCCATTTCTTCGATCGTTTCCATGTTCGTCTCGGCACTCGACTGAGCTTTCAACATCACATCAACGGCTTTCTTCGCTTCCACCTGCAAGCTTTCAATCATGTCCTGAATTTCCTGAGTAGATGTATGCGTTCTGCTCGCAAGCGTTCTGACCTCATCTGCGACCACAGCAAACCCCCTGCCCTGTTCACCGGCACGCGCCGCCTCAATCGCAGCGTTTAACGCCAGCAAATTAGTCTGCTCTGCAATGGCACGAATCACATCAAGCACAGTGCCGATAGTTTCAGTCTGCGTCGCCAGCTTACTAATAACATTAGCTGCCAGTTCTGCATCACTGACCATATTCATAATAGAGGAAATTGAATTAGTAGATACCAGGGCGCCCTGGCTGGCTAATTTTTCAGCTTTATTGGTGGCAACAGAGGCATCGCCGGCGTTTAAGGCAACCTCCTGAACTGTGGCCGACATCTGGTTCATGGCCGTGGCAACCTGCTCGATTTCCATTCGTTGCTGATTAATACTGCTATTGGTTTGCTCAACCACGGCAGCCGCTGAATTGGCAATGCCATCAAGCTTGCCTGCCGCTTCATCGATTGACCAGACAATGGTTCTTAAACGTTCCTGTTGAGAATGAATCACCAGCTGCAGCTGGCCTAATTCGTCTGCCCGGCCTGTAAACACATGCTGAGCCACGGCATTGGAAAATATTTTTTCAGATTCACGCGCATAGGTTACCCAGGGTTTGGCTATCATAGAAGCGACGATAACAGCCAGCACAGCACTGGCTGAGATTGCGGCAATAGCCTCAACTGAAACACCCCCGGATGCTAACAATAAAAAAATCGGTAATAATGCAAACAGATAACCGCTTATCATTTTGCCGGTTAAGCCCAGCTGAAACTTGTTTTTTACGCTTTGCCAGAGCGAACCACCGTTATTGAGCTGCTGATATAAGGCCTTGGCTCTTTCCACGATCTCAGGCCTGGGTTTTACCCTTACCGACTGATAACCCACTACCTGGTCGGCCTCATAAACTGGTGTCACATAGGCATCCACCCAGTAATAATCACCATTTTTACAGCGATTTTTAACAATGCCCATCCAGGGCTTGCCCTGTTTCAGATCACTCCACAAATTGGCAAACGCCGCGGGGGGCATATCCGGGTGTCTGACAAGGTTGTGGTTCTTGCCCATCAGTTCAGTGTCTGTATAACCGGATATATTGATAAAATCTTGATTACAGGAGGTAATCGAACCTTTAAGGTCGGTACTGGAGACTATATGTGTCTCTTCAGGGTAATTATTTTCCTGCTCGGTGACAGGAAGATTCGTTTTCATTAATGCCCACCTAAAGTGCTCTTAACAGTCGGCAAACGTAAAATAGTTAGCCGTTTTTCAATATTATAATTGTTTTAAGCACTCAACAAACAGCTAATCTTTATTCCGATAAGTGTATCGCTATACACAAAATTGTTTGATAGGTTGAATGAAACAACAATTACGACAAGAAACCAGGGCTTAATAATAACAAAAAATTCGCTAAAATCAGCAGAAATGCCTTTTAATAGCTGTTTTAATACACTCTTTGTGGTTTTTTTTAGAATCTGGCGTTCGGCTTCGTTAATTCAGCTGTGAAAAAAAGCCGCAGTGTAAAGTACAAAAATAAAGCGCCGCGATCTAAAAAACATTAACCTACTGCAGTCGTAATGCTGCCCTGACTGTTCTAGCTCGCTTTCTGGCATCGCATTCGATCAATTAAGCATCAGGCCGCGATGGTTTTGAAAGAATAAACCAGATTCCATAGAGCATTATTGAGGCAACTGGCAGCAGGAACACAAGCGCCAGCTCTCTAAAAAAAGCGAGATAGATAAAACTGGCTGTCATCATCGTCACAGACATCAGCTTGGCCGAAAATGGAATCACCCTGTTTTCACTCCATTGCTGAAGAGCCGGTCCAAAAAACGGATGTTGATACAGCCAGTTGTGAAACCTTTTAGAACTTTTAGAAAAACACCATAATGCCAACAACATAAAGGGTGTCGTCGGCAACACCGGTAATACCGTGCCCACAGCGCCTGTTGCAAAGAAAAACCAGCCTAAAAAGAAATACATCAGATTCATTAACGTTATGTCTCGACTCTTTATATAAATATAGAAGCTAATAACACCTAACTCTAGTTCAACTTTATTGAGTTATCAGCATCGTCATGGCATTTACTTTCATAGCGCTAATCAAGCAATTGCCTGATATATGCACGCTGATATTTGCCAGCCTATTATCAGCGCTTCATTGCTCACGGCATACAGCACCCTGTTTTGCTAGTATAATGGCTTCATTAGATTCTGACTATTGTGTAAATTATGACAACAAAAGACCAAAACAAAAAAGCCAGCGAGATTAAAATGACGCAATACAGCCATGGTTCGGGCTGCGGCTGTAAAATATCACCCAAACTCCTCGATGATATTCTAAAGACTGATCAGCAGGTATTTGCAGACACGCGTTTACTGGTGGGTAACCAAAGTAAAGATGACGCAGCGGTATATGATTTAGAAAACGGCAGCTCTGTCATCAGTACCACTGATTTTTTTATGCCCATTGTTGATGATCCTTTTGAATTTGGCCAAATTGCAGCAACCAATGCCATCAGCGATATCTACGCCATGGGCGGTACGCCTTTGATGGCTATATCCATTTTTGGCTGGCCCATCGACAAACTCGGAGCAGATATAGCCAGTCAGGTCATTGATGGCGGCAGACATGCCTGTCAACTGGCAGGCATACCACTTGCTGGCGGCCACTCTATTGATTCACCGGAACCCATTTTCGGACTGGCCGTAACAGGACAGGTAGAAAACAAACATTTAAAACGAAATGACAGGGCCACAGCCGGCTCAAAACTTTTTTTAACCAAGCCAATAGGCATCGGTATTTTAACCACCGCGTTAAAAAAGAAAAAGCTAAAAACCGAACACATGCAACTGGCTTCTGCAACAATGCGAATTCTAAATAAAGCCGGTGCTGAGTTTGCAAAGCTTGACGCCGTGACAGCAATGACCGATGTCACCGGCTTCGGTTTACTCGGTCACCTGACTGAAATCTGTGAAGGCAGCGCGCTACAGGCGCGGCTCGATTATAAAGCCGTACCCAAACTCGACGACATTGAATATTACGTTGCTGAAGGCTGTTCGCCTGGTGGCGCCCAGCGAAACTTCGATAGTTACGGTGAAAAGATAGCACCGATGACAGCGATGCAGCGCCAGATTCTTTGTGACCCGCAAACCTCTGGCGGTTTACTGGTCGCGGTTAAAGCAGATGAACTTGACATATTCCAGCAGACAGCAAAAACACTGGGACTTGAGTTAGACTGCATTGGTGAACTGATCGCGCCTCAAAACCAACACCTGATCGAAATCATTTAAGCCGTTATGACTGAATTACCACAAATAAGTGATTATAAAAGTATATTTCTTAACGATACAGAAATGATGGATGTTCGCGCGCCTGCTGAATACAGTCAGGGTGCCTTCCCGCATAGCTACAGTCATCCTCTAATGAATGACGATGAACGCCATGCCGTTGGCTTACGATATAAAGAAATGGGACAGGACAGCGCCATCGAACTGGGGCATCAACTGGTATCGGGCGAAATAAAATCGTCACGGATAAATAACTGGTGCGATTTTATCAAACATCACCCGCACGGCGTTTTATATTGTTTCAGGGGCGGGCTTCGATCCAGAATCAGCCAGCAATGGATTTTTGAAAAAACAGGCATCCGCTTACCCCGAGTAAAAGGCGGCTACAAAGCATTGCGCCGGTTTTTAATTGACGAGCTTGAAAACAACACCGGTATAATTCAGCCGATAATTTTAGGCGGCAGAACCGGCACCGGGAAAACGATCCTGCTCAAGCAGATAAAGCAGAAGATTGATCTGGAAGGACTCTTTAACCACCGTGGTTCAGTTTTTGGAAAACACGTTACACCTCAGCCATCACAAATCGACATTGAAAACAGCCTGTCTATAGAGCTCTTAAAACTGGTCAATGCAAATAACAAAAATATCATTTTTGAAGATGAGGCACCCAATATAGGCTCACGCAACATTCCCAAAACGCTCTACTCAAAAATGAAAGCATCACCACTGATACTGCTTGAAGAAACAGTGGAAACAAGAACTGATATTATCTTTGATGAATACATCAGCAACTCATTACAGGAATACCAGTCGATACATGGTGAAGCAAATGGCTTCGAACTCTGGTCAGAACAATTACTCGCCTCACTATCAAGAGTTCAGCGAAGACTGGGGGGCGAGCGTTTTAAAATAATAGATCAGATTATGCGTAACGCCATTAGCACACAGCTATCGAGTAATGATGACAGCCCTCATAAAGAGTGGATAATAAAGCTTTTAACTGATTATTATGACCCTATGTATGATTATCAGCTTACCAAAAAAAGCGAACGGGTTGTGTTTCAGGGTAATGCCACAGCGATAGCAGAGTTTTTGAAAAAAAATTACCACTTAACTTAATACTTACTGCTTTTCACTTCTTCTGCTTGTATTATATTATTTAGTCGAGACGATATCGTAGGCATGGACACTCAATGGGCAATCGCAAAAAAACAGTATCTCTTGTATTAGGCAGCGGTGGAGCCAGAGGACTAACCCACATTGGCATCATTCACTGGCTTGAAGAACATAATTACGAAATAAAAACCATTTCCGGTTCATCAATCGGGGCTCTGGTTGGGGGTATTTACGGTGCCGGCAAACTCGACACCTTCGAGGGCTGGCTCCGTGCATTGCAAAAGCGTGACGTGCTTAAACTGCTTGATTTTGCCTATAGCATGTCCGGGCTATTCAGTGGCGACAAAATCATGCAGACCCTCGAAAAGTTACTCGGTGATATCAACATCGAAGATTTACCGATCAAGTTTACAGCGGTAGCCTGCGACCTGGATACAGAAAAAGAGGTCTGGTTTGATAAGGGCTCCTTATTCGAAGCCATCAGAGCTTCGATATCAATCCCGACGATATTCACACCTGTCTCCTACCACGGCAGGCTTCTGGTAGACGGCGCGGTACTGAACCCCGTGCCTGTTGCCCCGACACTGAGCCAGCTCACAGACATCACCATTGCCGTCAGCTTAAGCGGCAAGCGAGAACTGATTAACGAAAAAAAACACACTGATAGCCCCCGACAGGTAGAAAACAAATACCTAGCGGACATTTCTAATTACATAGACAAACTCCAGAAAAAGTACCGGCCACAACAAATTAAACAGGCTGATGTTTTTGATGTCATGCTTAAAACCTATGAATCCATGCAAAATACCATTAGCCGCTTCAAGGTGGCCGGCTATAACCCGGATCACTTATTAGAAGTGCCGTGTAACGCCTGTAAAATTCTTGAATTTTATCGCGCAAGTGAAATGATTGATTATGGCTATGCACTGGCAGAGAAAAATCTTTCCCGGTATTTGTAAACATATTCAGCTGCTGTATTTACTGTAACAGCTGCTATCCATATCGATTATTTCAACAGTCACCACATCAGACAGCCGGTCTTTTTTTATTATATTTAACACCGATGCGCTCAATACATTCTTATCCGCAATATCGCGCCCAGGTCTAATGCGTATCTCAACATGGATATAACTTTTATTGCCATTACCGACACGGTAATGGCGTGCAGGTACGCACCGTGTTTTAATATTTTCAACATTAAACAAACCCGTATTAGCCACTGCCTGATGAACATTTTTGACCAATGACGCCAGCGCATTGTCATTCAGTATATCTGCTGAGCAGTCAATCATTACGTGTGGCATACACAATCACCCTGGCTACTTTTTCAAACTCTGTTTAAAATAAAATCTGTTAATTAAGAGTGCCGCAAAAAACATGATTAATGAAAGAACAATTAATGGTGACAGCACATAGATATCCAGCAGGTCATAAACCGAGCCGCTGGTGGCAGCCTGATAGATCACGGTCGAAAACACATACGACTTAGTGGCGACCCCAATTAGCGCCGCCACTAAAAATGAAAACACATTTACCTTCAATATGCCCGAACTGTAATTAACAACAGAATGAGGGAAAGCCGGCATCAGCCTCATGGCCAGTAAAATGAAAAAATTATCATTCTGCCTGAGCATTGAATATACCTTTGATGTTTGCACTCTCTCAATCCAGCCAGCTGTTAACCGCTGTGAAAAGAAATAAGCTGACAGCCCGCCAAGAGCAGCCCCTGCCGCCAGGATAATACTGGCCGTTAAGGGTGGATACAACGCCGCTGCCACCCACAGAAATAAAGAACCCGCCAGAGCAAAGGTAAACAAAACAGCCTGTACCACTACCAGCAATATCATCAACCACCACTGATCTGCGTATTGTCTCGAAAAAGCAATAATCTCTTTCGGCTCTAGCAGACCGGATAACTGTAAACCTATACCCGTTACAATCAATAGAAGAAGCACAATAATTTTATATTTATTTTGCATCTGTCAGCTTCCTGAATTATATTTTTTTGATCACTCTTTACAAAAGCCTGCAAACTTACGGCAACCAGCACCTGCACTCTGCCTGCCCCGTCGACAGCCGAGACGGTGACCTCATTACCTGACCATGATGGCTCCGCCTGCTGTTTAGTTTATCTTGCCTGGGTATACGTTCCATTATTAAATAACTAACAACACCTCGCTGCTTTGAAGCCGGCTTATCAGACTATAAAAAATCACCCAGGCTGCCTTCAATCATTTGCCTGCGGATACTTCAGGGCAGATTTCCTGGGCGTTATGGCCGCTGCCGAAGCGAGTTATCTGTAACGCGCTTACACCAGCGATTGAGGTCAGCCTGTTATTAGCAATGATCCGGCAGCTTACACTCATCAACATTTATTCAATGGTTCAGCTGTGATTTTATCACCACTGATGCATGTTATTTAAAGTATATTTGAGCTAGAACAGAAAAAGTAGTTACCTTTGCAGCTAAGCTCAGGCCAGATGATTGAGTATCATTTATGGCGCAGGAATTAATACTCTTACAAATCGCGGCCATATTGCTCACAGCCAGACTATTTTTACTGAGCTGGCGACGCGTTTCAATCTGCCTGCAATTATCGGAGAACTACTCGCCGGTGTATTACTGGGGCCATCATTGCTTGGCTGGGTGACACCCAATGAGGTGCTCAAATTGCTGGCTGAACTGGGCATTATTCTTTTGTTATTTGAAGTCGGGCTCTAAACCCAGATCGAAAAGTTAATACAGTCTGGTGCCAGGGCCGCACTGGTTGCTCTTAGTGGCTTTATACTGCCCTTCTTGCCCGGCTTCACAAGCAGTTACTGGCTTTTTGAACTGCCACTTATCGTCTCGCTTTTTATCGGTGGCACCTTAACTGCCACCCGTATCGGCATAACCGTCAGGGTTTTATCTGACCTTGGCCGACACAATAGCATCGAAGGCCAGATTATACTGGGAACGGCCGTGATTGATGGTTTGCTGGGTATCTTTTTGCTGGCGGTGATCTACGAGTTTTCAAACAGCGCTCAGCTAGCGATATCAAACATCGTATCCGTTATCTTTTATGTCAGCCTGTTCTTTGTACTGGCGCCGGTCGCTGCCAATCTGCTGACACCCTTGATTAAATATTTACACCGTAATACGGACATTCCCGGCCTTATCCCGGTGGCACTGGTTTGATTGGTATTGATATTTGCTTATATTTATCATTTGTCAGGAGCACCGGGCCTATTGGGCGGTTTTGTTGCAGGCATTATCCTGGTGATTGCCTATACCACACTGGCAGCACCGATCTGGATGAAATATTATTATCGTCGCCGGGAAAAAAACAGCTCATAATTAGCCGTTGTTCTCAAGGCCGCATTGCCAGCATTCTGTAAACTGAGATTCGTGCTGTTCACCACATTGACGGCAATGCCATAAACCCGGCCTGCATTTCAGTGGTATTAACAGTTCTGACAGAATCTTTCTCGCCTTTTTCAGCTGAGACTCATCGCTTAGCCATAACTCAGGCCAAACTTCATTGACTGGTACTTCACCGGCCAGGCTATAGATCATGTCGTTATTTATAACGCAATTGATTCCCTCAGAGGCAAGTGCATTTTGCAAATGATAGACCAGTAAGCGGTCAGCTGAAGCATATAACTTTTTCATCTCAGGGCCTGCGGCTTCTGTATCGGCGAATACATCTAATGCTCTTTTTTATCTTTTTTATTGCTGTTTGCCGTATCAAAATATCTCATGCCTGCAATAGATGCCGCAATAACAACCACGCTTATAATTATCACCAGCCAGAACACATTCATATTTATCACCTTTTGTTAAGCATAAACCCGCTTGCAGAAAGAGCCGCTAACGCAGCCATTCTTGCACCGCAATATTGCAATAATAATTTTTAGATAGCGATGACATGCGGTACACTAGGCCAAATTATTAGTTTAGAGGATGTTAGGCTTTGAAAACACAAAACAATAATGCATTATTGCCCAAAAAAATGTTACCAATTATTGTATTCAGTTTATTTTCCTGTATCAATATGCAAGCCACAGCAGCAGAAAAAACTGATAATGAAGCCGCGATGATCGCCACTGAAGAGCCCAGCAGTGAGCCGGCTAATGAAGCACAAAATGACGCCAATATGGATACAAACAGTGAGCAAGCGGTGATGGCAGAGTCTTCAGGCATATCCCCACCTGTCGAAAAAAGCACCGTAACTGAAGCCCAGCCAGCGGCTGATGAAATGCCGATGGCAGAGACGACTGTCAATGAAAACACCATGTCTGCAGCCGCTGGCATCAGCTATAGCAGCATCATGGAAATACCTGCTGATTATTACGCGGTCCAGGTTGTGGCTACCAGCTCAATGCAGAACCTGAATAACTTTGCTCAAAAGCATCATCTGTCAAACAACCTGAGCACCCAGATTGAGGTGCAGGGTAAAACCTGGAACATACTGCTCTCGGGTGCATACCCTACACGTAAAGAAGCCAGAGCGGCCATCGCTGATTTCCGCGGCAAGCTATCGACTTCGCCCTGGATAAGACCGGTGAAAACACTTCAATAAGCCGGCCCTTTCCAGGCCAGCTAACAACTGTTGTGCAGACCATTGCACAGCACTTCCCCCCGTCTCTTCGATAGAAACCATCAGCTCTAAAGGTCTCCGCGTGACGCAGCTCATGGCGCCAGTCGCTGAAGCTGCCATTGTTTTTCAGACCCTGGCTGATACAAAAACTGATCATGCAAACGGCTGTCCCGGGCCTGCCAGAATTCAAAGCTGGTTGGCACTACCCGGTAACCGCCCCAAAAAGACGGCAAAGGCACCTCGCCACGGGCAAATTTATGCTTCATCTGATTAAACAAGGTATCCAGCATAGCCCGGCTGGTTACCACCTGGCTTTGATGTGAGGCCCAGGCACCAATTTGGCTGCCACGCGGTCGGCTCGCAAAGTATTTAATTGATTCGGCCACTGAAACCTTCTCGGCAAGGCCGGTGATTTTGACCTGCCTGCCCAGTGCTTGCCAGGGAAATAACAAACTGACTTTTGCATTTGCAGATATCTGTACTGCTTTACGGCTGGCGTAATTTGTGAAGAAAACAAAACCACTGGCATCAAACATTTTCAGTAATACCATTCGCTGCCAGGGCTGACCTTCGGCATCGACAGTGGCCAGCACCATAGCAGTGGGTTCAGAAATATCCGTGCTTAAGGCATCCCGATACCATGATTCAAACTGTTTAAAAGGATCCTCATTTAATGACTCCCGAGTCAGGCCTTTTGCCATTAATTCACTGCGTAGTATTTCTGATTTCATAAGCGCTACTATCGTTTATTTATTATTCATATTTTCGGTTCTGACATAATCTCACTATCGGTCAGCTCTGTTTTTGCCCGTGCAAGACCATCGAAGCAAGCTATTGATTAAGCCATCTACAACGGCAATAGCCGGGCGAGAAGATGTCAGGCTGATTCAGAATCACGGCCAGCTAACAGCAATAACAGCATTACCTGGGCATAAGACAAGATCAGTAGCCTTTTTCTGAATCAAATAGTTTATCAGTTTAAGGTTTTTAAAACTCAACCATAGCACAATCGCTTTCGATGTCGCCACGCGTCTAATGGTTTTCAGTCACTCTTAATTTCAACAATCTCTATGCCAAACAGGCCAACTGCGTATCGCTATGCGGCAGAAAAGCCAGCAGGCCGGCCTTGCTTACAAGCGCATCTCTTGCGCAGACAATAACCTTACAAATAACCGAGTAATTTGCTCAAGAATTCACTTATCCCAGCATCAGATATTTGAAATTCCAAAGCATCAATCAAGGCTGTAAGCTTGAAAGCGAATTATAAATAGCCGTAAGGCAATCAACAAACAAATGGTGGAGTTTTAAAATGTCTGAACAAACTGATGTTGAAGTAATGCGCGGAATGAAGATCATGGTAGTTGTATTTGTTGTTCTTTTTGCAGGTATCGTCTTTGCCGCACGAACTATCGTTTACTAAACGGTTCTTTATAAACGCTCTGAAATCGTTCAGAGCGTTTATCCCCTGCCGGTGAAACAATATCCGTTCAGCCGTTGCACGCTTATTTAAAAAACCACAGCTTAACGGCTTGCACTATTAACAGCTTTCGTTCACGTCTTTTTATAATCACGCCTAAAAAACAAAACCAGTAACATAGCGCTACTGAGTAAAAGCAAAATAGCCGACAGCACAATAAGAGCTTCTGACATCGTTATTCCAAACAACAGTTCGGGGGTGTAACCGCAAGCCTCCCAAACTTTGAAAACAGAAGGTATCCAGCGGTCAAGTGCGAACCAGACAGGCAGTCCGGATTCCATATTGCAGTCACCGAATACAAAACCACGCTCCGTACCCAATAGCTGGTATGACCTTTCAAACAAAGCGGCTGACAATAACACCATCAGCAGTTGAGAAATAAAAACCACGTATTTCTTTTTGAGATAAGCGAATGCAAATGCCGCCACTAGCATTATTGCAAAAACCAGAATCCGCACATGTATACACAAAACACAAGGCAGATAGCCAAGCACATACTGATAAAACAAAGCAGATACTTCAAGACTGACAGCCAGGATCAGCAAGCCAAGCCAGTAATATTTACTTAGTGAAATATCTGATATTTTTTTAAACATATAAGCCTGCCTGAGATGATTTAAATAAATATAAACGTTATGAAACATGGCGGAAGGTTAAATTAATTCTTTCTTGCATTGCTTTGCTGCTTTTTGGAATTTGATGCAGCCAGTTTGCCTGAGTTTTTCCCTGCATGATGAGCAAACTGCCATGAGGCAGTATAAAAGACTTTTTTAAAGATTTATGTGTTTTATGTTTTAACTGAAAACACCTGTGCTGACCGAAACTCAATGATGCTATTACCGGTTCAGAGCCCAGTTCAGGCTCATCATCAGCATGCCAGCCAACACCGTCCGCACCATTTCGATAGCGGTTAGCCAGAACACTATTAAAAGGAGCACTGCATAATGCATTTACCCGGCTCATAAGTGTTTTTAGAAGCGCTATCCACGGCAGACCAGCACAGCGTAAGCCAGAATACCCGTAGCTTTTACCCTGGTCGGCATACCAGGCACTGAGCCTGGGAACATCGTATTCTTTACCGTATAGCCTGATACGGTGCTGCGTCCATTCCAGCTGACGCAACAGTTCATTAAAATAATAATCGGCTTCTTCGTCATCAAAAAAATTCGGATAAAATAAAATATCTGCACCTTGCAAATCTATAACGTGACAGCTTTCCGAATCAGAAAAAAGATCAGCATTCATAAACAAGCCGCTCAGGTATTGGAACGTATAGCCGATTCGATTAACTGCAGCTTAGCCTGCCAGTCTTCACTCATAGTCTGGTTTTCTGCCATCAATTCCATCAGGCCATAAGCAAGCTGACGGTTTTCTGCCGTCATATCCTTTAACTTGGAGAGCAAATACATATGCCCCCCTTTTTGTATATCCAGAGTTTTTAATAAAGCAAACAGCAGCAACGATTGCGAAGAATGCGGGGCCGCTTTAATAATTTCATAGACACGTTCTAAAACATCACTTCGCATATTGATTCTCAATAAATGGTAATAGCAGTAATGGCTGAGCAGAACAAACCGCTATCAGTCAGAGTAAAATTGTAGCAGAATCACCCCTGACTGCCCATTATTATTGCCCATAGTCGATCTGTACACCGGCAGCGCGTAGCTCTTTCTGCCTGGCAGTCAGGTATTGGTTATAACTGGCATATTCAAAATACTGTCCGCTACTGACATAACGCAGCATTTCTTTAAAATGAAAATGATACAGCCGCCCATCCGCGCGTGTGACTTCGCTGCCCTTGTCAAACAGCACCGTACCGGGCCGGTAGTCCAGCTTTAGCCTGCTGGCCCAGTCAGCGGCTGTGGTTATATTGCCATCGACATCGGTAATCGTTTTGTCTGAATAGCTATCGAGCCGAACCAGCTTGAAGTGAGAAAGCTCTTCTAGCACCTGTTTATGCTGCAATACCTTCTGGTGAAACTCTTCACAGCCAGCGCAGTCTTTATTTTCAAATAAAATTGCCAGCGGTTTTTTATAAACAGAAAAATCGGTGATTTCGCTAAATAATTGGTGAGACATCAAACGATAGACAGGCTTGTTTTGTAGTTTAATATACTCAGCCAGTTTCATTTTATAGTACTGCTTATCAATCACATAATTAAATGCATGCATCAATGTTGCCGGTTTACGGTAGCCGTTTAACTGCAGTACTCGCCGGCCTTTTGAGTTCATAAACACTATCGTCGGTGTAAAATGCACCTTGAGCTGACGCGCCAGTGCTTTTTCGCTATACACTGTATCTTCATCCCATTGCACCTCGCGGTCTCCGAGAATATTGATAGCAATAAGCTGGAAGTTTTTTTGTATATAGTCTTTAGTTTCACCCGTGCGGAAATTTTCATCCAGCATTCGGGAGCAATACGGACATCCCTCAAGATGCATGAATAATATCAGATGCTTATTTTCAGCATCAGCCTCCTTGCTATCCTCATTGATTTCAAGAAAACTGTGCTTGAACCAGGCTGGAATTGTATATGAAGGGGTAGCAGGTGCCACCTTGTTATCTTGAGACAACGCCATTGTTGGTAATAAAATAAAGCCAAGCCAGATAAGGGATAACCTGTATTGTTTCATGCCAGTCGTATCCTATAATTGTTTTTATTAGAGTCTCATAAAACACATAAAGAAGACCACTGCTAAATCTATCAGTTCACTAAACCTGTGACGCGAAAACTTTAACAAACCGGTATTCAGGAATAGCCATGCAAAACCACTTTTTAATCGACTGCCTGTATCAAATGCAGCGTGCAGGCACACACCAGCAGGTTTATGCCATAGGGGAATCAATACTCAGAAAATTTAATATCCAAAACTTCAAATATCTGTGGCAGCCCTGTCCGCATATTTTACAGGCGCCACAACAATCAGTTAGCTGCTGCCCCGAAGCATGGATGAGGCATTACAGGGAAAAACAATACGCCGACATTGATCCAAAATTTCAGTCTGCAAACAAATCCCGCAAGACTCTGGTATGGAACGCATATGAACTGATAAAGAAATCCGATACAACAACACAGCCGTTCTGGAACGATTCGATCAACTTCGGTCTACAGCACGGTATAACCATCCCAATCAAAAGTCATTTAGGAGGTGATGGCATGTTATGTATTTCACTACCTTCTAACGCTAGCTGCAGGAAAGACACACTTCATCATTTATCGTTATTTGAAATACTCGCCCATCATCTGCAAATTAATATAGAACGTTTACTGATTGACAGTAACACCGACATTAAGATGCTAAGTATCCGAGAAATAGAAGTCCTGAAATGGACAGCTTATGGAAAAACAGCAGACGAAACAGCGAAAATATTATCTATTTCATATACCACTGTTCTGTTTCATTTAAATAATGCAAGAAAGAAACTCAATGCCAGCAACAAACACCAGCTTACCGCCAGAGCAATTGCTCTGGGCATAATATAAGTTGTTGTTACTAAAATTTTCTCATCTGAGGATAGTTAGTGAAAAACTTTGTTAAAACAACACTGGCTGTCAGCACGTTATTTGAGCTCTGATCACTTTCGGCATCTCTGCCTAATATGATGGCCACCCATAATAAATATAAAATACTTCTTATCTGTTGTTCTGTTTTTTTGTTTTTTTGTTTGAACTAAAAATCGTCTTACCGGCAGCGTTATCGTTTTTTACTGTATCGCTGTGTTTCTTCTTGCTCTGGTTTTTAGCGCCAGTATTTTTCTTAGTCTGTGTTTTCTTGAAATCCGTTTTACGGCCGTCTTTTTTATGGCCCTGTGCATTGTCTGTAGCACGCAGGCCCGGTTTTGCTTTTTTGGGCTTTTTCGGCTTTTTAGCTTTTATCGGCCGGCTATCCAGTCTGGATTCCGGCAGATTATGATGCGGCTCAAAGCCGTCGATTAATTTCCGCTTTAGTAATTTCTGTGTCAGCCGCTCAATATCGGCCAACTGATCAAACTCGTCAGCACTGACTAATGATATGGCCTGGCCGTTTGATCCTGCTCTGCCTGTGCGACCTATTCTGTGCACGTAATCTTCTGCCACCGTGGGCAGGTCAAAGTTAACCACTTGTGGCAGCTGGTCGATATCTAAACCCCGTGCTGCGATATCCGTGGCTACCAGCACCTGTACAGAGCCATCTTTAAAACTGTTTAACGCTCTTGTCCGTGCGCCCTGGCTTTTATTGCCGTGTATAGGTGCCGCTTTTATGCCGGCTTCTTCCAGGACCCGTGTAAGACGGTTTGCACCCTGTTTGGTTTTAGTAAACACCAAAACCTGCTGCCATTGATAATCGTCTATTAATTTTAATAACAATGCCGATTTTTTCTTTTTATCAACCGGACAAATCCATTGTTCTACCGTTGGCGCTGTAGCATTGCGTGGTGTCGCCGAGATTTCAACCGGCTTATTGACTAAGCCTTTCGCCAGATTGCGGATATCGGCAGAAAATGTCGCCGAAAACATCAGGTTCTGACGTTGACTGGGCAACAGGCTCAGAATTTTTTTGATATCAGTAATAAAACCCATATCCAACATGCGATCAGCTTCATCTAAAACCAGCACTTCTAACTGATTAAACTTGATCGCGTTCTGATTATATAAGTCCAACAAACGCCCCGGTGTCGCCACCATCACATCAACCCCCTGGCGCAGAGTCATCATCTGGGGATTGATTTTTACGCCGCCAAACACCACCGCCGAACGCAAAGACAGGTTCTTAGCATAAGTAGAGACATTCTCTGCCACTTGAGCGGCCAGTTCGCGCGTCGGTGTTAAAATAAGTGCACGTACCTGATTGGCCTGAGCGGCACGGCCTGTTGATAAGCGCTGAAGAATCGGCAAGGTAAAACCGGCTGTTTTACCGGTACCCGTTTGAGCAGCCGCCATCACGTCTTTACCTGCTAGTATTGGCGGAATTGCCTGTGCCTGGATCGGCGTCGGCTTTTCATAACCTTTCTCGGCCAAGGCCTGCAGAATAGCGGCCGATAAACCTAAGGCATTAAAGTTCATGCAATCATCTCTCATCACGGACAGCCAACAAAAAGCGCTCTATCAACGGCCGTGCAGCATACAGGATTTCAATAGACTGAGCCAGACAAGATAGATGTAGCGGCTTCAGAAACCACTGTATAAATCACAGGCAAAAAAAACCCCGTGATTAACACAGGGTTTTTCTCAAACCAAAAACCAACAGGTCATTTAAACCTGAATGTTTGAAGCTTGAGGACCTTTTGGGCCGTCTTCCACATCGAAAGTTACCTTCTGGCCTTCAGCCAGAGTACGGAAACCATCACTTGCGATTGCTGAGAAATGAGCAAAAACATCTTTGCTACCATCATCAGGAGTGATAAAGCCGAAGCCCTTAGATTCGTTAAACCATTTTACGGTTCCAGTTGCCATGATGTACCTCTTTAATATTTTAAAAGTTGTGAGCTGTTACAAACCTTGCGAGGTAATTAACAGGAGATAACTTCTGACAAGAACCAGGGTAGTATGTAGCGCCTTGCAGTGTAACAGGATTCTATCCATAGACACTACAATGGCTATTATAAATCACAAAATATGAAATTCAAGACCAGAACTTTGTTGAATGCCTGCAATTAGACAATATAAGCCGAATAAGCCGATATTTTACTCGACATTAGCGTTTACTAACGTTTCACGGACATAAATCAGTCATTTGAGCAGCATGTTTCTGGCGAGCTCTATCATGCAAAACTGACTCGCCTGTATTAGAATGCACCAAAATGTGCTTTTTTAAAGCCCGGCAATTAAACTGACACAGTGAATTTTTTTGAAAAAAATAGCCATATTTGTTGATGTTCAAAATATTTATTACACCACGCGCCAGCAATATGGTCGGCAGTTTAATTACCGAAAGCTATGGCAAACAATCGAGTGTCAGGGAGAAATTGTTAGTGCAACCGCTTATGCGATTCACCGTGGCGATGACAAACAATTAAAGTTCCAGGATGCTCTCAAACATATCGGCTTTACTGTCAAACTAAAACCTTATATTCAGCGCAGTGATGGCTCAGCCAAGGGTGACTGGGATGTCGGCATTGCCATTGACATTATGGAAATCGCCGAAGCAGTTGATACGATTATTTTATTATCCGGTGACGGCGACTTTGATTTGCTACTGAAAAAGGTCAGGCATAAATATAATGTCAGCGCCGAAGTTTATGCTGTTGCAGCCCTGACCGCTAACTCACTTATCGACGCTGCAAGCTGTTATCACGCTATTGATGAAGAGCTGTTACTTAAATGAAAGGTTAAGCATTAATACAATAGCAGCGCCCGTGTTAAACAGCGCTGCATATTGATCGGTTTATTTGCCGCTATAATTTGCAGCAATATAATCACCACCCAGGGTTAAAAACAGGTACAGCTTTCTTTTGCTCTTATCTGCAAGCCCTGCATTATCAAAAATAACCACCCATTCCGGATTACCTTTAATTTCTTTTTGCTCAACCGACGTGGCCTTAACAGCAGCCCAGCTTTTATCGACCACGTTTCTTTTAACCAGTGCGGCCAATATTTTAGTAGCGTTGGCTTTCGCGGCAACTGAATCCACCGGCAAATGCGAATGCGAATGACCGTGATCGCTTGCATGATCATGGCCACTACCCGCAACCGCCGCTAAAGAAAACCAGCTGAAGCAGATACCCAGAAACACTATTTTAAATGACATTTTCAGTCTCCAGAAAAATTAAAAAATCGATTCGTGACTTGTTGATGTTGAGCGCTTGACAGGCCTGGCCGCTCTTATTGGCTTTTTATCCATGCGCTGATATTCACCTTTTGTTTTTAAGGTCACCGTCACAGGATACGGGTTATTATTTTTCCAGTACCAGCCATGCATTCCGGCAAACAAACTGGTCAATGAACCGCTGGACTGATTCGCCGTGGCTTTTTTAAAACTTTTAAAAGAGCCGCCTGAGTCGGCTGCCGGTTCTGCATGAAAATCATAAAACAATTCAGCGCCTGCCGTCGCCCAGCTATACTCAAACGGGGCATGCTTTTGAAAACTCAATTTATACTCTGTTTCACCGCGCGCCGGCAGATTGATCAGAATCGTATCCTTCCACTGGTCAGTGGAAAGTGCGGCGGGGTAAGCACTGGATGAGCCGGCCGCTGACTGATACGCTTGCGGATCCGTATTGTGTGTATAGCCATGCATTTGCTGCAGAAAAAGCAACAGGCCTGATAATATCAGCAGATAGTTTGCAAGCAGGCTGAAGGCTTTAAAGAAATGTGTATGGCGCCAGGCAGCGATCAACAGCAGCATCACTACCAGCGCCGCCAGCTGACCCAGTTCAATGCCTAAATTGAATGAAATAATATTAAGCAGCAAGCTGTCCTGGCTTAGTGGCAACTCTTGTAACCGGCTAGACAGGCCAAAGCCATGAATCAAGCCCAGCCCGGTAATCATCAGCATCATATTAGGTGCTGCAATATTGAGGTATTTACGAAAGCCATCAATATTGGCAAAGGCGATATAACAGACGCTCAGTGCAATCACAGCATCAACCAGAAAATAGTTAAGCTGAATCGCATTGAAAGTAGCAAAAATTAAAGTAACACTGTGCCCCAGCGTGAAAGCCGTGACATATTTAACAATATCACGCAAGTTATTGAGAAAAAAGATAATGCCAAAAACAAAGGCAAGGTGATCGAAACCCGACAGCATATGGCTGGCACCGAGCCACATATAACGCAAATTGCCGCCTTCGATAATAGCCAGTTTATCTGCCTCACTCATACCATGGGCAGCGGCATATTGTGATAACAGGCTCAGCAGAAAAAAACCGGCAAGCAGGAGATGCGTATTAAATTTATTCAAGGTGAAAACCACTTTATCAGTTAAAAAGTATATGCTGCCCGTTACTTATAGCAGACAGCATTAAAAACACTATAAATGTGCTGTGACATCATAGCTTAACAACCAGAAACACACTTACCGGCTTTATTGAACTCCATTGTTCGCCCGCTTAACGGCAAATAAACCGCTGCCTTAGTGGCTTTTATAAAGCGATCAGTTCGCGTACCGCTAATCAGCTCGCCATTTTTAGTTGCGGCCTCGTTGGCATGTGATGCAATCACTGAAGCCGGTTTTATCAGTTTATTAATAACGTAAGCCGCTTCTTTTGGTCCCGTGGTATAGGTATCACCGATATTCATCACAGCCAGCCTGGCACCATAATACTGCCGCACCACGGTTTCCTGTTCAGCAGTGATGCCCGTATCACCTGATAAATAAACCACCAGCCCATTTGAAAACGTCACGACATAACCTGTCGGTGGCCCGGCATAGGCCGTTAAGCCTGCGGCATCTAACATATGGCCTAATTCGCCCCCCATCATTGCTCCGGCTATACCGTTTGAATGCACCGCCGGAACCGTTGTCAGCGATACCGAACCGATTTGTTTTGAACCGCCAAACCGCACCAGTTGTGAGTGTGAGGCATTACCACCTAGTTTTTTAAGCTTCGCTGCAAAAAACTTTGGCATTTCGCTGCCCGTCACAATCACACTGTTTTTTTCCAGCGCGATATTAACCGTATTTGTATTCGGTAGTGCCGGTACCGACGTGTCCGGCTTCGCACAGGTGCCGGCATTAACCGCTTTCAGATGGCTGTTACCGACATGATCACCGTGCATATGGCTGACCAGAATGACATCAATTTTACCAAGACGTGCATCACTGGCACCGGCAACAGTACGACCGGCATCATATAAAATCCGGGTTCCATCAGGGTCTTCTAAAATCAATGCCCGGTCAAAGACACAAAACTCACCGTCATGGCTGCCCAATGGCGTAATTTTGACATTGGCAGCAAAAACACTCGGCGCAACAAGCAAAAGCAAAGTGCCAAAAACCACCCTAAAACTAAATGATATTGTTAATTTCATAAGCTGATCCTTTTTATCATGACAGAACAATTCGCAGATAACCTTAAGATAGAAAACGAGCAACGGCCACCGGCATTTTATTATCACCCATATCGATCGATATCTGTTATAATCTTTTCCAACTTCTGGTGCACTTCGGTCTGCACCTGTCTACACTGCGGTAATCCAGCACGATTCCTTTAGTAACACTTAACTAGATAACGCCTAGACCGGTCCAAACCATGTGACCCAATCATGTGTATTGAATAGGCAAATCATAATATACATTTTTGGAGAATACCTTAGTATGTCATTTGAATCACTCGGTTTACGCACCGAATTACTCCGTGCCGTGTCCGAAAAGGGCTACAGCTCGCCATCACCAATACAACAACAGGCCATTCCTTATATCCTTGAGGGCCGCGACATTATGGGTGGCGCGCAAACGGGTACCGGAAAAACAGCCGGTTTCACCCTGCCATTATTACAACGCTTAATGAGTTCGGCTTCTACAAAAAAAAGCCGCGCTATTCGAGCCCTGGTATTAACCCCCACCCGTGAACTGGCAGCACAGGTGGCAGAAAGCGTCGACACTTATGGCAAGCACCTGCCATTAAAATCCACTGTTATTTTTGGTGGCGTTAGCATTAACCCGCAAATTAAAAAAATTCGTGATGGCGTGGATATATTAGTTGCCACACCGGGGCGCCTGCTTGATCACGTCAGCCAGAAAACCATTGACCTTTCACAGGTTGAAATACTGGTACTCGACGAAGCGGACCGCATGCTCGATATGGGTTTTATTCGTGATATCCGTAAAGTTCTGGCCCTGTTGCCTGAGAAAAAACAAACCTTATTATTTTCAGCCACCTTCTCCAATGAAATTAAAACGCTATCAAATAGCCTGCTAAATTCACCCGCTCTGGTAGAAGTGGCGCAGCGCAATACGGCCTCTGAACGTGTCTCTCAAGTCGTGCACCCGGTTGATAAAAAACGTAAGCGCGAACTGCTTTCTTTTTTAATTGGCTCTGAAAACTGGCAACAGGTATTGGTTTTTACCCGTACTAAACACGTTGCCAACCGCCTGACCGAACAGCTTAATACCGACGGTATTAGCGCCGCAGCCATACACGGCAATAAAAGTCAGGGCGCACGCACCAAAGCACTGTCTGAATTCAAATCCGGAAAAACACGCGTTCTGGTGGCCACCGATATCGCTGCTCGTGGTATCGATATTAACCAGTTACCACATGTCGTCAATTTTGAGCTGCCCAATGTAGCAGAGGACTATGTTCACCGTATTGGCCGTACCGGTCGGGCCGGTAATGAAGGTGAGGCTATGTCACTGGTCTGTGTGGATGAACTGAAGTTACTCAAAGACATTGAACGACTGATTAAGCGCGAGATACCTAAAGTTGTGTTTGACGACTATAAACCGGATCCGTCGATCAAGCCGGAGCCGATACAAAATGGACGCGGCCAGCAACAGAATTCGCGCAAACAGTCTGCCAATAAAAACAGCAGACGAACTGCAGCAAAGCCTCGCTCAAACAACCAGAACCGTTCATATCGCGGCGCAGAAGCAGCGCGTTAACCAGCGGCTAACAAAGACAAACGAGAGCTGAGCTTTCGTTTGTTATTAGCGCATCACGATGCAGCGTTTTTAAACCACAAAAACTCAAAATGGTAACTGAAAATGAAACCCCGAATCTATCATGTCATCAGCGTCGAAAAAACAGAAGCCCCCTCAGGAATGGAAGAAGGAGACTGGCACCGTTACACGATCGGACAGGGCACCTCAAAAATTGATGGCATACGCTCCGGTAGTTTAAAAGACGTGACGCAACATGCCGAAGCCTTTGCAAAGGAACTCAACGAGCGTGCGATCAATGGTGGCTCGACTTATGCCCCACGCAAAAAAGCCTGATGCAAGACATCAATGCATCATAAAACAGAGTCTAAATGATGCCGTCTAGCCTTTTGCGACTGAACATATTACAAAAACAGGCAGCCATTTATTCATGTTTTCGTTGTTTCTATCACTTTCCAGACACCTGATTCCATTCAAAGCAAGTATCAAATGATTAAAACCAAGCGGTTTTTTGATCAATACTTTTGTTAAACATTCATGCCTTGAAAATAACTGTTTATATTTTAACTGCGATTAGCCCGTCAACGCTTAAAAAAGTGCTATGCTCTACTGTATATCTAAGTGTCACTAAGTGTATTAAAAGAGTATTTTACTGGCTATGCAATCCCGTTATTTGTCCACCTTCCGCAGCAATCAATCTGTTACATTAATTACGCTACTGACCGCACTGCTACTTTTTACAGTCACATCGTCCTGCCGGGCCGCGCCTCAGCCACTTCAAATCAGCTGGTTTCAGGCCACGGATTCAGCCTGGACTTATCAAAATGAAACTGAGCTGGCGAGCAGCGGGCTTCGTTCAGTCAGCGGTGTAGAGGCAACCGGCGGGCATTTCTGGTATCAGGCCGACTTCAGTGTCGCCAATAGCGGCCGCTATGTACTGGATTTTAAAAACTCCAGTACCATTGGCCTTTTCCAGCTACATGTATTTGATTCTAACCGGCACAAAATCGCCCGCCTAGAAGGTGGAATACAAAGTAATGCCGATAACCCCTTCTTTTTGCGCCATGGCCGCGAAATAACACTGGCAGCAGGAACATACCGCCTGATCGGTGAGATGTCAGGCCCCTTCTTTCTGGCTCAACCAGAACCTTATCTGAATACGCTGGCCGATTACCGGCATGCTATCAAACCGGGCAACGCCCTGGTTTTACTCAGTTTAGGCATTTTTTTAGGTCTGGGTATTTATTACGCAACATTATCACTGGCTCGTCAGCGAATGGTAGAAGCCATGTATGCGCTGTTCATATTGGGTAATCTTCTCTATAACAGCATGTCCCTGCTGGTCTTTCCTGAACTCTTTAAGCTCAACTGGATTTATCTGGTCAGTGTGCCGATATTGTTCTCCAATATCGCTTATATCGTTTTTGTCATGTCATTACTTGAGATACGCCGTGTTAACTTTCCAGGGCTTTATTGGACTGGCCGCTCTCTGATGGCTGTGATGCTTATCTTTATAATTTTAGCCGGCTTGCTGCCTAACTGGTCATTAGAATTTGCGCGTTATGGGGTTGCATTATTTCTGATGTATGGCTTAACGGCCGGTATCATGCAATCGCGCCAGGGACTGGTCTCAGCCAGCCTTTACCTGATAGCCATAGTTTCATTTTTTATCCTCGGCGGCATTGCAATCACCCAGTCTCATAGCTACGGCTCAAATACCTTCTATATCGAACATGTCGGGCTGTTTGCTGTCGCTGTCGAAGTCATCTTGCTCGGCCTGGTACTGTCATATCAGTTTGCCGAACTGCAGCGTGAAAAAGAACATATACAGACGCGGCTAAAACACAAAACAAAAATAGCCCAGACCGATTCACTCACCGGTCTGGCAAACCGTTATGCTCTCACTAAAGAACTGCATGCACTGCCAAAAAAAGGCAGCTTCACTTATATTGACCTCGATCGCCTGAAATATTACAACGATGCCTACGGCCATGCACATGGCGACGAATTGTTACGTAAATTCTCCCGAAAAATAAGCCGACTGCTAATGGACAAGGCAAAAATTTACCGCGTTGGCGGTGATGAATTTTCAATCCTCTGCTCCAGCGGAGACCTCAAATGGGTAGAACATGTGCTGTCTGAAACCGTTGCTTATCTGCATGCGGAAGGTTTCAAGCTCGCCGGAGCCAGCTCAGGAACGGCATATCGTTATGAATGCCATTCACTGTCAGACCTCAAACATCTCGCTGATATTCGTATGTATGAAAACAAACAGCAAAGAAAAGAACCCAAATCTGCATAAAGTCAGGTTTTCAAACAGCACGATATTAACAACTGGCTTGACCGCGGCCTGTGAAAATACCGTTCAGGCAGCCGCCGCATCATCCGTTAACTCAACTTTTGCCTAACGCTATTCAATTATAAAAATATGAGCCGGTAAAAATCAATCCAACATTATCGCAGTAGCGCACAGCAGCCGTTAGCTGGCAGCGGTTCAGCTGCATTTATGTCAACATGCAGGGCATAAATAGCGCCAGCAATAAGCTTAAAAAATTATTTTTTTACTGCATAAGCCCACTAACACATTCCCGAGCGGGTATTTTATTTACCTGACTTGAGCTCAACTCCTTTATACTAAAAGTATGGATAATAAGCTTATCAAACGCTATCATCTGCAAAATTTTCTGCATAGTATTATCCTGCTGGCAGGCATGCTGATATTGCTCGGAGTGATCGGCTGGCTGGTGGCAGGTTTTCTGGGTATCCTCTGGTCATTAGCATCGGGTCTTATATTTTTAATCATTGCCTCTGGTATTTCATCGCAACTGATACTTTTTCTTTACGGTGCCCGTCCGGTATTAAACAACCAGCTGTCACTGCTAAATGATATTGTTGACTGGCTTGCAGTACAGAGTCATTTAAAACAAACGCCGCGTCTTTATTACATACCCAGCCGGGCGATGCTGGCATTCTCGGTGGGCATACAAAAAGACCCGGCTATTGCCGTCAGTGATGGCATGCTAAGCGCACTCAATAGTCGTGAAATTCTCGCTGTGCTGGCCCATGAAATCAGTCATATCCATAATAAAGATTTATGGGTCATGGTGGTAGCTGATGCCATCAGCCGCATTACCAGCGTGATGGCATTAACCGGTTATATAATGGTGTTGTTTTATTTGCCCTTCTCGATTTTTCAGCAGCAACAGATACCCTGGTTACTGCTGATCTTATTAATGATCGCCCCGAACCTAAGTGCATTGATGCAGCTGGCCTTATCACGAACCCGTGAGTTCAATGCCGATTTACAGGCCGTGAAACTCACCAGCGATCCGCACGGATTAATCTCAGCCTTAAGCAAAATAGAGCATTACCAGACACAGGGTTTTAAACAGATACTCTTGCCCGGGCTGCGCCTGCCCCAGCCGTCTTTATTACGTACCCACCCGCTTACCGAAGAACGCATTCAGCGACTATTAACGATGGCTCAGCACCGGCAACATCCCTTTTTTAATCAACAACAGATGCCGCCTCACCGGCTTCCAAGGTCTCGCCGGTCACCCAGAATCCGCATTAACGGCTTATGGCATTAAGACTTGATCTTTATCAGTGACCTGATAATCATTCTGCGTTAGATTATTTTTCAGCATCATTCAATATTGCTCTGTTTGCTGCAAAAGGAGTCCGTCATGACAGACATTGGCGCATTACTGGGAAACCAGGCAGACGATTTACTCTCACACTCTTGCTCTACCATTGCCTCAGCCTGCCTGCACCCACCGGGGCCAGATTATATCGAGCGTGTGCTCGCACATAAAAACCGTAAACCGGCTGTATTGCGTAACCTTAACAGCATCTTTCAACACGGTCGGTTAGCCGGCACCGGCTACCTCTCGTTGTTACCCGTGGATCAGGGTGTAGAACACAGCGCCGGCGCCTCGTTTGCACCCAACCCGGCTTACTTTGATCCTTCAAAGCTGTTTGAGCTTGCCATCGAAGGCGGATGCAATGCCATTGCATCGACACTGGGCGTGATGCAGTCAGTAGCACGGGACTATGCCCACCGTATCCCTATGATTTTGAAAATCAATCACAATGAATTACTCAGCTATCCGATGACTTACGATCAGCGCTTATTTGCCAGCGTCGATCAGGCTTTTGATATGGGAGCGGTTGCCGTCGGTGCCACTGTCTATTACGGTTCGGCAGAATCACGCCGACAGATACAGGAAATCAGTGAGGCATTTGAATACGCACACTCTCTCGGCCTGGTCTGTGTCTTATGGGCTTATTTACGCAATGCCGATTTCAAAAAAGGCGGCACCGATTATCACACCGCCGCTGATCTTACCGGACAGGCCAATCACCTTGCCGCGACAATCGATGCCGATATTATTAAACAAAAACAGGCCACCAATAATGGCGGTTTTACCAGCATCGGCTTTGGTAAAACCCATGCCGCGATGTATGAACAGTTATGCTCCGAGCACCCCATTGACCTGGTACGCTATCAGGTTGCCAACTGCTACATGGGCCGTGTTGGCATGATTAACTCGGGCGGTGCCTCGGGGGAAAATGACCTGCAGCAGGCGGTACGCACGGCGGTTATCAATAAACGGGCGGGTGGCATGGGGCTGATTACAGGCCGCAAAGCGTTTCAAAAACCAATCAGCGATGGGGTTGAGCTGCTTAACGCGATTCAGGATGTGTACTTGTCAGATCAGGTCTCACTCGCCTAAGCTCACTCAGCAATAGAAGATACTATGCTCATCGTGATTGCTGAGCAGAAAGCGCCCGCCTGGCTGACCACAGCATGGTCGCGATGCCAGGGCACACTGACAACTGAGTGCAAGCTCAGGAGCAAAGCGGCGGCTGTGACGAGAAGCGTCCGTCGCTTTCAAAGGCCATGAAAACCGGTGAATCATGCAATACACTTTGCTTATTTTTGCCATTATTCTGACCACGGCCGTCTATACCGGCCTGCACTATTACCTGTACCGCAAGCTTATGCATATTTTTCCAAACCACCGACAGCGGCTCATATCGGCGCTGCTAATGCTGGCTTGTTCGCTGTTCGTGGTCGAGGCGCTTAACCTTGCCGGGCTGACCCGGTTTGTTTCCGCTCTGGCCTGGCTGACATATTTCTGGATGGGTTTTATAGTTATATTTTTTTTCATCTCAGCACCGCTGGATATAATAGAGACCGTATCGAAATACTTTCAGCTCACATCGCTACAGACCCTGCTGGCATCAAAACAAAGAACCATCGCAACAACTGCACTGGTTTTATTGTTAGCTTGTCAGGGCTATTTTAACGCTCAAAAAATTAACCTGGAAACGTTTACTATAGCCTCTGAAAAAATAAGCACGCCTTTGCGCATCGTGCAGATATCAGACCTTCATCTGGGTTTATTAACCCGGGAAAAAAACATTCGTTTGCTCAGCCGCACGATCAACTCACTAGAACCTGACATCCTCGTCTCAACCGGCGATTTAGTCGATATGCAGCCGCTTAGCGTGCAAAATTATGCCCGCCTGTTAGCAGCCATAAAGGCGACGCTCGGCAAGTATGCGGTTATTGGCAATCATGAAGTATTCGCAGGGCTGGATAAAGCCAGAGAGCTGATTCATTCAGCCGGCTTTAGCCTGCTAAGCAATAGCGGCACCACAGTAAATAATTTGATCGATATTGTTGGCGTTGATGATGCATCAGTCAGCGGCAATATTTATAATAGCGACGTGAATGAAAGCCAGTTACTGGCAGCCTACTCAAATAAGCGCTACACGCTGCTGCTAAAACACCAGCCTGTTGTGGATGCGGATTCTGCCGGCCTTTTCGATCTGCAGCTCTCAGGCCATACCCATGGTGGTCAAATCTTTCCATTTGGCCTGCTAACGAAACTGGTCTACCCGCTGGGTTTTGGCTTAACCCAGCTTAACAACGCGCAGTGGGTGTATGTGAGCCGGGGCACGGGAACCTGGGGGCCGCCGATCAGGCTTCTGGCAAAGGCAGAAATCACCTTGATTGTGTTGCGCCCGCTCTAAAGAGTGGGCCTAAACCGAAAGAGCTGATGTTTATTCCGGGCTGATATTTATTCTTCTATTTCGGCATTATGATATACATTTTGCACATCATCATTATCGTTTAACAAATCCAGAAACTTTTCAAACATTTCAGCATCATCACCGCTGACCGGGCATTCCGTTTGTGGAATGAAGGTAATGGTATCGACTTCGAACTCAATCTCGCCGAGAAGATTTGTCAGTGCTGTCCTGGCGTTATTATATTCTGTATGGGGTGCGAACACGGTGACCATGCCCGCTTCCGATTCAACGTCTGTCACATCGACATCAGCATCTAACATCGCTTCCAGAACCGAATCTTCATTATCGGCTTTGAAGACAAAAACAGCACTGTGATCAAACATATGAGCCACCGCTCCCGGCGCACCAATTTTAGCTTTGCTTTTGGTAAAACAGACTCGCACATCGTTAAAAGTACGTGTATTGTTATCCGTAAGGCAGTCAACAATGACATTACAGCCGCCCGGGCCAAAACCTTCATAACGAGCCAGCACAAAATCTTCACCTGCGCCACCTTCAGCCTTGGTCAGTGCTTTTTCTATTACATGAGCCGGTACCTGATCTTTTTTAGCATTATCAATTAAACGCCGCAATGCAAGATTGCCGTTAGGGTCTATACCGCCATTCTTAGCACAGACGTAAATTTCCCGGCCATATTTTGAATAGACTTTTGCCTTGGCATCAGACGTTTTAGCCATTGATTCTTTGCGGTTTTGGTAAGCTCTGCCCATGAAATACACTCTAACTATTGGTGAATAAATGTTCTAATAGCGCAAGTTTACTAAAAATCCGGCTTTAATGTGCGACTAAATGACAAAATCACCAGCCGATGCAGGCCGTGATTAACACCTGCCACGCCATCTGCCCTGGCCATTACTTTTATCTGCCGCTACGGCGTGCCCGCTTTATTTGTTTTAATGCAGAACATAATGAACAGTGAATTCCAGTTGTCATAACCCTCGACATCATCAATATCATGCAACTCGTGCTGACTTTTTAAATATTGCAACGCGGTTTGTATCTGTGCTTCATCAAGCCCGTTTAACTTAATTAAATCAATTGTCGCTTTTGACGGCGACCATTCTGATAATAATTTTGACATTGTATTTAATCACTTTTTAATCATCTTTTATAAACGGCATAACACAGGCGTCGAATCATCTTCTGATAACTCACATATTATTAAATTTAATCTCCAGCCGAAATGTAAACAGCGAAACGCGTTGTCTCTGGTCGGTAATTAACAACTTCGGCCAGGTGATTTCAGGCACCAGTTCATAGAACAGCCATTTACGATAAAAATTTCGCCGATAGCGTATTGCAATGCGCTCATTGCTATGAAATGTTTCAGGCTCGGTTACACCACTCACGCTGCTCTCATATGACAGTGCGTCGACCTCACTCAGGCGCTGGTACAAAACCAGAGCGGATAGCCATTGAATGCCGTCAATCAGGTTACTCTCTTCTGAACTATTCGACCACCGCAGTAGCAGATTGTCGCTGAAACGGTTTTCCAGATCGAGCCTGGATTTCGCTCCGGCCTCTTCATCGGACTTAAAAAAATCCTGCGTAAAGCGTGTTAAAAAACGCTCACTGAAGGCATAGGCATATCGGTAACGCAGGGTTAATCTGGGTGACAGGTTGAGCTTCAGGTTGAGGTTGGATCTGGGCGACTGAAATAATTCATATAACAGCCCGACATCTGTTTTAACTTCTTCATCACTGACAGAGGCTATTTCTTCTATCGAGTCCTCCTGTTCGCCTTCAAATACCAGTTTCAGTTTATTTGATGCTTTGGGCAGCCTTACATTTGCCCTTACCTTGGTGACATACTCTAAGTCACCGCCCTCTGTCTGCACAAAGTCATTAATCCAGCGAACATAACTGCCCGCCCTGACTTCTTCATCCAGCCGCTCGGTTGAAAAAAAACTGTCTACCCACTCAGCCGGCAAACAGATCGACTCGTTAATATACTGATGAGCAGAATCGATCCATTCACCATTATCTATTGTCGTTTGCTTGCAGCTGCCCTGTTCTGCGGGCACCTGCTGATCCGGGGTTTTTGCATTGAGGCAATCAAGCGGTATTAAAAACAAGAAACTGACCGCAACAATAAGCCACGGCAGGCCCATTAAATTAATGTACCGACGGTAGCTGGGTTTGATCATAAAACTCTTGCATCACGTCTCTAACCGGCTGCGGGTAATTCAGGCGTTCCATTTCAGACATGCCTTGTTTAAAAAAATCTGGCGCGTCCATAGGAATCGCGGTAATTAATTCAGCAAACTCCCTTCTCATGATATCGATATCGTGACTACGCGTGGCGACGATACCTCTGTTCATATTTAATATTCGCCAGGGTCTGGAAGGATCGGTGTTGTCCAGATCATGTTGCAGCGCATTACTGCAGGCATGTGCGACCTGGCTCATAAAAGTTGATAACTGCAGCAGTGAAACCTTATCCTCCACCGCGTTAGCCATATAGGCAAGTGCATCAACTACCGACTGTATATTGATTAACTCGCCCTTGTGCTTGATCACCCAGTTAGCCATAATCAAAGCCACGTGTTCAACCTCGTGCTTATGCGATTCGAGGTTCTGTGTCATCAGCTTATAAACCAGATTATCGATTAACGACAGAGCTTGCTCACCTATAACCGTTATCTCATCGGCACTGAGTTTCTGCTGCTGCTTATTGACCGCAGCAACAACATCAAACACCTGAGACAAGGCATCTATAATGCTGAACACTTCAAAATCAGAGCAGCCATCTTCACGCTTTAGTGTCACTTTTAATGCACTAATGGTTTTTCTTGCGTCACTGACAGAATTAAACATAAATACCCTAAATCATCAGGCAGCTTAAATATATTAAGCTGAGTCTGGATAAAAATAATGCTATTAGATATTGCCACCAATATCAATCACCGCTTTTGCCTGTGGCTTGCTGTCAAAGCCTGCATCAGGCTTCTGATCGTTCACGAATAAGCCATCATACATTATCGCTCATATTATCAGGTTGTTATCTGCCGTGATTTTCTGTAGAAAGAGACAATACAATCCTTTGGTAGAACAATAATGACCTTACTTTTCATTTACCTTGCTATTGCAATCGGTGTTTCTTTTCTCTGCTCAATACTGGAAGCGGTTCTGCTCTCCATAACCCCCAGCTATGTTGAGAGCGTATCAAATAGCCAGCCCAAAGACAGCAAGGTACTGATCCACGTAAAACAACGTCTGGACCAATCCATATCCAGCATTCTGATATTAAACACCTTTGCTCACACCATGGGCGCAGCTGGCGTGGGTGCCCAGGCCTCCCTGGTCTTTGGAAAAAACTGGGAGACACTAATAGCAATCCTGCTGACACTGACGATCCTGTATTTCTCGGAAATCATTCCCAAAACGATTGGTGCCACCTTCTGGCGCCAGCTGGCTATTCCCTCAGCCCACGCTATTTTCTGGCTGGTACGACTGGTTTACCCTTTAGTCTGGGTCTCTACCCTGATCACCCGGGTATTTAGCAAGCATGAACAAAACGAAATCAGCCGCGAAGAAATCATCGCACTGGCTTCATTGGGTCACAAAATGGGCTCGCTGGTCAGTCAGGAAAATGAATACCTTGCCAACGTATTGCGACTAAGGGAAATCAAAACTGAACAAATCCTGACACCGCGCAGTGTCATGCACAGCCTGGATGAAACCATCACTGTCAGTCAGGCGCTCGAAGATGACAAGACCCGGCAGTTTTCACGCATCCCTTTGCATCAGAACAACAGCGATACCATCAGCGGTGTGGTGTCAAACCGTGAACTGTTCATAGCAGAGCGTGAAGGCAAAGCAGACTCACCCATCAGTGACTTTCTAAAACCCATCACCCGGGTTTCAGAAAGCCTGCCAGTACAGCAGCTGATCGACCTGTTTATAAAAAAGCGTGAACAACTTTTTCTGGTAGAAGACGAATTCGGTCAGACGGCGGGCATCGTCACTCTTGAAGATGCCATCGAAACCATGCTCGGCAGAGAGATTGTCGATGAAACAGACACCATTGAAGACTTACAGGAATTTGCGAAAGGACAATACCGCGAGCGGTTGCGGCAGGATAAAATTAATAAAGACAATTAACGTCATGGCGCGAGATCAGGCCTTGCTGTCGGTGATGCAGGCTAAGCTCAGCCAGAGCGTAAGGTAAACGCTTTAAGACATTTCATCGACACAAAAAAAGCGAGCCTCGGATGAGGCTCGCTTTACACCGGCAACAGCCAGCGCCGGTCAGCAATGCACAATTCAGCGCAGGCTATCGATCACAACATTCAACGTGGCACTTGGGCGCATCACCTGAGACGTCTTTTGTTTATCAAGGCAGTAGTAGCCACCAAGGTCAGCCGGTTTGCACTGCACCGCGTTTAGCTCTTGAATAATTTTCGCTTCGTTGTCAGTTAACTGCTGAGCAACGGCGGTAAACCGTGCTTTCAGCTCACTGTCATCATTTTGCTCAGCCAGTGCCTGCGCCCAGTACATCGCCAGATAAAAATGACTACCGCGCGTATCCAGCTCACCGGCTTTACGCGACGGCGACTTGTCGTTATTGAGAAAAGCGCCATTGGCTTTATCGAGCGCAGCGGCCAGTACTCTGGCTTTAGCCGCATCGGTTTTAATCGCCAGGTCTTCAATCGAAACGGCCAGTGCCAGGAACTCACCGAGTGAATCCCAGCGCAGGTGGTTTTCTTCAATCACCTGCTGCACATGTTTGGGTGCTGAACCGCCGGCACCGGTTTCGAACAGGCCACCGCCGGCCAGTAACGGCACGATGGATAACATTTTTGCGCTGGTACCCAGTTCAAGGATAGGGAACAGATCTGTCAGGTAATCACGCAGTACATTACCGGTAACCGAAATCGTATCTTTGCCCGCTCGGACACGTTCCAGCGTATATTGTGTGGCCGCAAAAGGTGACATTATTTGAATGTCCAGGCCGCTGGTATCGTGGTCTTTAATATACGTTTCCACTTTTTCAATCAGCATGGCATCATGAGCCCGGTCTTCGTCAAGCCAGAAAATAGCCGGCTGGCCGGTTAATCGCGCACGTGTCACCGCCAACTTAACCCAGTCCTGAATCGGCAGGTCCTTGGTCTGGCACATGCGCCAGATATCGCCCTTCTCTACCTCGTGCTCCAGCAACACAACACCGGCAGCATCGCTAACACGTACCGTACCGCTGGCCTCGATCTCAAATGTTTTGTCATGCGAGCCATACTCTTCGGCTTTTTGAGCCATCAGGCCGACATTGCTAACGTTGCCCATGGTGGTGACATCAAACGCGCCGTGCTCTTTACAAAAATCAATCGTGGCCTGGTAAACACCGGCATAGTTTCGATCCGGAATCATCGCTTTGGTGTCATGCAGCTTGCCATCCGGCCCCCACATTTTTCCCGAAGAACGGATCGCCGCTGGCATCGAAGCATCAATAATGACATCACTCGGCACATGCAGGTTAGTAATGCCCTTGTCTGAATTGACCATCGCCAGTTCAGGGCGCGACGGGTAAACCGCCTGAATATCGGCCTCGATCTGTTCACGCTCGGCGTCTGGCAAGGCTGCAATCTTGGCATACACATCGCCCAGACCATTGCGAATATCAACGCCCAGTTTTTCAAATGTTGCCGCGTGTTTTTCAAACACATCTTTATAATACACACTCACGGCATGACCAAATATAATCGGGTCCGAGACTTTCATCATCGTCGCTTTCAGATGCAGCGACAGCAAAACGCCTTCATCTTTCGCATCCTGAGCCGCATCTTCGAAGAAAGCGCGCAGTTTATTCACATTCATCACCGACGCATCAATCACTTCTGCCTGTTGCACTGACACGGCATCTTTGAGCACACGGGTCTTGCCATCATGCCCTGCCAGCTCAATTTTTAACTGACCCGCTGAACTGATGACAACGGATTTCTCGCTTGCAAAAAAGTCGCCTTCTTGCATCGATGCCACATGAGACATTGAATCGGCTGACCACGCACCCATCGAATGCGGGTGTTTTTTTGCGTATTCTTTTACCGGCCCGGCCACCCGACGGTCCGAGTTACCTTCACGTAACACCGGGTTAACCGCACTACCCAATACTTTGGCATAACGCGCTTTAATCTTTGCCTCTGCCTCAGAAGAGGCCTCTTCAGGGTAGTCCGGTATATCATAACCCAGCCCCTGAAGTTCCTTGATAGCGGCTAACAGCTGGGGAATCGAAGCACTGATATTAGGCAGTTTAATTATGTTCGCATCGGGTGTTTTCGCCAGCTCGCCCAGCTCACTCAGGGCATCCGGCAGTTTTTGCTCAGCTTTTAGCTTTTCCGGAAAATTTGCAATAATACGTCCCGCCAGCGAGATATCACGTGTTTCCACTTCAATGCCCGCCGCCTTGGTGAAAGCCTGCACGATAGGTAAAAATGAATACGTCGCTAAAGCAGGCGCTTCATCCGTTTCGGTATAGATAATTTTAGAACTTGGCATTATTTAGTATCTCTATGGGTGGCCGTGACGGGTTTTAACAGCAATAATGCGCCTATTATATTTCAGAATGGCGATTGATTCACGTTCAATGCTACAACGATACAAATCATATCGATATCGACGTGACAACCGATATGTCACAATCACAAAGGTTTATTGACAACAGCCTCGGCAAGGTTTTAAAAATGACGGCCACTGATACCTACATCGCGATACCCTGCGCACTGCATAATCAGTATGAACTGGCGATCATGCATAAAACACGGTCCTGCCTGCGCTGGCTTAACAAACAGCAGCAAATACAAACGCGAACAGTCACACCCGTTGACCTGATCACCAGAAACAAACAAGAATACCTTAAAGCATTAAGCCTCGATCATGAAGCACTTGAGATTCGGCTTGATAAAATCATCTCACTTAAAGCCTGTTAACGCATCAAGCCTGCCCCGGGTAATGGCTAATTAAATGCACTAATATTGTTCTATCCCAATAACCGGCACTCACTCCTGGCATACAGTTGAATCAGGGTATTTTATCAGGTTGACGGGTTCGCGCTCGATTTAAGCAGCATAAAACCAGGATGAATTTGTCAACAGCTTACCGGGGCCACTCAATAACAAAAGGAGAAGACCATGGATGATAAAAAACCACTCCTGCAGACAATCAGGGACCTCTATACAAAGATTTTTCTGGTCTCTTTACACAAGCGTATCAATGATTATTACCCGCGCGTCGATTCCAGGCAGCACCATGAATTAAACGCGGCATTACATAACTTCATCAATGCCATCGTGCATGATGTGAGCCAGAACAGCAATCAACAGCAGCCTGATAACCTGCAACAACAGGATGAACAGGCAGAAAAAAAAACGGTCACATCTGTCAGGCAATTAAAACCGGCAACGCCCGTATCGACAGCCTTAAACACATTGTCATTGTATTTTAAAAAAAACAAAGCGCTGGAAAATGACCCATCAGTAGCCGCCAAATTAAAAAATTGTGTCTGGGATCATATTCACACAGCACACCGGCTTGCCAGGACAGGCAACGCCACATCTGCAAAAACACATGCCAATATTGCCACGGATGCACTCAAGACCTTATCCCACTATATGCCAGAAGAAGAATATAGTGAGCTATTCAGTCAGATCAATCAGCAGTTAAAGAGCGACGCCGAACAGCCTGATGCCCCCGCTGACAAAACAACGGCGTATGACTAATCCATCGCTGCCAGATCAGGCCTGATCGCTTTGCAAATAAAACCATGGCCAAATGAATATTAACCGTGACCCGATGCATCGAAGCACGACCGTGCAATATAGCAAAAAAACTCAAGCTCTGTGAATTAGCCATTATTTATTCTTTCAATAGATGAGACGTTATCCTGGTCACTTGCTAAACAGGCCATGCCCAATCACGATAATGTTTTCAGCGTTAACTGAAGTAATCGTTTTTATTGTAAAGCAATAGCCATAACGAAAAAGCAGCAGACTATACGGCTGCTTTAAACGTGCTTCTAATGCTTGCCGGTTAAGCGGGCTGTTTTAAACGCGCCGCTGTCGACGCCTTAAATAAAGCATCAACGCGGCAACCAATAATGGTAGCGCGGGATCAACAGCTCCGCCGCCGGCATTTGTATTAACCGATTGCGTTGCATCCAGCGGCAAGGCGTCAGTGTTGTCTCCGATACCGTCTCCATCCGTGTCGATAGTTTCAGTTGCATCTAACGGGAAGGCATCCGCGCTATCAGGCACGCCATCACCATCATCATCGCTATCGGTGTTGTTACCAAGGCCGTCGTTATCCGTATCAAGACTTTCTGTTGAATCTAACGGGAAGGCATCCAGACTGTCCTCGACACCATCGGCATCATCATCGGTATCTGCATTATTACCCAGGCCATCGTTATCCGTATCCAGTGATTCCGCCGCATCGGTTGGGAACAAGTCAGCATTATCACCAACCCCATCACCGTCCGTATCAACCGATTCCATTGCATCTTCCGGGAAGGCATCCTGATTATCATTTACGCCATCACCATCCGTATCGATATCCGCATTATCACCCACGCCATCGCCGTCTGTATCGCGTATTTCGCTGGCATCAAACGGGAAAGCATCACTGTTGTCGCCGACACCGTCACCATCACTGTCTAATGACTCGGTCGCATCTAACGGAAAGGCATCCTCACTATCCAGTACGCCATCGTTGTCATCATCCATATCGGCATTATTGCCCGTGCCGTCAGCATCGGTATCCAGACTTTCTGCCGGGTCGCTCGGGAAAGCATCCGCGTTATCACCGACATTATCACCATCGGCATCAACTGTTTCTGTAACATCCAGTGGCATGCCGTCAAGATTGTCGCTTACGCCATCGTTATCATCGTCGCTGTCAGCACGGTTACCCGTGCCATCGCCGTCGCTGTCAATAAACTCGCTGGCATCCAGCGGGAAAGCATCAGCGAGATCAGGAATTCCGTCACCATCACTGTCAGCACCTAATAATGAGAACGCCGGGGTTGAGTTGATGTCATCCACACCACTGCCATTAACGTATTCAATCAGGTTGTTATAACCATCGGCATCCAGGTCGTAATTGGCATCGTTTGCATTCAGTGGATTCAGCCCAAGCAATGTCTCGAAATTATCTGGCAAGCCGTCATTATCATCATCTTTATCGGCACTATCACCAACGCCATCGCCATCGCTATCGACGCTTTCAGTGGCATCATTCGGGAACGGGTCAGCGTTATCGCCGACACCGTCAGCATCTGTATCCACTGATTCTGAAGCATCTAACGGGAAGGCATCGTCGGCATCCAGTACAGTGTCATTGTCATCATCAAAATCGGTGTTGTTACCCATGCCGTCATTATCGGTATCCAAATGTTCAGCAGGATCTAACGGGAAGGCATCAAATATATCGGGGATACCGTCAGCGTCATCATCCGTGTCGGTATTGTTACCAATGCCGTCACCATCAGTATCAAGATCAACACTGGTCGTTGCAGACGAGCCCGCATCCACACTAGCACCATTGCCATCATTCGCCGTCACAACTACCTTAATGGTTTTGTTCATTTCATTAATGCTAAGCAGATAACTAGAACTAGTCGCACCAAAAATATTGCTGCTGTTAGCCTGCCACTGGTAGCTATAAGCTAACGTATCACTATCGGTATCGGTCCAGGTTCCCGCACTGGTTGTTAAAACATTACCAAAAAGCGCGGTGCCGCTAATGACGGGTAATACGGTATTAACCGGTGCGCTGTTTGTTACAGTACGGCCAGCTGAGGTCGCTGCTATGATTCCGGCATTCGCATCATTTGCGGTAACGATAACCGTAATGGTTTTATGCGCTTCGTAGCTGCTGAGCGTATAACTATTGCTAGTGGCTGCTAAAATAGCTGAACCATCTACCTTCCACTGGTAGCTATAACTTAAAGTATCACTATCGGCATCGGTCCAGGTTCCAGTGCTGGCCGTTAATGTATTACCAACAAGTGCTGTGCCACTAATGACGGGTAATACTGTATTAACCGGTGCGCTGTTTGTTACAGTCCGGCCAACTGAGGTCGCAGCTTTTATTCCGCCATTACCATCATTCGCGGTAACGATAACCGTGATGGTTTTATGCGCTTCATTACTGCTTAGCGTATAACTATTTGTAACTGCGCCACTAAGATTCACACCATTAGCTTGCCACTGGTAGCTGACACTTAAAGTATCACTATCGGTATCGGCCCAGGTTCCCGCACTGGTTGTTAAAGTATTACCAACAAGTGCTGTGCCGCTAATGACGGATAATACCGTATTAACCGGTGCGCTGTTTGTTACAGTACGGCCAGCTGAGGTCGCTGCTATGATTCCGGCATGAGCATCATTCGCGGTAACGATAACCGTAATGGTTTTATGCGCTTCGTTGCTGCTGAGCTGATAACTACTCGTTGTCGCAGCAGCAATATTGCTGCCATTAGCTTGCCACTGGTAGCTGTAAGTTAACGCATCACTATCGGCATCGGTCCAGGTTCCAGTGCTGGCCGTTAATGTATTACCAACAAGTGCGGTGCCACTAATGACGGGTAATACTGTATTAATCGGTGTGTTGTTAGTTAAAGTTCGGCCAGCTGAGGTCGCTGCTATGATTCCGGCATGAGCATCATTCGCGGTAACGATAACCGTAATGGTTTTATGCGCTTCGTTGCTGCTGAGCTGATAACTACTGGTTGTCGCAGCAGCAATATTGCTGCCATTAGCTTGCCACTGGTAGCTGTAAGTTAACGCATCACTATCGGCATCGGTCCAGGTTCCAGTGCTGGCCGTTAATGTATTACCAACAAGTGCGGTGCCACTAATGACGGGCAATACCGTATTAATCGGTGTGCTGTTAGTTAAATGTCGATAAGTTGAGGTCGCAGCTTTTATTCCGCCATTACCATCATTCGCGCTGACAGTAACTGTGATAGCTTTATGCGCTTCATTGCTGCTGGGCGTATAACTATTGCTAGTGGCTGCTAAAATAGGTGAACTATCTGCCTTCCACTGGTAGCTATAACTTAAAGTATCACTATCGGCATCGGTCCAGGTTCCAGTGCTGGCCGTTAACGTATTACCAACAAGTGCTGTGCCACTAATGACGGGTAAGACCGTATTCACTGGCAAATTATCAAAAACAATGTCATCTAGCGTTGTGTAATACAAATTATTAGCCGTAATTTGCACTTTATCCACTATTACTAAACCCACTTGTGCCGCGATATCAACAGAGCCTGCAAAATTAATAGCTATAGTTGAATATATACTGCCACCTTTAAATAAATGTATCTGCCCAAAGCTTGAGCCTCCTAATCCCGGATCTTTTATCCACAGTGATTTCAACACAAAAGCCGAACCATCCGATTTCTTTATAGTTACACCCTCGACATCACCTGGCATACAAAACAAGTCGTCACACACCTGAAGGCCACGAGTGTTACCGCTACCGTATAAAGCATCTACTTGTAAAGTCCCAAAGGAGCTACTGAACCCATTGAGCGTAAAACTAAGCCCGCTTGCGTCATCGTAATAAGTTGCACCAGCTCCGGTTGCAAGCACGGTCTGATCTATGCCGGGTAAGGTACTAAAATCGGCAGTTTGCGCATTGGCACTGCCGGTTAACAAACAGCCCAATATTCCAATCGCAGTGATTACTTTAGATCTCATTTTATTACCCCAAAACTCATAGAAAAAAGATTGCATAAATTCCCATACCCAATACAGACGATGTTTCACTTGTTCAAATACGACAACCAATGCCACTGGAGTGCATTACCGCCGTCACTTTTAAAAACTGGTTAGGCACTTTGCATTAAAAAAACGAATCAGCCTTTAAACCTTGCTCAAGCCTATTGTTCTGTGGCAAGCAGTCTTGCCTTCAATAGCTCCTGAGATAGTCGCTTTGGACATTTCAATCCTTAGAAAAACGTACTGACAGTCTAAATGTCCAGCGTCCATTAAACGTCCAATAGTCGAACGATCATTATATCTATCAACATAAAGCGTCAAGCCGCGTTAATCTATTAACAAAAGTTAGTATTTAGAAATCAAATGACAGAAACTTGCGTTGCATTAAGATGTGATATGGACACGACTACGGATGACCGGAAGATCGATATTGGACTTATTACTAAAAATAAAGGGCGTGACAAATTATAATTATTACAATTTTTTGTTCCTTGCAATCTTTAAAGGATGTTGTTTAACACCTAAGTTCAGCAGTCTCACTCGCTGGTTAATCTGATTCATGCTTCATTCAAATCACTTCTAGCCTAAACTCTTTTGTATAGGCCGTTAAAACTGACAATTGCTAGTCCGTAGACCTCACGCCAATCAATAAAATATTTATGCGGTAATTGATGAGGTGATCGTTTTTAATTAATAGTAATAGCCACAACGAAAAAGCAGCAGACTATGCTGCTGCCTTAACATTGCTTTAGACACTTTACCGATTAAGCCGCTTGCTTTATTCGCCACTGTCGGCGTCTTAAATAAACAATCGACGCTGCCAACAATAACGCTAGCACAGGATTAATAGCACCGCCGCCATCGCCAGCACCTGTATCAAGCGATTGTGATGCGTCCAGCGGGAAGGCGTCAGCGTTGTCGCCGACACCGTCACCATCACTGTCTAATGACTCCGCTGTATCTAACGGAAAGGCATCGGCGCTATCAGGCACGCCGTCATTGTCATCATCGGTGTCAACATTGTCGCCG
>JAOUKT010000129.1 GCA_029882395.1 Gammaproteobacteria bacterium
TTATCATGTAATACCTCTGTGATTGAAATTCTGCTTCATAGTACAATGTCTCAAAATTTAAAAGAATCTGTCTTTAGTACAATTGTGGGAAGCTATGCTGCGAATATACAACAGCCTGACTAATAAAAAAGAAGAATTTACACCGATCGAAGCGGGCAAGGTTCGAATGTATGTCTGCGGCATGACGGTTTATGACTTATGTCATTTGGGGCATGCGCGTGTGCTGGTGGTTTTTGATATGGTCGTGCGTTACTTACGCAGTATTGGCTATGATGTCACCTATATCCGTAACATTACCGATATCGATGACAAAATTATTAAGCGTGCCAATGAAAATGGTGAAGAATTTACAGCCTTGACGCAGCGCTTTATTACCGCCATGCATGAAGATGCCGCGGCCTTAAATATATTGCCACCGGATGAGGAGCCAAAAGCTACTGCCTATATGGGTGATATTATCAAAATGGTGACAGATCTTATTGAGCGTGGTTATGCCTACGCTGGTGATAATGGAGATGTTTATTATTCGGTTAATAAATTTAAGTCTTATGGTGAGCTTTCAGGCAAGAAACTTGAAGATTTGAGAGCCGGCGAGCGAGTGGCTGTTGATAGCAATAAAAAAGAGCCGTTAGATTTTGTGCTCTGGAAGTCGGCAAAACCTGATGAGCCCAGCTGGGACTCCCCCTGGGGTAAGGGTCGAC
This sequence comes from Gammaproteobacteria bacterium, assembly GCA_029882395.1. Classification (GTDB taxonomy): domain Bacteria; phylum Pseudomonadota; class Gammaproteobacteria; order SZUA-229; family SZUA-229; genus JAUVDT01. Next base: position 702 of record JAOUKT010000129.1, read on the forward strand.
CTGGCTGGCATATTGAATGCTCTGCAATGTCGACTTGCTGCCTGGGTAATCATTTTGATATTCATGGTGGTGGCCAGGACCTGCAGTTTCCGCACCATGAAAATGAAATCGCGCAGTCAGAAGCAGCGACCGGTGAGAAATTTGTCAATTATTGGATGCACAATGGTTTTGTACGGGTTGATGATGAGAAAATGTCGAAATCGCTGGATAATTTTTTCACCATTCGAGAAGTCTTAAAAGAATATAGAGCAGAAGAGATCCGCTACTTTATACTCGCCAGTCATTATCGCAGCCCTTTAAATTACGCTGACAGTTTATTGGATGCAGCGCAGTCTGCTCTAGCGCGTTTATATACATCATTGCGTCATTTAGATATTACTGCGGATGCTGGTGATTATGATGATGATGCCGTCGCCCGCTTTAATCAGGCCATGAATGAGGATTTTAATACAGCAGAAGCGCTCGCGGTACTCTTTGAGCTGGCTAATCATGTTAACAAGTATCGAGATATTGATCAGCATCAGGCGCTCATCTATGGCCGGACACTGAAACATCTGGCGGGCGTTCTTGGTTTATTAGAAGCGGATCCTGATGCGTTCTTGAAAAGTGCAACGGGTTCTCAAAGTGCAGGCGATAATGAGCAGATAGAAACACTGGTCAAGGATCGTTTGCAGGCTAAGTCAGACAAAAACTGGCAACGGGCTGATGAAATTAGAGATCAATTACAGGCTATGGGTATCGAATTAGAAGATACGGGAGCCGAGACGGTATGGCGCAGAAGCTAGGCTTGTGGCCTGATTAAAAGAGGCTATACTTTTAATAATTATTCCATCGATATGTGAGAGAGACGACAATGACAGACGAAAAACGACATTACCAGCGCGTAGCCTTCGATGCTGAGGTTGTAATGGAGTGCGGCGACGCTTCATGGGTGTGTCATCTGGTTGATATCTCTCTGAAAGGCTTGTTGGTTGTTTTTCCAAGCGATGTGGAAATAAAACTAGGCGAGATTTATGACATGGAGTTTCGCTTAGGCGTCGATGCAGTGATTAAAATGCGGGTCAAGGTCGTGCATTTTGAAGAGCTGCTCGTGGGTCTTGAATGGAGCGATATCGATCTTGAAAGCCTGACGCATTTAAGGCGCTTGCTGGAACTGAATATGTCCAGCGCTGAAGAAATGCATCGAGAATTATCTGAGCTGGGTTGATGTTTTCTTTCTAACACCCTGTTTATTAAGCATTAAATTTTACCGTTTGGCATGAATCATGGCTCTTTGTAAGCATGCAGTATTGAAGTCGCCTTATAATACTTGACTATTTTACTAGGTTAAGATAAATTCCCTACTAATCTAGTCAGGAATACAACAGGGGATTCAAATGAGATTGTCTACAAAAGGTCGCTATGGTGTTACTGCAATGATGGATCTGGCTATTCATGATGGTGTTGGCCCGGTTACATTAGCTGATATTTCTCAGTGTCAGGGCATTTCTCTGTCTTATCTCGAACAATTGTTTTCTAAACTGCGTAAACACGGTCTGGTTGAAGGTGTCCGTGGACCGGGTGGTGGTTATAAACTGGCGCGTCCCGCAGAGGGCATTACGGTTGCGGAGATTATTGCCGCCGTTGATGAGCGTGTCGATATCACCAATTGCAACGGCAACGGTGATTGTCAGAATGGCCAGCGCTGTTTAACACATGAGTTATGGACTGAATTAAGTAATCGGCTGTATGATTTTTTAAATGATATAACCTTGTCGCAGTTTGTCAGTCGCCCGGGTATCCGTGAGCTGGCTATGCAACGTGATGAAATTAATGGCCGCTTTGCCTTAGCAAAAAGGCAGGCATCAGCACTGCGTCAAGAGGCTCGTTGAGAGTGTCTGATTTAAATTTACCAATCTACTTTGATTATGCCGCCACCACTCCGGTTGATCCGCGTGTTGCCGAAAAAATGATTCAGTATTTAACACCGGATGGCGCCTACGGCAATGCCGCAT
>JAOUKT010000022.1 GCA_029882395.1 Gammaproteobacteria bacterium
CAGCCTGCGCTTTTTCAACAGTCAAACAATATTCTTTTGCCTGCTCTTCTATTGCCTGACGGTTATGCCACTGTAACTGCTGAAGCGCGATACAAATTATGATCACGGCATAAGTGATATAGGGCTGCCTTGAAAAATGAAATGCTGAACTGTAAGGTATGAAAAACAATAGTATTCCAAAAATATTGGTTTAACAATCATGGCTATACCCTGAAAGCTATCAGTGCCGGGGCTGATAATCTTATTCTGATACACAGCTTCTGGATACGCGCTAAAACAGTGATTTATAATAGCTAAAAACGGCTATCATTAATAACATTCATTACAATCTATCTGTTTAAAACACAGAACAGGCCTTCACCGACTCAGCCAGAACCAACTGGAGCCGTATAAGACCATGTCGATAGAGATTATTAAAATTGATTATTCAAACCGCCAACACGCTGCCGATTTAAGCTTTTTAATGAATGCTTATGCCAGCGATTCGATGGCAGGCGGCAAGCCTCTTAGCGATTACGTGATAAAAAACCTGGCTTTTGAGTTATCTAAACTCGACCATGCTTTTAGCCTCATCACTTATGTTAATGATAAACCGGCCGGGCTCGTTAACTGCTTCGAGGCTTTTTCAACCTTCAACTGCAAACCGCTTGTTAATATTCATGATTTTTTTGTTTTGCAAGCATACCGGCAGGCAGGCCTTAGTCAGCTGATGCTGGAGAAAGTCACTGACATCGCGCGTACTAAAAACTGCTGCAAACTGACACTCGAAGTGCTGGCCGGCAATAACGCGGCCCGGTCTGCTTATCAAAAATACGGCTTTACCGCGTATGAACTTGACAAGGCGACAGGCGTTGCATTATTTTGGCATAAAGACATTACTTGAAGCGCATCGCCACGCTGGCTTTTCATTATCTTATGTATCGGCGTGGTCAAACAGTCATTACAGGGATTTCAATGAGAACCATCAGCACTATCGTTTTATTGTTTATCACTCTAACGGCTTTTGCAGAACCCCGGGTACGGCCTGATACCTGGGCTGCCCCTGTTATCGGCACTGATCAGAAAAATCTTTACCAGATTAATAAAGGCTTGTTCCGTTCCGAGCAGCCTGAACGTGAAGACACAGACAAACTCCAGGCCCTGGGTATAAAAGAAGTTTTGAATTTACGTGAATTTCACAGTGACAAACGTGAATTCAGAAAAACGACTATTACCTTGCATCACCTTAAAATTAATACTGACAATTTAAATGAAACTGACCTTATCAATTCGTTACGCATCATCAAAAACAAAAAAGGCCCGTTGTTAGTGCATTGCTGGCATGGCTCTGACAGGACCGGCACAGTGGTCGCTGCTTACAGAATAATTTTTGACAACTGGTCAAAACAACAGGCGCTGGATGAAATGATCAACGGCGGTTATGGTTATCATGCAAGCCTGTATCAGAACCTTGTGACGCTGATCAACGAGGTTGACGTTAACAAAATCAAAAAAGCACTGCAGATACCGCTTTGAAACATGTCATTAAAGCCCTACAAACCGAGTATTAATATCCTTTAAACTATTGTTACACTGAACAATACTATAATTTTACCGAGAGTCTCATGTTAACTATCAATCAAGCCGCACCCTCGTTCACGACAACTGACCAGAACCATAACAGCGTATCCTTAAGCGATTTCTCTGAAAACAAAAATGTCATTCTGTATTTTTACCCCAAGGATGATACTTCTGGCTGCACCATAGAAGCCAATCAGTTTACCGCGATGAAAGATCAGTTTGATCAGCTCGACTGTGTGATTTTAGGCGTCAGTAAAGACGATGCAGAAAGCCATTGTGCTTTTATCGACAAGTTTGATCTGAAGCTTACTTTGCTCGCAGATACCAGTGGCACCCTGTGTAACGACTACGGCGTCTGGCAAGATAAAGGCAAAGACGGCATCACCAAAATGGGCATTGTTCGCTCGACGTTCGTCATCAATAAAAAAGGCCTGTTAATCTATGCCCAATACGCTGTAACGGCTGACGGCCATGCCCAGGAGATATTAAACGTGATTAAATCCAGCTTATAAAACCATGACGCCAGATCCCGATAAGCTTATTCAATTCTGGTTTTCTGAGCCTATGACCAAGCACTGGTTTTCATCAACAGCTCAGATTGATGACGAGATCAAATCAAAATTTGAACGTTTATGGATACAGGCTGCTGCCGGTAAGCTAGAACACTGGCGGCAAAGCGCCGAAGGCTGTCTGGCCTTATGCATTGTACTGGATCAGCTGCCATTGAATATGTACAGGGGACTGGCCAAAAGTTTTGCCACGGAACAACAGGCCATTGCCACGGCCAGGCACGCGCTTGCATTACACTTCGATGAGCTTATATCGCGTGATAAAGTCGCTTTCTTAATCATGCCACTGATGCACAGTGAAAGCCTGCATGATCAGGACCTGGCCGTTTCGCTGTTTGAAAAACACAAGCTTGAGGCTAATTTACGCTTTGCACAGCACCACCGCGCCATTATCGAAAACTTTGCTCGCTTTCCGCACCGCAACCGTATTCTTGGCAGAAAAAGCAGCCAGGCTGAACTTGACTACCTGAACTCTGAGCAGGCCTTCAAAGGCTAGTTAATCATTCAGGCCAATAACGCCACGCTTTCGTGCCATTCCCCAGGCTTAAAGTCCTCGTTCATCTGCACTCGACCACTTGCCTCGATAACAACCGCGGTAGCCACCATGGCGTTGTAAAAACCCTGAACCTGCATGGCTCATCAGACACTTGCTGCAGCTCGTTATAGCCATTCGCACCACGGGGCTGTCGTCAGTTCGAAATACAGGCCGGTACCTGTTTAGGTCTGCAGCGATAGTCTGGTGTTTTTTTGGCAGGCAATTTTAGAGTATACTGGCGTTTTTATTTACCGGTCCCATTTCATGATTTTAAAGTTACTTCGCAACGGCTTAGGCCTCTTAATCGTTCTCATCAGCTATTTGACGCTACCCAGGCAGATCAAGCGCTCTGAAGAACAGCAAAAGTCGGCGCAACAACTGGCTGATAAGCTATCGCTTTATCAGTTTTATGCCTGTCCGTTTTGTATCAAAACACGCCGCGCCATCCACGCGTTAAATATTAATATCGAATATCGAGATGCGGCCAATGATACAGATCACAGAAATGATCTGCTGAAGCAGGGTGGCCAGATTAAAGTGCCCTGCCTGAGGATTGAAGAAAGTAGCGGCACCCGCTGGTTATACGAATCATCCGATATTATTGATTACCTCAAGCAGCAATTTGAAAACGCTGATACCTGAGCTTACCTGTTCTGCCAGATGTGTTTAAGTCTGTCTGGCAGCTCCATCGGGTTAAACGGCTTATTGATAACCTCTAATGCCCCCAGATCCTTATATTCCTGTATCTCGTTTGTCTGCACTTTCGCTGTCATGAAAATAACCGGTGTATGGCTAAAGCCGGCTTTCTTTTTCAGTTCGGAAAACGTTTCAACGCCGCTCATGCCGGGCATCATGACATCCAGTAAAATAAGGTCCGGTGAAAAACTCTCATAATTTTCCAGCAACTCCTCACCCGAAGAGCAGATTTTAATCTCAAAGCCGCCAATTTCTTCAAGACTGATCTTAACAATTTTCTGGATATCAATTTCATCCTCGGCATAGAGGATTCGTTTCAACTCAGTCGACATAGCCACCCCAAATTTTCCCATTATTATAATACTGGCGAAATAGTCCGCCTTGCTGCAATAAAACATATAATTTTATATTTACAATCACAGTATCTATAGCTCAATCCTCAAATATTTGTATATTCATTTCATATCGTTTAAATTAAGCAACAGCTTAAATCTATGTTAATTCTTCCTTTAGCAGCCGGGTATGCCATGCCAGATACGCCATCCGTAGAAGACAAAATCATTGCTCTCAAGCATAGCTACATCCGTTCTTTGCCCGATAAATTCCTTGAAATCAACCGCCACTGGCAACATAGCAAAACTCAACATTCGTTCTCTGATAAGTGCTTCGAAGCCAGCCTGCATAAACTGGCCGGTTCAGCCGGCATGTATGATGAAGCCGCACTGGGTGAACTCTGTCGCTCACTCGAACTGATGGCAGCAGGTGTCGCTCAAGCCATCGATACAAACACGATCAGGCAGCTTGAATCCGGCCTGCTTCAGCTGGATAAAATGATTAGCGATCTGTTAAAGCAATGACTGCTATACTAGACCTTTATTGACCAGACCTGTTCCACAATGCAACAAATATTCTTTCTCTTTCTGCTTTTTTTTATTACAGCCTACTGGATAGATTCTGTCAGGGTAAAAGAACTCGCCCGTCAGGCCGGTCACTACTCCTGCAAGAAACACAATGTGCAATTTCTAGACAACACCGTTGTTAAACAAAAAACCAGCATTAAACGCCACCACTCCCGCCTGTTTGTGCTGCAGCGACATTATGCCTTTGAATATAGCGCCGATGGCAATCAACGGGAATCCGGCATCATCATTATGCAGGGGCACCGCCTCTCTGAAATCCAGATGGATTTGCACACTTATGACAACCAGCAAGACAGATGAAAAATTTTAAGTCACTTGACGTTAGCTTTTTAAACGATCGCGGCATTAACATCGCGGCACGGCTTGAGCTACCCGACAAAGCCCGGCATTTTGCCATCTTCTCCCCGTGTTTTACCTGCACCAAAGAAACCCTGGCCAGCTATCGAATCAGCCAGTCTCTTGCAAACAAAAACATGGCCGTGTTAAGAATTGATTTCACCGGCCTTGGAGAAAGCGGGGGGGAGTTTGCAGACAGTAATTTCAGCACCATGATCAGCGATATTGTTGCCGCTAACGAGTTTCTGAAACAACATTACAGCGAAGCCAGTCTTTTATTAGGTCACAGCATGGGGGGCACGGCATCATACGCTGCTGCCGCGCTGCTGAAAAAAACCCGTGCCATTGTCAGCATTGCCTCGCCCAGTTCTCCTCAACACGTGATGCATCATTTCGGTCAGGCGCTGGCCGATCTTAACGCCGGCATTCAGTCTGAGTTCTATGTGGCCGGTAAAGCCTATGCTATAAAACCGCAATTTTTAGAGGATTTGAAACAGCACAAACTTGAGCAAATTATTTCCGCACTGGATAAAGCGGTACTAGTGTTTCATGGCGAAAATGATAAGCTTGTCAGTATCCAGCATGCCGAGACTATTTTTGCACACGCATCACAGCCAAAGAGTTTTATTTCACTCGATACGGCCGATCATGTTTTATCAGCGCGCGAGGATGCCGAGTATGTCGCCAGCCTTATTTATCACTGGTCACAACGCTATTTAACGAACAGCTAATCAAACGCTAGCCAATCACACTGCTGCCCTTGCACCCGCAAAGATATATTTGATTTTACGATCAAATAACACTATGGTTTGATCTTTAATGGACTAAATTTGTAATCAGTAATGCCTATCTCAAAAAAAAGCCTTACCTCCAGCTTTAAATACAACGCCATCTCAGCCATTATTATTACGGCCTTCTTAATTGCCGTTTCAATTATCTATCTCGAATACCATCAGTTTTCAGTCACTTCAAAAAAAATGCAACAGGATTATGTCGCCTCACAAAAAGCACTGATACGTCAGGAAGTCATCAGAATCACCGACTATATTCAAAGCAGACGCTCTGATATCAAGTCAATCTTAAAACAACGCATCAAACAACGTGTCTATGAAGCCCATGCAATCGCTTCCAGCATCTACAACCAACACAAGGGCCGCTGGCCCGATGCCAGAATACAACAAAACATCAAGGACGCACTTCGTGGCATTCGTTTTTTTAATGGTGATGGTTACTATTTTGTTCATTCTTCAAAGGGCATTTTACAGTTACACGGGCTCAAACCAGAAGCCGAAGGCAAGAACCGGCTCGGTCTTAAAGACTCAAAAGGCCAGCCTTTTGTAAAAAACCTGATTACAATCGCTCAAGCCCGTGAAGAAGGTTTTTTATCCTATACCTATGATTCATTTACTCACCCGGATACTGAACGGCAGAAACTGGTATTTGTGAAACAGTTCAAACCCTATAACTGGATTATCGGCAGCGGCGACTATGAAGAAAATATTGAAAAGCTGATACAGCAACAAATGGTCGCCTACATAGACCAGGTACGGTTTGGTTTAAACAGTTATATTTTTGTCGTTAATTATGAAGGCACCGTTGTTGTCAACCCGACACAAAAACATCTGGTTGGCACCAACATCTGGCAGCTTGAAGACCCCAATGGTGTTAAAGTTATTCAGCAGGAGCGCCGCGCCGTTGAAAACCCCGAAGGTGGTTTTATCTATTATGTATGGAACAAACCGTCAACATCTGAACCGGCACAAAAAGTTTCATTTATGAAAGGCATTGCTGACTGGCAGTGGATGATAGGCTCCGGCGTCTACCTCGACGATATCCAGACTGCTATCGACCTGTTAACCTCTGATTTAAAAAGCAGCCTGTTGGTTAAGATTATCACCTTAATAGTACTGACTCTTTTTGCCGTGATCGCCATCATTTACCAGACGCAGCGAACCTCGAATAAAATTGACCGGGAAAGCGAGCTGTTTATTAAATCGTTTAAAAACGCCTCCGATAATTCTGAAAAAATTAATCCTGACCACCTCACTTATACCGAGTTCATTGCCCTGGCCGGTTCAGTCAATAACATACTTGATGAAAAGATAGCGCTAGAAGAAGAAAAATCAAACATAGAACTTCAATTAAGACAAAGCCAGAAAATGGAAGCCCTTGGAAATATCGTTGGTGGCATAGCGCACGACTTCAATAATTTATTGGGCATCATGATGGGTTATTCCGAACTGCTTTCAGAGCAGCTCAACAAAAACTCCATTCTGTCTTCATACGCCACACATATTTATGAAGCAACAAAACGCGGCAGCAAGCTGACCAGCAGGCTGCTTGGTATTTCTCATTACAAAGACCAGTCAGCCAGCATCATCAATTTAAACAGCACATTATCTGATAACATAGACATTATTGAAAAAGCACTCACATCACAGGTTGATGTGACACTGGTTATGCCTGAGCGCGCACTTTATATTTTTGTCGACGCATCAGATTTTAATGACGCATTGTTCAATTTATGCATTAACGCCAAACACGCCATGGCAGACAGCATCAATCCCCGCCTGCTTATCGAGAGCAGTGAAGCGAGGCTTTCCGATAACCAGTTATCGTTATTGGAACTGAGTAGCGGCGACTATATCAAAATTTCGATAACAGATAATGGATCAGGTATCGAGCCGCAGACAAAAGAGCATATCTTTGAACCTTTCTTCACTACTAAAGGTGAGCATGGAACCGGACTGGGACTGAGTCAGGTTTATGCTTTTATGAAACGCAGCCAAGGCTCAATCAGTGTTTCCTCGACACCCGATGAAGGCACGGAGATATCTTTATATTTCAAACAACAGATCGAAATCAATAACTCTGACAACTAAGTAGCTGACACGATTAACACAGCAAGCGGGCTTAGCGTTAATCGTTTAACTGCCCGGTTTCGCGCAGCATGGCTTTGTAATCACTCCACTCGGGGTCCTGATCAACCAGCAGCTCTATCGGGTATTTTTCATGACCCACTAATGCAGCACTGATTTCCTCATTCATGCGTTCCAGATCAGCACAGTATGCCGACCACTCTTTGATACCATTATGTAAATAAATACTGTAGAAAATACATAAAGGCTCTTTTTCTAAGGCCTCGAAAAGCACCTGTTCAAAAACAGCCATTTTTTTAATCACATCCATTGCCGGCATGCCGGTTTTTTTATCGGCGGCGTAACTCCAGCGGATTTTTAATAAGTTTGCATGCGACTTAATGCCGATCAAATTCTGCAACTGGCCACGGCCTCTGAGCAAAACCGGCAACTCATCATTTGTGGCTTCAGCAGCAAACCACTGATCATTTATTTCAATCATAACTATTTTTTTACAACTCGTTATTAAATTATTCAAACATTAGCATTAATGACAGCGTGCACGGCTGCATAACAATACAGCTGCCAGCCGTCATGTTCGGCTTCACTTTTTTTTAAACAGAAAGTTACCAGCCAGTGGCTTCTTTAACACCTTTGCCCAGCTCTGCAGGTGAGCGCACTGTATACACCCCGGCGGCCTCCAGTGCAGCAAACTTTTCAGCTGCCGTACCTTTGCCGCCGGCAATAATGGCGCCCGCATGCCCCATGCGCTTGCCTTTTGGCGCTGTACCACCGGCTATAAATGAAATCACCGGTTTGGATACATTGCTTTGTATAAACTCAGCCGCTTCTTCTTCTGCCGTGCCACCAATTTCACCAACCATTAAAATAGCTTCTGTCTGGTCATCGTTTTCAAACAATTCCAGTGTGTCGATAAAGCTGGTGCCGGGAATCGGGTCGCCGCCAATACCAATACAGGTACTCTGGCCGTAACCCAGATCGGATGTTTGTTTAACGGCCTCATAGGTTAAGGTGCCGGAACGCGATACCACACCGACTCTGCCGCGCTGATGAATATGCCCCGGCATGATGCCTATTTTGCATTCATCCGGGGTAATAATGCCCGGGCAATTCGGCCCGATTAAACGTGCGCAAACATCATCGACCACGATTTTTGCTGCCAGCATATCCAGAGTAGGGATGCCTTCAGTAATGCAGACAATCAGTTCAATGCCGGCATCAGCGGCTTCAATTATTGAATCCTTGCAAAATGCAGCCGGCACATAGATCACTGAAGCGGTGGCTCCGGTTGCCCTCACGGCGTCTTTTACCGTGTTAAAAACAGGCAGGTCTAAATGTCTCTGTCCGCCTTTACCCGGTGTCACGCCGCCGACCATTTGTGTGCCGTAAGCTATGGCCTGCTCGGAATGAAAAGTACCCTGTTTGCCGGTAAACCCCTGGCAAATAACTTTTGTATTTTTATTGACTAACACACTCATCAGCTGCTCCTATGCCTTTGCCACTTCAACGGCTTTTTGTGCCGCTTCGGTCAGACCAGAAGCAGTAATTAAATTGAGACCGCTATCTGCAATCATTTTCAAACCCAGCTCGGCATTGTTACCTTCCAGGCGCACAACGACAGGGATTGTAATACCCACTTCTTTAATGGCGCCGATAACACCTTCTGCGATTAAATCACAACGCACGATGCCACCGAAGATATTGACCAGAACGGTTTTTACATTCTCATCGGATAAAATTAATTTAAACGCTTCAGCCACGCGCTCCTTGGTAGCTGTGCCGCCCACATCCAGAAAATTAGCCGGCTCGCCTCCCTGTAGTTTAATCAGGTCCATGGTGGCCATTGCCAGGCCGGCACCATTGACCATGCATCCAATCTGGCCATCAAGCGCTATGTAATTTAAATCCCACTCTTTGGCTTCGTTTTCTTTTGCGTCTTCCTGGCTCGCATCATGCCATTCAACAAGCTCTTTATGCCGGTACAGCGCATTGTCATCGATGTTTATTTTTCCATCCAGGCACAAGAGATCACCCTGCTTTGTTATAACCAGCGGATTGATCTCCACCAGACTCAAATCTTTTTCAACAAACAGCTTTGACAGCCCGCTCACCAGCGTCGCAAACTGTTTTATCTGGGCTGCCGACAGACCCAGACCAAATGCCAGCTCACGGCTCTGGAAAGGCATCATGCCCAGCAGCGGGTTTAACTGGATTTTAAGGATTTTTTCCGGTGTTTCATGCGCCACGGTCTCAATATCCATGCCACCCTCAGTTGAGGCCATGATCACTACCCGTTGGCTGGCACGGTCAATCACCGCGCCTAAATACAATTCATCTTCAATCTCGCAGCTTTCTTCTATTAATACCTGATGGATTGGCTGACCTTTTTCATCGGTCTGGAAGGTGACAAGGTTTGAGCCTAACAGTTGCGAAACCATTTTTTTTACTTCTTTAATATCGCTGCACAGTTTCACCCCTCCGGCCTTGCCGCGGCCTCCGGCATGCACCTGTGCTTTTACCACCCAACGCTCTCCCTGTAATGATGCAATGGCTGAATCAACTTCCTCAACGTCACGCACCACAACATTATTAGGCACTGGCATGCCAAAGCTTTTAAATAATTTTTTGGCCTGGAATTCATGCAGATTCATTATTTTTACCTTCTCTTTTTTGTATCGCTATCTTTTGCGGCGATTGATAATACGCGCTGTTGTTATCGTTTGCGTGAAACAGCATGGATGGCTGCACCACTGACCGACAGCGCCGCCTCATGCAGTGCCTCTGATAAACTCGGGTGCGCAAACACCATCATCGCCAGATCTTCACTGCTGGCAGATAATTCCATACTGATCACCGCCTGTGCAATTAACTCAGAAGCCTGTGGCCCGATAATATGCACGCCTAAAATCCGGTCGGTCTCGGCATCAGCCAGTATTTTCACCTGGCCTGTTGTATTGCCCAGAGCTTTTGCCCTGCCATTGGCAGCGAACGGGAAAGCGCCGGCATTATACCTGATTCCACTGGCTTTTAATTCCTGTTCAGTTTTTCCTACCCATGCAATTTCAGGATCGGTATATACCACCGATGGAATTAAATCATAATTCATCTGCTGCGGCTTACCTGCGATCAGTTCGGCAACCATCACGCCTTCTTCAGAGCCCTTGTGTGCCAGCATCGGCCCGCGTACCACATCACCAATGGCATAGATTCCCGGCACATTGGTTTCACACTGCTCATCGACATTAATAAAGCCCCTTTCGTCGAGCAATAACTCTACTGACTCATGCCAGATTTTTTCAACATTGGGAGTCCGGCCCACTGCCACAATTAATTTATCGGCTGTTAATTGCTGTTCTTTTTCTTCCTGTTTGAAAATTAGCTCGACTTTATTTTTTTTCACTTCAGCCGACATCAGGCGGGAGTTTAAGCGAATATCCAGACCCTGTTTTTTGAACTGTCGCTGCGCTTCTTTTGCTATCTGCTGATCCGCAATGGCTAAAAACTCATGCTGCGCTTCGAGCACTACAACTTCTGCGCCCAGCCGACGCCAGACACTGCCTAACTCGAGACCTATCACTCCTGCCCCAATCACACAGATTTTTTCTGGCACTTTATCAAAGGCCAGTGCACCGCTGGAGTCGACGATAATATCGGCCGTTAGCTGAGCACAGTCAATCGCAACCGGGGATGATCCGGTGGCGATAATAATATGCTTTGCGCTGATGACTTTTTTCTCTTCTGCCTGTGTTATTTCAAGCTGCCGTGTCGATTTTATAAACGCGCGCCCGAACAGCTGAGTCACGTTATTGGCTTTGAATAATTGCGCTATGCCGCCGGTTAACTCTTTTACAATTTTGTTTTTTCTGGCCTGCATGGTGGCCACATCAAAGCTGACGTCCTGATAAACAATGCCATACTCGTTGATGTGGCGAATGCTTTCTTCGTATTTTTCAGAGCTTTCAAGTAAAGCTTTGGAAGGAATGCAGCCCACATTGAGACAAGTGCCGCCTAAAGCAGCTTTTCCATTTTCATCTTTCCAGTCGTCAACACATGCCGTATTCAGGCCCAGCTGGGCGCAGCGTATCGCCGCCACATAACCGGCCGGGCCGGCCCCGATCACAACCACATCAAATTCGTTTTTATTATCAGTCACTTTCATACCCCTATCAGCATGCGTGCCGGATCTTCCAGCAGTTCTTTTATGGTGACTAAAAACTGCACGGCTTCTTTGCCATCAATAATACGGTGGTCATAGGAATGCGCCAGATACATCATCGGCCTGATGACCACCTCGCCCCGCTCTGCAACCGGCCTCTCCTGAATCGTGTGCATGCCTAAAATGCCGCTCTGTGGCGGATTCAGAATCGGCGTTGATAACAGCGAACCAAATACACCACCGTTGGAGATGGTAAACGTGCCGCCACTGATCTCCTCCATTGACAGGGCATTGTCCTGGGCTTTCTGACCCAGCTCTCGAATGCTTTTTTCGATCTGCGCCAGGTCAAGCTGATCTGCATCACGCAGCACCGGCACCACCAGACCACGTGGCGATGAGACCGCCACACCAATATCAAAATAGCCATGATAAATAATATCCTTGCCATCGATTGAGGCATTGATGCCCGGAAAGCGTTTCAGCGCTTCAACGGTAGCCTTGACAAAAAATGACATGAAACCCAGTCGCACATCATATTCTTTTTCAAATTCTTCTTTGTAACGCGCCCGTAAATCCATCACCGGCTGCATATTGACTTCGTTAAACGTGGTCAATATTGCCGCTGTCTGCTGTGCCTCTACCAGCCGCTCGGCAATGCGTGAACGCAAACGCGTCATGGCCACGCGCTTTTCTATTCTGTCACCGCTGGTGGCTGCAGGCTGGACACGGCTTGCTGTTGTATCGGCTAGTTTTTCAGGTGTTTTTTCTGCCGCTGCCGTGGTTGACTGCCGGCTTTTAATAAGCGTTAACACATCTTCTTTTAATACCCGCCCTGCTTTGCCAGAGCCGGTTACTTCGTGACTTTCGATATGGTGCTCGCGCATTAACTTCTTTGCCGCCGGATTAATGGCCCGCTCCTGGCTCATGGCAATCACGTCGTTTGTTGGCGCCGAAACATTTTCTTCTGTGAGCGTCGCGCCTTCATCAATAGAACCCAGCCTTTGTTCTGCAACCACGGTCGTGCCTGCCTGCTCAAAAATTTCCTTTAGTACGCCATCACAGGGTGCCGGCACTTCCAGTACCACCTTATCGGTTTCGATATCCACCAGGTTCTCATCTCGGCGGACACTGTCGCCCGGTTTTTTATGCCAGCTGAGCACTTCGGCATCGGCGATTGATTCAGGTAACACAGGTACTTTAATTTCAGTTGTCATAAAGGTTCCATTGAATAGCTATGATTCTTCATCCAGTGCCAGCCCCAGCGCTGTACACACCAGCTGATGCTGTTGTTTTGCATGCAATACAGCCGAACCAACTGCTGGCGCGGCAGAAGGCGGGCGCCCGGCAAAAAGAATCTGCGGCTGTTTTTTGCCTTCATATAAACGGGCAAACCTCGGTTTACAAAAGTCCCAGGCGCCCTGGTTTTTAGGCTCTTCCTGACACCAGATTAACTCATTAACATGCTCATATTCAGACAGCGTTTTGCCCAGCGTCTTGAATGGGAACGGGTATAATTGCTCCAGGCGAATGATCGCCACCTGTTCACAGTTTCCTTCTTCACGCTTTTGCAGCAAATCGTAATAAACTTTTCCGCTACACAGCACCACGCGATTGACCTTTGATGCATCTTGCTGGTCTGTCTCTGGCAAGACAGTCTTAAAGCCGCGGCCTTCGGTGAACTCTTCAAGCTGGCTGACGGCCATTTTATGACGCAGCAAACTCTTCGGGCTCATACAAATTAACGGTTTGCGACTGGGCCGCACAACCTGCCGGCGCAGCATATGAAAAACCTGGGCCGGTGTGCTGGGAACGCAAACCTGCATATTATCCTCGGCACAAAGCTGCAGATAACGCTCCGGTCTGGCCGACGAGTGCTCCGGCCCCTGGCCTTCATATCCGTGCGGCAATAACATTACCAGACCGCACATGCGCCCCCACTTTTGCTCACCTGCACTGATAAACTGGTCGATCACGACCTGCGCGCCATTAGCGAAATCGCCAAACTGTGCCTCCCAGATCACCAGCGAGGCGGGGTCTGCTGTCGAATAGCCGTATTCAAAGGCAAGCACCGCTTCTTCTGACAATAAAGAATCAATGACTAAAAAATTGCCCTGTGATGCTGAGATATTTCTCAGCGGCACATAGGCTTCGGCTTTTAACTGATTATGATAAACCGCATGGCGGTGGAAAAAAGTACCGCGGCCACAGTCCTGCCCCGACAGCCGCACGTTATAACCTTCATTAACCAGCGAGGCATAGGCCATGATTTCTCCAAAACCCCAGTCAATTGGTTTTGCGCCGACGCTCATTTTCATGCGGTCGCTTTTGATTTTGGCGACACGGGAATGCAGCTCAAACTTTTCCGGCAGCTTATCCAGCTGCTCTGCCAGCTCGCGGATACTTTGCGCAGAAATATTTGTTTTAAAATACGTGCGGCTGAATGTTTTATCGAACGAGTCCCACTCAACCCCGTGAAAATACGAATGTGAGGTATTGTCGAGCATATTCGGTACCACACAAAAACCGGCATCAAGATCATCGCGATAGGCATGGGCTATTTTCTCGGCATCTGCTGCTGTCAGCATGCCCTGCTCGATCAGTTTTTTGGCGTATAAGCCCGGCGTGGTTTCAAGATTGCGAATGGTTTTATACATCATCGGCTGAGTGGCAGCCGGCTCATCGGCTTCATTATGACCGTGACGACGGTAGCAGACCATGTCGATCACCACGTCTTTTTTAAAGCTCATTCGGTAATCCAGCGCCATTTGCGTTACCAGCAATACCGCTTCCGGGTCATCGGCATTGACATGAAAAATTGGCGCATTCACCATTTTTGCAATATCGGTACAATAATGTGTCGAGCGGGCATCCTGCTGATTACTTGTGGTAAAGCCTATCTGGTTATTGATAATGATATGCAGCGTGCCCTTGGTTGAATACCCCCGCGACTGAGACATCTGCAAGGTTTCCATGACCACGCCCTGACCAGAAAAAGCGGCATCACCATGAATTTGCACCGGGATGATTTTATTTCCTGACAAGTCATTATTTCTTTCCTGGCGAGCACGTACCGCGCCCTCTACGACCGGCGCCACTATTTCTAAATGCGACGGGTTAAAGGCCAGCGCCAGGTGCATACTGCCACCGGATGTTTGCACGTCAGAGGAAAAACCCTGGTGGTATTTGACATCGCCCGAACTATCGCCGTGTGATTTTTTACCTTCAAATTCCTGAAACAGTTCGGCCGGCGTTTTGCCCATGATATTCACCAGCACATTGAGGCGGCCGCGATGGGCCATGCCAATCACCATTTCTGTTACGCCGTGAACACCGGCTCTTTCAACCAATGTGTCCAGCAACGGGATCAGGCTTTCACCCCCTTCCAGTGAAAAACGTTTCTGACCCACGTATTTAGTGTGCAGGTATTTTTCCAGCCCTTCAGCCGCGATCAAACGCTGATACAGTTTTATGCGTTCTTCATGACTAAAAGCCGGAGTACTGCAGACGCTTTCCAGCCTTTGTTGTATCCATCGCTTTTCGTCGGTTTCCATGCTGTGCATGTATTCCGCACCAATAGAACCGCAATAGGTACGCTGCAATATATCTAAAATTGTTTCTAAACTGGCGCTCTCGACACCGACCAGTGAGCCGGTTTCAAATACCGTCTCCATATCGGCAGCAGATAGCTGATGGTGATGCAGATCCAGTTCCGGTATATCTATTTTCTGCTGTCGCTGTAGCGGGTCAATCGCCGCCCATTGATGCCCCCTGAAACGATAGGCATTGATCAACTGCAAGACACGCACCTGTTTACGCTCATATTCCAGGCTCACCTGGTTCTGCGGGTCAGTTTTTATCCGTCGGCTTTGTCGGCTGAGGCCGGCAATTTCCTGCTTGATGGCTGAATGCGCTATATCTGGCTGCTGCTGGCCGTTTACTGCAGGTAATGTCTCAAAGAATACTCGCCATTGCGTGTCAACGGCATTGGGATCACGCAGGTAATCCTCATAAATCGCTTCTACCCAGGCCGCACTGCCGGCACTCAGAAATGAAGACAGCCATTTCTCGTGCATATTATTGATGATTTTTTCCCTGGACATTGCCTGTTCTTATTGTTGCGATAATACTTCTCATTGTAGGTGGCGGATGCGCAATCTGCCAGCCATACAGCGCATAATTAGACTGTAAATTGTATTTTTTAATTCATTGCCATTAAAAATAAACAAATTAACTATTCCTGCCCTTATATCTGGCGATACATCAGAGTATCATCTGCTGCAAAAAGCACCTTTATCGATAAAATCTGCCTCGGCATAAACCTTTTTAACGCATAAAACGTTAAATATTAATGCTAACGTGCTTTTTATAACAACAATTGCTAACTACTTTAAATTCTCTGCCCCAAGAACTGATACTGAAAATGAAATTACCGGCTCTCAATTTTCAACGCAATGAACTTCTGAAACTCTTTCAGCAATTCTCGCCGCCCTCTCTCAGCATCCTGCTGCTGTTTATGGCTTGCTACACGCTGGCACAAATTACCTGGCAATTGTTAGAACCGGCTGCTGTTATTCAGTCCAGCAACCAGAAGCTGGCCAGTCAGCCATCATCTAAAGCCAGCAATAATCAATTCCAGCAAAAACTGATTCAGTTAAATAACGCGCATTTATTTGGTCAGGCTGATGCACCGCTAAACAAACAGGCTTCAAAAGACGCACCCGAGACCACCTTAAACCTGGTCTTGCGCGGTATTTTTGCGACACAGCCAATGAAACTGGCTACAGCGATTATTGCTGCCGGCAAAAACGCCAAAGAACTCTCCTATGGCATCGGCGATAGCGTGCCGGGCAATGCAACCATTGAAGAAATCTACGCCACGCATGTGGTCTTAATGCGTAACGGCCGTCTGGAGACACTAAAGTTGCCTGAAAAAAGTGTCGGCGATATTCAAGCCGTTCAAAACAGTGCGCCCGGGCTTAACCTGAACCAGGGGGCTGACCGCATTCTGGGTGATATCCGCCGCGATATTTTGAAAAACCCGACCTCATTTGGCGAATATGCGATACCGGTGCCGGTTTCAAAAAACGGCAAATTGCAGGGTTATCGTTTACGCCCACAGAAAAAAGGCCATGAACTGTTTAAACAGTTTGGCCTGCAGCGTAACGACATTGTTATCAGCATTAACGGCATCAACCTTAACGACCCGGTTCAGGGCATATCTGCCTTAAAGAAACTCAGCAATGCCACCGATGTTAACCTGACTGTTTTACGAAACGGTGCGGAAACACCTTTACAATTTAGTATTCGCTGAACCTTTTTTCAGCCTTAAATGGAACCACAGGACTTTATATGTTGTTAAAACACATAACTCACAATTCAAAACAGATCCTGCTTTGTCTGGCCTTATCGCTAGGCAGCTTTTCACTACAGGCGGCTGAAAAAATCACGCTTAACTTACAAGATGCAGATATTCGGGCACTGATTACCACGGTTTCAAAATTCACCGGCAAAAACTTTGTTATCGACCCGCGCATAAAAGCCAAAGTAACCGTGGTCTCGAACAAGTCGATGAATAAAAAGCAGGTCTACGAGGTATTTTTATCCATTTTACAGGTGCATGGATTCGCGGCTGTTGAACTGGGCACGATCACTAAAATAGTGCCTGAAGTTAACGCCAAGCAAGGCGCTTTAAAAATCACCAGTGCCAAATCACCGGGTGTCGGCGATGAACTGGTGACCCAGATAATACAGCTCAACCATGTACCGGCGGCACAATTGGTGCCTATCTTAAGGCCCTTAATTCCACAGCAGGGGCACCTGGCGGCCTATAACCCGACCAATGCATTGATCATTACCGACCATGCCGCCAACATTCAGCGTTTATTAAAAATCATTGCCGAAGTCGATCAGGCCAATAATAATGAACTGGAGATCATTAAACTGGAAAACGCATCGGCCACTGAAATGGTGCGCATTCTGAATGCATTGCAAGACAAGACCAACCCCAAAGACCCGTCAGCCGTGATTAAATTTGCTGCCGATGAACGTACTAACAGCATTTTAATCAGTGGTGACCGCAGTGAGCGCCTGCGCATTCGTGCGACTATTTCACACCTCGATACGCCTTTGGAAGACGGCGGTAACACGCTTGTCATATACCTGCATTACGCCAACGCAGAAGACCTGGTCAAAATTCTCACCGGCCTCGATAAGAGCAGCAGCACAGCGGCCAGAGCAGCGCCAAAGGCCGGCGCTAAATCTAACCTCACCATCAAGACCAATATTCAATTCGATGAAGCTACCAATGCCATAATTGTTACCGCTTCACCGGATGAAATGCGCAATATTAAATCCATTATCCGTCAGCTCGATATCCGCCGGGCTCAGGTACTGATTGAATCCATCATCGCTGAAATCTCTTATGCACAAGCAGAAGGCGTGGCGGTGGGTCTGGTCAACGACACCACCGGATCTGACAACCCGGACTCACCGGTATTACTGAGCAACTTTGCCGGCATAGGCGGATTGCTTGCAGGCGGTGCCGGGGCAGCCGCTGCTATCGGTGAAGGTTTGACCGTTGGTGTGGGTTCTGAAACCCCTTCAGGCAACCGTTTTGGTCTGTTGCTCACAGCCTTAGGCTCTGATGCTTCAACCAATGTATTGTCAACGCCCAGCATTGTCACGCTGGATAATGAAGCGGCTGAAATCCTCATCGGTGACGAAATTCCTGTATTAACCGGTTCTTATTCATCTACCGGCACCAGTTCCACCCCAACCAACCCCTTTCAGACCATTGAACGTAAAGATGTGGGTATTACGCTTAAAGTTAAACCACAGATCAATGAAGGCAATACCATCCGCCTGGAGTTAGAACAGGAAGTATCCAGCCTGTCTGAGACCACAGAAGCCGGCCCGGTCACCAATAAACGCACCATTAAAACCTCTGTTTTGGTTGAGAATGAAGAAATACTGGTGCTGGGTGGCCTGGTACAAGATCGTGTGCTGGATAATTTTGACAGCGTACCGGTACTCGGCGACATCCCCCTTCTGGGGCGGCTGTTTCAGTCACAAAGCAGCAGCAAGGTCAAACAAAACCTGATGGTGTTTATGCGCCCGAGCATATTGAGAGATATCAACTCTGCCAACCTGGTGACCAATCGTAAATACAATTATATGCGTGCCCAGCAAATGCAGGCAAAAGACAAAGGCTACGGCTTGCTCGAAAAAAGCGCCCCATTATTGCCTGAGCTAATGCCAACGGCTACAACACCGGCTCCAGCGACTGACGAACTCACACCAGCTCTGCCGGACAATAATTCAGAGCTGGCACCTGAGAGTAAAATAATGCCTGCGCCGAACAATGATAGCGCCTCATCTGACGGAGAATAATAGATGTCAGAGCCCAGTAATCCGACACCGCTACTTTCTTATGCTTTTGCAAAGCGTCACGGCGTATTAATTTCTGCTATCAACGATGACCATGCGGACGTGGTCTATAAGGCCAATACTTCGCCGCAGTCATTAACCGAAGTAAAACGTGTTATTGGTAAGCCATTAAAATTAAATCAAACCACTGACCAGGAGTTTGACGTTTTACTCACCCAACGTTATGAACAGGATTCTGACCAGGCCATGGCGATGATGGAAGGAGTCGGCGAAGAGCTGGACCTGGATCAGCTGGCTGAAAATCTGGAGCCGGAGGATTTACTGGAGGCTGAAGATGACGCGCCTATTATTCGCCTGATCAATGCTATTTTGACCGAATCCATTAAAGTAAACGCTTCTGATATTCATATCGAGTCTTACGAGAATCGTATGCGTGTCAGGTTTCGCGTCGACGGCGTGTTGCAGGAAATATTACAGCCCCCGAAAAACATTGCGCCACTGGTTATCTCGCGTATCAAAGTCATGGCAAAACTCGACATTGCTGAAAAACGCCTGCCGCAGGATGGCCGTATCTCTCTAAAGGTTGCCGGACGCGCCGTCGATGTGCGTGTTTCGACCTTGCCTGCAGGTTATGGTGAACGAGTGGTCTTACGACTGCTCGACAAAACAGCCGGTCGCTTACAGTTAAAACACCTCGGCATGTCAGAAGAGTCGCGCGAAAAGGTAAATGAGCTAATCAAACGTCCACACGGCATTATTCTGGTCACCGGACCAACCGGTTCGGGTAAAACCACCAGTCTGTACGCTGCGCTAAGCCAGCTCAATAATAACTCCAGAAATATCATGACGGTCGAAGACCCGATTGAATATTACATTGACGGTATCGGCCAGACCCAGGTCAACAG
Source organism: Gammaproteobacteria bacterium (assembly GCA_029882395.1). Classification (GTDB taxonomy): domain Bacteria; phylum Pseudomonadota; class Gammaproteobacteria; order SZUA-229; family SZUA-229; genus JAUVDT01. The sequence continues at coordinate 19,943 of JAOUKT010000022.1, forward strand.
CAAAGTCAATATGACCTTTGCCAAAGGCCTGCGTTCTATTTTACGTCAGGACCCTGATGTCGTTATGATCGGTGAAATTCGTGACCTTGAAACAGCGCAGATCGCTGTACAAGCGAGTTTAACCGGGCATTTGGTACTATCGACGCTGCACACCAACAGCGCCATTGGTTCTATTACTCGCTTGCGTGACATGGGCATCGAACCCTTTTTATTATCATCGAGTTTAATTGGTGTGGTTGCACAGCGGCTGGTACGAAACCTCTGCCCTGACTGCAAACAAGCCCATCAGGCTACCGAATCAGAATGCGAGTGGCTGCAAGTCGACAAAGACAATGCGCCACTGATCTACAAAGCCGATGGCTGTGATAAGTGCAACCAGCATGGTTACACCGGCCGTAGTGGTGTTTATGAGGTGATCACACTGGATGAAGAACTGCGACAAATGATTCACGACGGAGCCGGTGAACAGGCCATGGAAAAGCTTGCACGGCAATCCTCAAAAAGCCTTAAACAGGATGGGCAGCGCCTGATTCTAGAAGGCCGTACCTCACTCGAAGAAGTCTTGCGTGTGAGTCGTGAGGAATAATCATGGCCGCATTTGAATACGTCGTACTCGATGCCAAAGGCCGCGAACAAAAGGGCGTTACAGAAGGCGAAACACCAAGACATGTGCGCCAGTTACTGCGCAATAAAGGCCTGATGCCGCTGAGCATTACCGAGGCGGCCGCTAAAGATAAAAAAAGTAGCGATGGAAAAAAACCCGCCTTCAGTTTTCAGCGCGGCATCAGTGCCACGGATCTGGCTTTGTTTACGCGCCAGCTGGCGACATTGCTCAGCGCCTCATTACCCCTGGAAGAATCCTTAGCGGCTGTTGCCCAGCAAACTGAAAACCCTCGCATCAAAAGCATGGTCTTTTCTATTCGCGCCAAAGTGCTCGAAGGCCACACGCTGGCCAGTGGTTTATCGGAGTTCCCCAAAGCCTTTCCTGAACTCTATATCGCTACTGTATCTGCCGGTGAAGAAACGGGTTATCTTGAAGACATTCTTGAGCGGCTGGCAGATTACACCGAAAACCGCCAGCTAATGCGGCAAAAAGTCAGCATGGCGTTACTTTATCCGGCTATCCTGACCATCATGGCCATCGTCGTTGTGCTCGGGCTGATGACCTATGTTGTGCCCCAGGTGGTTTCTGTATTTGATAATATCAACCAGGAATTACCCGGCTTAACCACCGGCATGATCGCTACCAGTGATTTTCTGCGCAACAATGGTTTCTATTTAATTATTTTACTGGCCGCAGCCATCAGCGCGTTTAAAACCTGGCTAAAAAATGCCAACAACCGTTTCCGTTATCATCAGTTTATTTTAAAACTCACGCTGATTGGTAAGCTATCGCGCAGTATGAACACTGCACGTTTTGCCAGAACATTAAGCATTTTAAGTTCATCGGGCGTGCCGATACTCGAAGCACTCAGAATTGCCGCAGAAGTGGTTTCCAACTTGCCGATGCGCAAAGCGGTACTGATGGCCTCAGATAAAGTACGTGAGGGCAGTAATGTCAGTGATTCACTGGAGCAAAGCGGGCTTTTCCCACCGATGACCATTCGACTGATTTCCAGTGGCGAAAGCAGCGGAAAAATGGAAGACATGCTGGAAAGAGCCGCCGTGCAACAAGAGCGTGAACTGGAATCGATGATCTCACTCATTCTGGGTATTTTTGAACCGGTACTGATACTGGTAATGGGTGTTGTGGTGCTCATCATCGTACTGGCCATCCTGCTGCCTATCTTTGAATTAAACCAGCTCGTCTCCTGATCGCCTGCCGCCGCTGGCTCAGCTTTATGTATCGAAGCGTCTTCGTTATATCCACAACTACGCGGTCATTCGCCTATTAAGCCTGTCTTTTGTTATTTTCAGGACACTAATGCCCCCGCTAAAGCCGGCATTTCAGCGATAAGCACTGGCCTTTTTTTCAGCTGTGTTTTAGCACCATAGCGGCCACCGTGTCCGCAAAGTGTCCGCCTTTCGTCCAAGCTATGTCCTTGAAATAATTAAAGAAAACACAAAATCACTTAAATCGCAATTTCAGCCTAAATTAGCGCATTATTAGTTGAAAAATCACAAGATTATTCTATTCTTAATGATAGAAATTAATGACAGGCTATTTGTGAATAATAAAAAATTAGTGATTGATCGCCTCGATCAGCTCAAAATTGAATCCGGTCATAGCGACAAAACCTTCAAAGACACGCTAGCCTCTATCACCGGTAAAACCTCACGCACTATCAGGCGCTGGTATTCGCTTGAAAGCGGTGTGCATGATAATGATATCGAACTGATTGCCCACTATTTTGGTAAACATGTGCATTGGCTGCGTTACGGCGACAGAACTAGCGCTGAAACACCGGTAGACCAGATCATGGCGTCGAATCATTTTGGCGTCGTCATTCTCAAAGACAATAAAGTAGAAGAGGTCAATTTCAAATTCTCTGAAATGATGAAGCTTTCTCCCGCTGAGGCTGCCCAGCAGGACATTTGTGACAAAATCTTACAGTTACAGTCCCCATCCACTGTCCAAAAATGCAATCACAGCAATAACGTTGCATACCATAACGGCGCCCATACTGATGAACTGGTAATGCTACTGGGTGATAAAAAAGAGCACCGTATCGAGGCCACTACGCTCAACCTCAGCAATGGCAGAATACTCAAAATTTTATTCGATAAAGGACTGCTCAGTTCTGCTGCCGGGAAACTGACCCCGGCCATCGACACCAACGCTTTGCACAATACCAACAGCAATGCGCTAAAAATTCTTTTTGTCGATGATGACATCGCCAACTGCCAGCTCTATAGCAAAATGCTGTCGATCCACAACTGCCAGATCAGCAGCTTCATCAATAGCTCACATGCCTTAAACGAATTTAAGCAAAACCCTGAGCGCTATGATCTGCTGATCTCAGATATTATTATGCCGGAAATGACCGGCGACAAACTGGCCGCGGAGTGCCGTCACATTAAGCCCGGGCTGCCGGTGATTTTATACACTGGCTATCAAGACCATTTAAGCAAAACAACGGCCGAAGAATACGGTGTTGCCTATTGCTTACAAAAACCCATTAATTCAAACGACCTGCTGGCAATCCTCAATAGCCTGCGTTAACTCAACGACTTTATTTTCCCCGCCAGTTAGCCCTTAGCAAGCGGCTAATAATAGGCTACGATAATACTCTCAGCACACACAAGCCGGCTCTCTAATGATGCCAACCGTCAGCTTACAACGCCGCCTCAGTTTAACCCAAATGGTACTCTATGGCCTCGGTACCACCATCGGTGCCGGCATTTATGCACTGGTGGGAGAGCTGGCGGCTATATCCGGTTATATGGCGCCTGCTGCCTTTCTCATGGCATCACTGATGGCCGGGCTGACCGCTTTATCTTTTGCAGAACTATCATCGAGGTACCCGCGTGCAGCCGGCGCATCTCTGTATGTAAAACAGGGCTTTGGTTCGGATACATTGGCGCTGTTTGTCGGCCTGCTGGTATTTCTGGCTGGCGTGATTTCATCGGCCGCTCTGATTAATGCCTTCACCGGCTATTTAGCACAGTTTTTTGAACTGCACCGGTTCATAACGATTCTGATCATCGCGCTGACGATCGGCTTACTTGCTGCCTGGGGCATAGCAGAATCTGTCTTTATCGCATCGCTTATTACGCTGATCGAAATTGGCGGCCTGCTACTGATTATTTTTAACAGCCAGTCTGTTTTTGCCGATCTGCCCTCGCAATGGCATAAGCTGATGCCGGGCACGGATAGCGCCAACTGGTGGGCAATTTACGCCGGTGCATTGCTCGGCTTTTACGCCTTTATCGGTTTTGAAGACATGGTGGATGTGGCAGAAGAAATCCATAATGTCAGACGCAATTTACCGCTAGCCATCATCATCACACTGAGCGTCACCACCTTGTTGTATATGCTGATTATGCTTGCTGCGGTACTGGCGATGCCACCTCAGCAGCTGGCAAAAGAAAATGCACCGCTCATCGCGCTATACCGGCACTTTTCAGGCGAACACGGTTTTTTGCTCAATATCATTGCCATGTTTGCCATTATCAATGGTGTTTTAATTCAAACAATCATGGCATCGAGAGTATTATATGGTTTAAGCTGCCGCGGCCACCTTCACGTCTCTCTTTCACAGGTACATTATTTCACCAGAACACCTCTGATCGCTACCGCTCTGGCAATCAGCTGTGTCTTTGTTTTTGCGCTATTAGGCGACCTTTCAACGCTGGCCGAAACCACCTCATTGCTGATGCTGTGTATTTTCTCGCTGGTGAATCTGGCGCTTTGGCGTATCAAAAGGCGCAACCCCAGGCCTCCGGGCATTATCGTATTGCCTGCCTGCTTGCCGGTACTGGGCTTTTTTGTAAGCGCCGCATTTGCACTCAGTCAGTTACTGTCGTTATTTAACGATGTTTAAATTGCAGCCGCATTAATCGGCGGGTATTAAATTCACTTCGATAAATTTAATGTATTCAGAAGACGACACCACATGGGTGCCATCACAGTTAAACTGCATGCGCACTGCATCACGTGTGATGTTGAAAGTGAAATTCCGAAGATACAAATCGGGAATATTTCTCAAGTCTGTTAACCGGGAGATAACGGTGTTGATTTGCGCCGGTGTAACCGGTGTGCCGTTAGTCTGCATTTTTTTAAGGTTATCAGGCAAACTCTGGTAAACATGATCCATTTCGATACAGCCATTCAAACGCTTAATCAGGTTTAGCTTTTCTGCATAGGCAATTTTTGAAAAATGACGGTCAAGATAACCATGGTCAATCAGTTTATTGGCCGGATGGATCTCTGCTTCGAACGGGTCAAATATTGTAGAAAGGCCGACCTCACCGCTATTGAAGTGGATGTAAATCTGGTGCACAGAATAGTTTAAAAGCAAATCGATAAAACACTTGATGAGCTGAGGCATAATCGTATCAACTACACTTTCATAACGCGCTCTGGTAAAAATAGATTCTCTTAACGAGGGGTCGCCTTTAATTGAAAAACTTAAATTTGAACATTCGGCACCGCTATTGGCCAATAAATTTTCTTTACCGACCAGATCATTTAGCCGGTTATGCAATAACTGCTGGACCCCAAAAGTAAAATTAGGGTCTTGCTGGCAGCACCTGGTAAACGTCTGGGTATCAATGGCAAGTAACTGGCAATCCTCAAGCGCCCTGACCGTTGCCGAACGCTTGCTCTCATTAACAATGCCCATTTCACCAAATAACTGTCCTTTTCCCAGCTGGCAGAGCTCAACCAGCTTGGTGAATTGCAAGATAGTGACCACCACCTGACCAGACTGAATATAATAGACGTAGTCTGCGGTATCTCCCTCTGAAAAGATGATTTCGCCTTTTGCTATGGCAAGCTTGTCAGCCTGCTGAAAAACACTCTCCATATCCACAGCATTTGTCTCTGACTCCCTATCACCCTCACTCATATCCCCGCCCGCTAGAATTTAATTTATTGTTATGTTTATCTGATTAAATCTAGCACATTTTTGCAATTAGGGGTTTTAAAAAGAACGATTGACCGAATATTCAGCCAGCGATATAAGTGCCTCCTTATATCGTGAAGACGGCAGATGAGATAATTGTTCGATTGCCAGCTTTGCTTCCTGCTCTGCGGCCTGTTTTGTGTATTCAATCGCGCCGGTTTTTTTGATGATTGCCATCACCTCATCAATATAATCCAGACCACCTTCTTCTATCGCCTTACGCACCAGTGCCTTTTCTGCATCATTGCCGTTTCTCATCGCATAGATCAGCGGCAGTGTGGGTTTGCCTTCGGCCAGGTCATCACCGACATTTTTACCCATTTCATCACTTGATGAACTGTAATCGAGCACATCATCAATCAACTGAAAAGCCGTACCCAGATGCATGCCATAAGAAGCCATTGCCTGTTCTTCAGCATCTGCACGCTCGCAGATCACGGCACCTAGACGGGTTGCCGCTTCAAATAACTTGGCGGTTTTAAAATGAATGACTTCGATGTAACGGGCCTCTGTCGTGTCCGCATCATGACAATTCATTAACTGCAGCACTTCGCCTTCGGCAATAATATTGGTGCTTTCTGACAAGATAGCCATGATTTTAAAATTATCCAGCTCAACCATCATTTGAAATGAACGTGAATATAAAAAATCACCAACCAGTACACTGGCGGCATTGCCAAACAATGCATTAGCCGTTTCAGAGCCACGGCGCAGTTCTGACTCATCCACCACATCATCGTGCAATAATGTGGCGGTATGAATGAATTCAATGATGGCCGCCAGTGCGAAATGGCCTTCGCCCTGATAACCATATGCCTGAGCCGACAACAATGCCAACAGCGGACGCAGACGCTTGCCGCCGGAGTTCACGATATATTGACTAACCTGGTTGACCAGCACCACTTCTGAATACAGACGTTTTTTGATCAATTCATCCACAGCCATCATATCGGCGGTGGTTAACTCTTTAATTTCATTAATATTCATTAAATTGGGTTATTAATTTATCGCGAAAAAGCGGATAATAATCAGCCTGATCACTAAATACCAGTCTAAATTTGCTTATATTTGAATTATTTACCCGCTAATTCCAATAAAAAGACTGAACAAACATTGACCGCGGCTCGATCTGCCAGTAAAATTCCCGCCCTTTCCTTGAACAGATTTTTGGAGTTACCGTCCATGTACGCTGTAGTAGCTACCGGTGGCAAACAATATAAAGTAACTGAAGGCCTTACTCTTCGCGTTGAAAAACTAGAAGGTGAAGCAGGCGCTTCGGTTGACCTAGATAAAGTGTTAATGATTGCTGATGGCAGCGACGTTAAAATTGGCACTCCATACCTTGACGGTAGCAAAGTGACTGCGACGATTAAATCGCAGGGCCGAGCTAAGAAAGTTGAGATTATGAAGTTCCGTCGTCGTAAGCACAGCCAGAAACGTACTGGACACCGCCAGTATTACACTGAAATCGAAATTGCCAGCATTGCTGGTTAATCAATAGAGGCATAGGCTAATGGCACATAAGAAAGCCGCCGGTAGTACTAAGAATGGTCGCGATTCTAATTCTAAACGCTTAGGCGTTAAATTATTTGGCGGCCAGGAAGTGATTTCCGGCAACATTATCGTCCGTCAACGCGGCACTAAATTCCACGCTGGCGACAATGTTGGCCTGGGACGTGACCATACTTTATTTGCAAAAGCTGATGGCAAAATACTTTTCGAAGTAAAAGGCCCTAAGAACCGCAAATTTGTAAGCGTTGTTGCTGACTAAATGATTCTCCACTCTTCGGAGTGGTTATCATTGTAAAAAGCCCCGTTATTTTTTAACGGGGCTTTTTTGCATACTGCAAATCTACTTTTTCCAAAAAACACGATACTATCTGACTATTGATAGCCCTTTACTAGACGTCTATTTACGAGATCCTCTCAATGAAATTTGTTGATGAAGCCACAATTAAAGTGATTTCCGGTGACGGCGGTAATGGCTGCATGAGTTTTCGCCGTGAGAAATATATTCCCAAAGGTGGACCCGATGGTGGTGATGGCGGAGACGGCGGCGATGTTTATCTGGTCGGCGACCATAACATCAATACCCTGGTCGACTTCAGAACCGTTCGCACTTATCACGCCGAAGATGGCAAATCGGGAAAAGGCGCTAACTGTACCGGCAAGAGCGGTGAAGATGCCTATATCAATGTGCCCGTTGGCACTCTGATATACGATGTCGATACCGAAGAGTTGATCGGTGACATCGTCGCTGATGGCCAGAAATTACTGGTTGCCAAAGGCGGCTGGCACGGCCTCGGCAATGCGCGTTTTAAAAGTTCGACTAACCGCGCGCCCCGTAAAACCACAGCCGGCAGCGATGGTGAACGCCGGCAGTTAAAAATGGAGCTAAAGGTACTGGCTGATGTCGGCTTGCTTGGCATGCCCAATGCGGGCAAATCCACACTGATACGCGCGGTTTCTGCCGCCAAGCCCAAAGTCGCCAATTACCCTTTTACAACCATCCACCCTAATCTTGGCGTGGTTCGCGTCGATGCCCTGCGCAGCTTTGTGATAGCCGATATTCCCGGCCTGATTGAAGGCGCCGCTGAAGGCCACGGTCTTGGTCACCAGTTCTTAAAACACCTGATGCGTACCCGCATACTGCTGCACCTGATTGATGTGGCGCCGATGGATAACAGCGACCCGGTAGAAGATGCGAAAAAAATATTAAAAGAGCTGGATATCTACAATCCAGAATTAAGTGCTAAACCTCGCTGGCTGGTGTTAAACAAGCTCGACCTGCTAAATGATGATGAACAGGACGAAATCTGTGAGCGCATCATAAAAGAATTGAACTGGCAGGGCCCTGTCTTTAGAATCTCTGGTATTAGTGGTGATGGCACTGACGCATTAACCTATGCCATTATGGATTATATTGAAGAGAATCAACGTGAACCGGAAACAACTGAGCCAGACCAAACGCTGGGTCATTAAAATTGGCAGCTCCTTAGTCACTAACAAGGGGCAAGGGCTGGACAATCAGGCGATACAGGCATGGAGCGAGCAAATGCGCCGGCTGCAGCAATCGGGTGTCGAATGTTTACTGGTTTCATCCGGCGCTGTTGCTGAAGGCATGGCACGCCTTGGCTGGACTCAGCGCCCGCATGCTATCCATGAATTACAGGCCGCTGCTGCGGTCGGCCAAATGGGTTTAGTCCAGGCCTATGAAACCTGCTTTCGCCAGCATGATATACACACCGCCCAGATATTACTGACACATGATGACCTCTCGAACCGCGAGCGTTATTTGAACGCCAGAATCACTTTAAAAACCCTGTTATCACTGGGCACTATCCCCATCATCAATGAAAACGATACCGTCGCCACCGATGAAATCAGGTTTGGGGATAACGATACACTGGCCGCCTTAGTCGCCAACCTGGTTGAAGCCGATACACTGATTATTCTCACTGACCAGCAGGGACTGTATGACAAAGCCCCCGAACTGGAAGGTGCCCGTCTGGTTGAACAGGCAGAAGCCAATGAGCCCGGGTTAACGGCAATGGCCGGCCCCAGCGCCGGAACACTCGGTATGGGCGGCATGTCAACCAAGATAACGGCCGCTCAAAGAGCGGCTCGCTCCGGCTGCAGCACGGTCATCGCCAGTGGCGCTGAAGAAAACGTTTTATTACGGCTGCGCGACGCTGAAAACATCGGCACCTTATTGACACCATCTACCGAACCATTAACAGCCCGCAAACAATGGCTGGCAGGGCATTTACGCCCCAGAGGCACAGTCACCCTTGATAGCGGTGCCAGCAGGGTACTGCAAGCCAGTGGTGGCAGTTTGCTCGCCGTTGGCGTGACCGCTGTCAGCGGCCAGTTTTTGCGCGGCGACTTGATCTCCTGCATCGATACCAATGGCAACGAAGTGGCCCGCGGCCTGGTCAACTACAGCGCCAGCGAAAGTCTTAAAATAAAAGGTCTGGCCAGCCATGAGATTGAAAAAACACTGGGTTATGTCGATGAAGAGGAACTGATTCATCGAGATAATCTGGTATTAATTAATTAGTTCCGCGCTATAAAATACATAAGGCAAATGATTTCTTTTTGCATAATACATCGCCATATCAGCACTGTGCATTAAGTCTTCACCCGTCTCACCCTCATGCGGAAAACAGGCAATGCCGATGCTCATGCCAACATCAAGCTCATAACCTTCAATTAGAAATAGATCATTCATTAGCGCCGTTATCTTGTCTGCCACGGCAACCGCCACGGCCTTATCGCTAACCGCATGCAGAATAATAGCAAACTCATCACCACCGATCCTCGCTACCGTATCAGACTCGCGCAACGCCAGCTTCAATCGACTGGCGACGGCAACCAGCAACTCATCGCCAACATGGTGTCCTAACTCGTCATTTACCGCTTTGAAACGGTTCAGATCCATCATTAACAGCATGAAGCCGGGTTGTTTTGCATTGCGCTTTGCCGACAAAGTCATCTGTTCCAGGCGGTCGAAAAGCAGCGCCCGGTTGGGTATGCCTGTTAATGAGTCGGTAAAGGCCATCTCTTCAAGTTCAAGATAAAGACGGCTCAGCTCACGGCTCATGCCGCACATTTCCTTCGCCAGAGTGACCAGCTCCTTACTGCCGCTAATCTCCAGCTTGTCTTTAAGGTGGCTTTTATCGACCCGGATAAGATTCAGATACAGCGTGATTTTTTTCAGCGGTGTCAGAATCATGCGCCTGAACAAGCCCAGCGCTATGACAACTGCCAGCAATGTGGTGATCACCACAATGCTGACCAGCGTTATTCTTGTTTTTAACAGTTTGCTTTTTAATGCGGTGACATCAGAAGCGAAATAAAAATACGCCACGGCTTCTGGGTTTCCGGCCTTGTTGCCATAGGACACCAGCAGGATGTTTTTCATTAAATGTTGTTGCGGCCAGTTTGCAGACTTAAACAATAATTGCTGTTTTTGATTCTTGATCATAACCGGGATACCCAGCCCCTCCTCTGCTTTAGCCAGGTTCGACAGCGGGTCAGTGACAACCGCCAGATAACCTTGCAAGCGCAAACCACCAACCGGTACCAATGTCACCAGCCTGATGCTGTCATCATAAACACAGACCTGATGCAGGGTTTTATAACGCTGAGCGCCGGTTTTCTTATGGGCTCTGGTCATAATCTCGGGGCACACATCGCCAGCAACTTTTTCACCCTCTGACGACTGATAAAGCTTTTTCAGCTCTTTACTGTAAATGATGATTTTTTTAAGGTTAACAATGCCCAGCGTCACATAGGCCCGATGAAAATGCTCATTAAGCGCCCGCTCTACGGCTTCTCTGTCGTCTTCCTTCAGGGCTTTTTTCAAAGCCGGGCTGGACTGCACAGACAGACCCATACTCTGGGTTTCTTCTTTTAATTCATCCCAGAGATTATGCACTTCTAACTCAACCAGTTCAGTGAATGCCTGAAGCCGGTTATCCAGTGCCTGCTGAAAATATATTGCGCCGGTAAACAGGGTAAAACCAACGCTTAACATGCCCATCATTACAATGGTGGTCAATAAGCTGGAGCGCATAGAATAAGACTTCATAAACGGTAACTTTAATCCTTAATGAAAGGAAAGCCTTTCTCCAGCCAGACTTCAAAGCCACCCCTGAACCAGTAAAGTTCTTGATAGCCACAGCTTTTTGCAATTTTGATCGCAACAGCGCTCCTGCCACATTTCACACCATTACAGTAAAATAACGCAGGCTGTGATTTGTCAGGTATGATCTTTAACAGCGACTTACAATGCGTTTCTGTATCTGGCAGGCTGACAGATGACTCGATATAACCTTTTTTTCGATCACCTCTGATTCGAGAATCAACCAGTACCAAATCACTGTTTTTGGCCATCAGCTCAATCACACCCTCGGCACCCACCATGATCACGTCATCGATATATTCGGGGCTTATATTTTCTTCTGCAAAACTGTTCACTGAAACAAACAACAGGCAGCCAATGTTTATCAGATAATGCCGAAAACTGGTTTTACTCTTGTTGAGGATCACACAACGCTCCTGAAATAAATCGTTTTGTTCAAAATACAACACTCTAACTTTATAAACTACACAGCAACATTTCAAGAACAGGACATATAGAGGACATAAATAAAGCCCCGACAATAGCTGACAGCAATCAGCCTATTATACCGAGCGCCCCGCCACATAACCTGAGGACCAGGCCCACTGGAAATTATAGCCGCCTAAATGCCCAGTCACATCTAACACCTCACCGACAAAATACAACCCTGGCTGGCGTTTTGACTGCATTGACTGGGATGATACTTCATCCGTATTAACCCCCGACAAAGTCACTTCAGCTGTGCGGTAGCCTTCCGTACCGGAGGGCTTTAAACGCAGCGCCGAAACCGCGTCAGCGACCTCGATTAATACCGCATCGGCTATCTCAGCGACGGCTTTTTCAGCCACTGCTGGCCAGAATTTTAGCCCCAGATCGGCGACCAGCTTCGCCGGCAAATGCGTTGATAATATTTTTTTAAGTAGCGCCGCTGGTGCCGACTGTTTCTTTTTGAACAATAACTGTCTGACATCCAGATCCGGTAATAAATTGATGCTTATTGCATCGCCCTGTTGCCAGTAGTTTGATATTTGCAAGACCACCGGCCCGCTCAGCCCGCGGTGTGTAAACAGCATGTTTTCTGTAAAGCTGTGGCCATTGCTCTGCATTGTCACTTTCACAGCCGTGCCTGAGTTGTTTTCGGCCACTACCTTAAACCAGTCACTGAAGGTGAACGGCACCAGCCCGGCCCTGACATCAAACACATCTAGCCCAAACTGCCGTGCAACCTGATAACCATAAGCGGATGAGCCCAGGGTCGGTATCGACAAACCGCCGGTTGCAATCACAAGTGAATCGCAACTTAATTCAGCTGTTTTTGTTTTCAGATAGAATTTACCGTGGGCAGATTTATCATGTGAAATCTTTTCAACTTCACAGCGCAGTCGAATTTCGACACCGGCCTGATCGCATTCACTCTTTAACAGGTTTAAGATATCTTTTGCACTGTCATCACAGAACAACTGGCCGTGATCACGTTCATGAAAGGCGATACCATGGCTTGCTACCAGTGATATAAAATCCCATTGTGTATACTGGCTCAAGGCAGACTTAACAAAATGAGGATTGCGACAGATATAATGGCCAGCTTCAACCGTGTAGTTGGTAAAGTTACAGCGACCACCACCTGACATCAGGATTTTCTTGCCGATTTTATTGCTACGCTCAATGACCAGTACTTTTCGTCCACGCTGGGCTGCTGTGATCGCGCACATCAGACCCGAGGCACCCGCACCGATAATAATGACATCAAACAGTTCCAATCCTGAACCTCATTTTCAAAACAAATTACATACTTGTATCTAGTACAAAACTAAACCGTTAAAATACATTTTACTTAACCGGAACACTCTATGAAACAACATCGCGAAGGCCTTTTATCCGTCCACTCTGCCGTACTTATCTTTGGCCTGACCGCATTATTTTCCAAGCTGATCAGCCTGTCGGCTATCGAGATCACCTTGCTTCGCAGCATTTTTGCGATTGCAGCCATTGCCATTTATATCAAATACCTCAACGAATCCTTATTGCTGGCATCCAGGCGCGATTATCTGGTTGCCATCGTGCTGGGTTTTTTCCTCGCCACTCACTGGGTGACTTATTTTCATGCCATGCAAGTTTCGTCGATAGCTGTCGGCATCATCGCGCTTTATACCTATCCCGTTATTACTGTTTTTCTCGAGCCTTTATTCCATGGAGAGCGCCCTCATATTAAAGACATCATCAGCGCCACAGTCGTTTTATTGGGTATCTATTTACTGGTTCCTGAGTTCTCTATTAATAATCAGACCACACAAGGCGTGCTCTGGGGCGTGTTATCTGCATTCTTATTTGCCATCAGAAACATCATTCATGGCCGTTACTTCAACGCCTATCCGGCACGGCAAGCTTTATTTTATCAAACGCTCGTTGTGATATTGCTGCTGCTGCCTTTTGCTGGCGACGTCATGGTTGATGTTAGCCAGGCACAATGGCTCCAGTTACTCATTCTGGGGGTCTTTTTTACCGCTCTGCCACATACCTTATTTGCTCACAGCTTATTGCACCTGAAAGCCAAAACCGCCAGTCTGGTGGGCTGCATGCAGGTCGTTTACGGCAGTTTATTTGCCGCGCTATTTCTGGCAGAACTGCCCGACTGGAAAACCATCGCCGGCGGGCTGATTGTTATCAGCGCGGCGGCTTATGAGACCCTCACTAGCGGCCAACAGCTCAAAAAAGCTTAACACAGGGCTGCCTTCAGGCCAGCCCAATCATTAACGCTACTATTTTGAATCTTCCCCGCTGAGCACACGCCCCGGAAAATCGGCGTTATTATGTCGCACATCATCTCCGAGTAAATCCTTTTTAATCATTTCGTCATTCACTGTCAGCTTTAAAAACCGGGCCACGGTTCGCATATCGATCTCGGCATTTTCAAGACAGGATGTGCCACCCGGTGAGGGTGTCATGTTAAATATCGCACCTATGCCGGTATCGATCTTGGCTTCACCCATTAGCAGCCTTGCATTGAGCTTATCGATCAGTTGCGGGCGAATACCGCCAACACGGCGTGCAAACGTCAGGTCTTTGAGCCTCAATGAAGGCACAATTTTTCGCACGTCTTTGAGAAATAAAAGTTTTCTGATCAGCGGGATTTCAAACAGAATATTTTTAAACATATAATTTCTGATATCACGCACCCGCAACAAATCCCAAAGCACCCTGGCGACCTTACGATCAAAACGAAAGACCTGTAGAAAGTCAGGCAAGGTGCTCAGGTTATAACGTTCAAGAATAGGCAGCACCAGCGCGGTTGGTCCAAATCGTGTTTCTCCCGGTACCAGCACATCCGGATCACCATGAATCGCTGCAAAGGGTAAGGCATCATTTTGCACGGTATAAACCTTGCCATTTAAACAATGCGGGGCAAAATAATAACTGCCGGCAACCGGCAAGCAGGAATAGTGCAAACCATATCCCAGGTCGTGCGCCAGTTTTAAGCTATGGCCACCGGCACACACCACTAACGATTTGGTCTGATAACAGGTACCGTTTGTTTCGACCAGAAAACGCTCTTTTTCAATTTTAATGTGCAACACACTTTCATTAAAATGAATATCAATCTCTTTGTCATCTACCTGCCGGGCCTGCCTGACGAACGAGCGAGACAATGCCTCGAAATTTACCGCGGTATACTCATCAGTTGAACCCAGCGCCACCACCTCATCGTCACGGAAGCGGCCATTTTTCATCGCGACAGCCGGCTCAATTTTGGCAATCGCTTTTTTATCCAGCAATTTCAAATCAGGGTAATGCGGCGAAAAGATTTTGTACCGCTCTCGTAGCTGCTGACATTCCTTTTCACCCACACCCAGCACCATTTTTGGAAACTTGAAAATAACGTGATCATTATCCGGCAGCGCCGTGGCATAATTTCGTAACATGCTGGCAGCCCGCTTCACCTTAAGCGCCTTATCCAGCGTGTAATTGGTTTCAATATCACCACAATGCAAGGTCTGACTGTTATTACTGGATAATGAATTGACACGTGCCGGCGCTGCATATTTTTCTATCAGCCCAATACGCGCAATATCTGTATATTTTGCCGCCATATACAGTAACGCGGTGCCCGAAACACCGGCACCTATAATTAACAAGTCATATTGATTTGAGCTCATCTGTATTCCCAAAAGAAGACTATTTATTGATTTTAGATCAGAATCGATATTATTCAGGCAATAAAAAAGCCGGTAAAAACCGGCTTTTTTATATCAACACTAAATGCCGCAATTACATTGCACGAACAGTAGCATTTAGGCGACTTTTATGACGAGCTGCCTTGTTCTTGTGGATCAAGCCTTTAGAGACCATACCATCAATAACAGGAACTGCTGCTTTATAAGCGTCTTCAGCCTGAGCTTTTTCGCCTGCTTCAACAGCATAAACAACTTTTTTAACGTACGTACGAAACATAGAACGCATACCAGCATTATGCTGACGCCTTGTTTCAGCCTGACGAGCACGTTTTCTCGCCTGTGCGGAATTAGCCAATGGAAATCTCCATTCACATCAAATTTAAAGATCGCGTATTCTGCCAGCTTTATGCCGATAGATCAATACAATTGCGCCATTATAAAAAGATAAAAGCATTTGCCCGACTGAAACAGGGCACACTGTCACAAACGCGGATTCAAATACGCTTATTAAACCGCCACTGATTTTAATCGCGTTGGCTACATAAATATTTACTCTTTTCTCACTAAAGCCCTGTGACTCTACCTTGCTGTGGCATAGAATAGCTTTTGAATCAAAACACCATCATAAGAAACATACGATATCTCACGTGAAACTGCTTCAATCTACCGCCATTGTCAGCGCTATGACCACGATCTCCCGTTTTATGGGTTTGGCTCGTGATATTATCTTTGCCCACATTTTTGGTGCCAGCGCCGCCACAGATGCCTTTTTCGTGGCTTTTAAGATCCCCAATTTCTTGCGCCGCCTGTTTGCCGAAGGCGCCTTTGCACAATCCTTTGTGCCTGTCTTCTCCGAATATAAAGAAACCCGCTCACGCGCTGCATTAATTGACCTGCTCGATCATGTTGCCGGCAGCCTCGGCGGGGTTTTATTATTGATCACCAGCCTTTGCATAGCGGCCGCACCGCTAGTGGTAATGATATTTGCACCCGGCTTTTATGATGAGGCCGATCGTTTTGCGCTGACCACAGACATGCTGCGCATCACTTTCCCCTATATCTTCTTTATTTCTTTAGTGGCTTTCTCAGGTGGTATCTTAAACAGCTTTAATCAGTTTGCAGTACCTGCCTTCACGCCCGTTTTTCTGAATATCTGCCTGATTGGCGCGGCACTTTGGCTGTCTCCTTTGTTTGAGCAACCGGTTATTGCACTGGCATGGGGTGTTGCGCTGGCCGGATTGACCCAGCTTGCTTTTCAGATTCCTTTTTTAATCAAACTCGGATTGATGCCGCGACCACGCCTTAAACGTGACCATGAGGGTGTGAAAAAAATCAGCAAATTGATGATACCTGCCATCATTGGTTCTTCTGTCGCACAGATAAACCTGTTGCTCGATACGGTGATCGCCTCTTTTTTGATGGCTGGTAGCGTCAGCTGGCTTTATTTCTCTGACCGTCTGGTGGAATTTCCGCTCGGTGTTTTCGGCATTGCACTGGCCACTGTGATTTTGCCAAACCTGTCAAAACAACACGCTAACAAGTCCAGCGAAGACTTTAACCACACGCTTGACTGGGCATTACGGCTCGTCATGCTGATTGCGGTACCCGCCGGCCTGGGCTTGCTGCTGTTATCAGCGCCGATACTGTCCACCTTGTTTCAGTACGGTGAATTTAGCCAGCATGATAGTTATATGTCATCGCTCAGCCTGATGGCCTATGCACTGGGCTTACCGGCTTTTATCTTCATAAAAATACTGGCACCGGCTTTTTATGCTCGACAGGACACCAAAACACCGATGAAAATTGCGGTCAAAGCCATGATCGCGAACATGTTTTTAAACATCGTTTTTGTCGTGCCAATGGTTTTGACAAACTACGAAGCCCCCCACGTCGGCCTGGCTTTAGCCACCTCAGCATCGGCTTATCTGAATGCGGTAATGCTCCTGCTGGCTTTGAAAAAACAAAATATTTATCGGCCGCAAAAGCAATGGGCACGTTTCAATAGCCAAATCATCATTGCTAACAGCTTGCTTGCGCTTTTCATCCTTTACTGGCTGCCCGACCTGTACATCTGGTCAAACTGGAGCCTGCTTGAACGTGTGCTTAATCTCAGTCTAAGCATTGGTGCGGCTTTTCTGATTTATCTGCTTAGCCTGCTGTTAATGGGCATGCGCCCTCATCAGTTAAAACGCTGATAATTTAGATAAAAAGCGTGAATTTTGCAGTAGCGACCGAGCCTTTAGAGCTAAAAAGCCGTATAATCTGTTTCTTTCAGCCCTTTAATATAGCCAAAAAACAGTCATTTATGCATCTAATCCGCGGTCTTCAAAATTTACACCCTCAATTTAAAGGCTGCGCATTAACCATTGGTAATTTTGACGGCGTGCACCTCGGTCATCAGGCGATTATCCAGCACCTGCAAACTAAGGCTGAAACATTGCACTGCCCTGCCGGCGTCATGAGCTTTGAACCACTGCCGCATGAATATTTTACCCATGAACAAAGTTCTGCCCGCCTCAACAGGCTGCGGGAAAAATTCCTTGCGCTACAATCCACCCGCACTGATTTTCTGCTGTGTTTGAAATTCAACCAGCAGCTGGCTGAAATGCCCGCTGATAAATTCATAGAAGATATTCTGGTAAAACAGCTGCAGGTAAAGTATCTGCTGGTTGGCGATGATTTTCGTTTTGGCAAAGGCCGAGCCGGCGATTTCAAGACTTTAAAACAGGCCGGTGAGAAATATGGTTTTGAAGTTGAGGATACTGCCACTCAAATCCACCACCATGAACGTATCAGCAGCACCAGAATTCGTGATGCATTAAATATCGGACAACTGCAACTGGCGGCCGAGATGCTGGGGCACCCGTATAATATTTGTGGCCGGGTGGCGCACGGTGACAAACGCGGCCGGACCATTGGTTTCCCCACCGCCAACCTCAAACTCTTTCACCGCAACATCCCGCTCAGCGGGGTTTATGCGGTGACCATGGAAATCGCGGAACAGACGGTTAATGGCGTCGCGAATATTGGCAACCGGCCAACAATTGACGGCATTAACGTGCAACTTGAAGTACATTTGTTTGATTTTTCTGACGACATTTATGGACGTCATGTTTGTGTAAACTTTAAGCATAAAATACGAGAAGAAATAAAATTTGATTCGCTGGATGCGTTACAATCGCAGATTCATAAAGACTGTGATCGTGCCCAAGAATATTTTAACCAAACCGACTAATTCTTAAATTCAGGAAACCCAAGTGGCTGACTATAAACACACCCTCAATCTCCCCGATACAGACTTCCCGATGCGTGGCAATTTGCCCAATCGCGAACCTCAGATTCTTGCCCAGTGGCAAGAAAATGATTTGTACGGCCAGATTCGCCAAAAAAGCGAAGGTTGTGAGCCCTTTATATTGCACGACGGCCCGCCGTACGCAAACGGTGATATTCATATCGGTCACGCTGTTAATAAAATCCTCAAAGACATTATTGTTAAAAGCCAGACCATGTCTGGAAAGAATGCACCCTACGTTCCGGGCTGGGATTGCCATGGTTTGCCCATCGAATTACAGGTTGAGAAAAAAATAGGCAAGGCCGGTGTAAAAGTTGATGCCACCACCTTCCGCAAGAAATGCCGCGAGTATGCCGGCAAACAGGTTGACGGCCAGCGTCGTGACTTTATCCGTTTAGGTGTTCAGGGTGAATGGAATAACCCTTACCTGACAATGGACTATAAGTTTGAAGCCGACATTGTTCGCTCATTGGGCAAAATTGTTGATAACGGCCACCTGCACAAAGGCTCTAAACCCGTGCACTGGTGTCTTGATTGCGGCTCCGCATTAGCAGAAGCTGAAGTTGAACATCAGGACAAGGTTTCTCCTGCGATTGATGTAGCCTTTAAAGTAGCCGATAGCGCCGAAGTTTTAAAAGCCTTTGCTACGGATAAAGGCGAGGGCGACATTGCGGTAGTCATCTGGACTACTACACCCTGGACCCTGCCCGCGAATATGGCCGTCTCACTGCATCCGGATCTGACTTATGTTTTAGTTCAGGCCAATACTGAGTTTGGCTCGATGCGTTTGATCTTAGCCGAAGCCTTATACGAGTCGGCAAGCCAGCGTTATAGTGATGAAGCGGTAACCGTGCTGGCACGTTGCCAAGGTGCCCAACTCGAAAACATGCTGGTGCAACACCCACTCTATGACCGCCAGGTGCCTTTGATTTTAGCAGAACACGTCACCACCGACGCCGGCACAGGTGCCGTGCATACGGCTCCCGGCCATGGTCAGGATGATTACACGGTTGGCCTTAAGTATAATCTTGAAGTTTATAACCCGGTTGGCAGTAACGGTATATTTGTTGCTGAAACTGAGCTGGTCGGCGGACAACACGTCAATAAAGCCAACCCTATTGTGCTGGAAAAACTAAAAGAAAATGGTGTCTTACTAAACCACAGCAAACTCAGTCACAGCTACCCGCATTGCTGGCGCCATAAAACCCCGATCATTTTCCGCGCTACCCCGCAGTGGTTCGTCAGCATGACTCAAAATGGTTTGCGCGATGCTGCCAATAAAGCCATCAAAGAAACCAACTGGTTACCCGACTGGGGCCAGGCGCGTATTGAAAGCATGGTTAACAACCGGCCGGACTGGTGCATCTCCAGACAACGCACCTGGGGCGTCCCCATCACGCTGTTTGTTCACAAAGAAACGGCGGCACTACACCCTGACACCTCTGCGCTGATTGAGCAGGCCGCCTTAAAAATCGAACAGCAGGGCGTTGATGCCTGGTTCAATCTTGATGCCGCCGAGTTATTAGGTGATGACGCCTCTGACTACGATAAAGTTGTCGACACTCTGGACGTCTGGTTTGATTCAGGTGTCACGCATCAGGCCGTGCTAGAAGCCCGTGACTATTTACAGTCACCTGCAGATTTATATCTGGAAGGCTCTGACCAGCACCGCGGTTGGTTCCAGTCTTCCTTATTAACAGGCGTTGCCATTAATGCTAAGGCACCCTATAAAACGGCACTCACGCATGGTTTCACGGTCGATGCCAGTGGTAAAAAAATGTCGAAGTCGGTAGGCAATACCATCGAGCCGCAAAAAGTATGTAACGCACTGGGCGCTGACATTTTACGTTTATGGGTGGCCTCCAGTGATTACTCTGCAGAAATGAGTGTATCGGATGAAATCTTTAAACGCACAGCCGACTCTTACCGCCGCATTCGAAACACCGCTCGTTTTTTGTTAGCCAACTTAAACGGCTTTAACCCCGAAACAGATGCTATACCCGCGGGCAATATGCTGGCATTAGATCGCTGGGCAGTTTCACATACGGCAAAGTTACAGGCTGAAATCATTGAAGCTTATAACAGCTATAACTTCCACATCATTTATCAAAAGCTGCATAACTTTTGCGCCAATGAACTGGGGGGGTTTTATCTCGATATCATTAAAGACCGTCAGTACACCACCCAGGCAGACAGCGCTGCCCGTCGCTCAGCACAGACAGCACTTTATCATATCATCGAAGCCATGAGCCGCTGGTTAGCGCCTATTTTGAGTTTTACAGCTGAAGACATTGCAGCCGCTATTCCGGGTAATGATGGCCAGTCTGTGCATCTTAAAAACTGGTATCACGGGCTTTTCGAACTGACCACTGACGACACACTTAATCATGAATACTGGAATACGGTATTACAAGTGCGTACCGCCGTTAGCAAACAGCTGGAGCCCTTACGGGTATCAAAAACCATTGGCTCTTCACTCGATGCTGAAGTTGATTTATTCGTTAGCGCAGATTTAAAAAGCCAGCTTGAATTACTCGGAGATGAATTACGATTTGTATTAATCACCTCATCGGTACAGTTAAATTCACTAGACGCTATACCTCAGGGCACCGAGGTCACTGAAATTGGTGAGCAGAAAATCGCTGTAAAGGCCCATGCCTCTGAACATAAAAAATGTGACCGCTGCTGGCATCACCGTGAAGACGTTGGTCAGCATTCAGCTCATCCAGAACTGTGCGGCCGTTGCGTCGAAAATGTCGAAGCCGATGGTGAACGACGTGAATTTGCCTGAGAGACTTGACATGAATATATTGAAGCATCCTATGACTAAGTGGTTAAGCATCAGTTTTGTCATCATTGTTATCGACCAGATAACAAAACAAATTGCCGATAACTCTCTGCAGCTTTACGAACGCGTCAGCGTGCTGCCGTTTTTCAATATCACCCTTGCCTTCAACGAAGGCGCCGCATTTAGTTTTTTAAGCGATGCCGGTGGCTGGCAGCGCTGGTTTTTTCTTGTTTTGACACTGGTCATCAGCAGCGTACTTTTTTTCTGGTTAAAAAAGTCAGATAATAAGACCGAATCTTTAGCCATTAGCCTTGTTCTCGGTGGTGCTATCGGCAACTTCATTGACCGCTTAATCTTCGGCCACGTCATCGACTTTCTTGATGTTTATTACAAAAGCTATCACTGGCCTGCCTTTAATGTTGCCGATATGGCAATCAGTGGCGGTGTTATGTTGTTAATTTTAGTCACCTTTCTACAGAAACCTGAAAAAACAGGAAGCCATTAACATGCCGCTATCCATCAACCAAAACAGCCACGTTAGCTTGCATTACCGAATCTCTCTGGAAGACGGCACTGAACTCGAAAGCAGCTTTGGCGATGAAGCACTTGAATTCACCATGGGCGAGCAAACCCTGACTGAGGGCATGGAGCTGTCACTGCTTGAGCTGTGCGTCGGTGATAAACAGAGCATTACACTGACGCCTGAACAAACCTACGGCCACCGGGATCCCGATAATATTCACGACCTTAACACGGCCGATTTTCCCGATGACATCACGCCTGAAAAAGGTCTGGTGATTGCTTTTGACACACCGGCAGGTGATGACATCAACGGTGTCGTCATTGATGTCAACGCAGACAAAGTCTCGGTTGATTTTAACCACCCCTTGGCCGGCAACATGCTGGTCTTTGAGGTTGAAATTCTGCAGGTTAAAAATGACTGACCCTATCGAAATCAAGCTGGCATCAGCGCGGGGGTTTTGTGCCGGCGTTGACCGCGCGATTGAAATCGTTGAACGTGCCATTAAAAGTTTTGGCGCGCCTATTTATGTGCGCCATGAAATTGTACATAACGCACACGTTGTCAATGATCTGCGCAACAAAGGCGCCATTTTTGTTGAAGAGCTTGACGAGATTCCCGACGATGCCACTGTTATTTTTAGCGCACACGGCATTTCCAAAAAAATCGAGGATGAAGCAAAAGCACGCAGCCTGCAAATCTTTGATGCAACCTGCCCGCTGGTTATCAAAGTACATATGGAAGTTGTACGCCACGCAAAAGCCTCTCATGATGTGGTATTAATTGGACATAAGGGCCACCCGGAAGTCGAAGGCACACTGGGACGATTTGACGACCAGTATGGCGGGAAAATCCATCTGATCGAATCCATCGACGACGTCTCTGAGCTTGCTATCGCAGCAGATAGAACGCTTGCCTATGTCACCCAGACAACTTTATCTGTTGACGAAACCCTCGATATCATTACCGAGTTAA
>JAOUKT010000078.1 GCA_029882395.1 Gammaproteobacteria bacterium
GTGCGTCATCGATTCCCAGCTCTTTAGCGACATGTGAAACCACATGCTGCTGATCGCCGCTTAACAGAATTACCTCTATGCCCAGTTGTTGTAGCTGTGTAACCGCCGTTTTGGCTTCATCTCGTAACCGGTCCAGAATAGTGATCACCGCTAACAAGCCGCTTTCATCGGCAACAAAAACGCTGCTGTTAATGTCTGATTCAAGGCCATGCTCTGCAATGGTTGCGGCAGATAACTCCGCCACATACGCCAGTTTACCAATTCGGATCAGGCGCTGCTGATAGCGTGCCTCTATGCCCTCGCCGGGCGTGGCCACCGTCGCATCGATCTTGAGTCTTTCACTGCTCAGGCTGCTTAATGCCCTGGCGATGGGGTGTTCGGAATCCTGCTCAATGCTGGCCACCAGCGCACATAACTCTGATTCACTCATGCTGGTTTGCATCATTTGCACATTGTCGGCCTGCAGCTGGCCGTAACTGAGCGTGCCTGTTTTATCAAAAACTATATGTGTTGTTGCTGCCAGCGTTTCCAGCGCATGACCACGCGTGGTGAGCAAACCGATTTCTGTTAAACGCCCGGTCGCGGCAGTCAACGCTGCCGGTGTTGCTAACGATAATGCACAGGGGCAAGTCACCACCAATACAGACAAGGTAATCTGGAAAGCGTGCTCTGCATCCTGGCCGCCCCAATAAAAGGCCACAGCAACGGCAATCAATAAAATGCCGGCCACAAACCAGCCCGCAATTTTATCAACGGCACGAGTCAGTGAGGGTTTTTCGCTGGTTGCGCGATCCAGCAAGCGAATCACTGATGAGAGAAAACTTTCCTCACCGAGCGAAGTCACACAGATCGTTAACGGACTTTCAATATTGAGTGTTCCACCGACCACTTCATCACCCTGTTTTCGGCTGCGGGGCAAGCTTTCACCGGTCAGTAAACTCTCATCAACGCTGCTGATGCCCGTCAGCACATGGCCATCAGCCGGAATTAGCTCCCCCGGCTTGACCAGTAGCTGATCGTTTTTCGCCAGTTCAGCGGTGGTAACCACTTCATGGCTACCATCAGCCTTAATCCGGGTAGCCGTTGCAGGTACCAGTTTGACCAGCTCTTCTGCAATGCGGCCGGCTTTATGTCGGGCAATCAGCTCAAGATAACGCCCGGCCAGCAGAAAGAAAACAAACATGGTCACCGAGTCATAATAAACCTCACCGATGCCGCTGATGGTCGACCAGAGACTGGCTGAAAAGGCAGCGCCCATTGCCAGTGATACCGGCACGTCCATGCCCAGCTGACGACGTTTTAAATCACGCCAGGCCGATTTGAAAAAAGGCTGCGCCGAATAAAGCATAACCGGCAGAGAAAAGCCAAGGCTGACCCAGCGCAAAAACTCGCGGATATCGGCATCCATTACAGTATATTCACCGGCATATAATGCGATCGCAACCATCATCACCTGCATCATGCCAAGGCCTGCAACCAATAAACGCCTGATTGCCGTTTGCTTTTCTTTTTTGTGTAACGACTCCTGGCGACTCGGATCAAAGGGATGCGCGTGGTAACCGATCGACTCGATAGCTCTTAAGACCTTACTGAGTTTAATCTCATCGCTATGCCATTTTAGTTGTGCGCGGTGTGTCGAATAGTTAACCCTGAACTCCACCACCCCGGGCAAGGCAGACACATATTTTTCATTCAGCCAGACACAGGCCGCGCAGACAATACCCTCGAGCATTAAAGCCGCTTCTCTGACATCGCCATCATCTTCACGCACAAATGATTTTTGTAACTGTGGTTTGTCATACAGATCCAGCTTCATCAGTTCTTCAGGTACCAGCTCACCTGCTGTCCGGCTATTATCTGTGCGGTGCTTGTAAAATGAAGTCAATTTATTTTCAACAATAGCCGTTGCCACCGCTTCACAACCGGGACAACACATCGGCTGATCTTTGTGCTCAATTTCAACCCGGTAATGCGTGCCCGCCGGCACCGGCAGGCCGCAATGAAAGCAGCTCTGTTGTTGATTATCAGACATTGTTATTTAGCTGCCTGATCTTTTACAAAACTGTCGCCACGAATTTCATGCACTTCACCGTCTTTAGTCATCATAATAACAACGTCCCAGTTACCCGGCCATTCAAACACTATGCTTTGCTGGTAGATACCGTCCAGCACTTCCTGCATGGTGAATGTTTTATCGTGATGAAAATTCGATGGCCGTAAAAACTTAAGGCTGATGTTCAGTCCAGAAATAATGTGGCCGTTTTTATCCCGTGCTTCAATCTGAAAAATCGCCGGTTTGTTCTGTTCTGGCGACACCAGCCAGCCCTGTTTGATTTTCCAGCCGCGTTGCTTTTGCCGCTCTAAGTTTTTCAGGTATTCATTATAAAGTGCTTCTTTTTCCTGATAGTCATGCGAGATAACGCCGGGAAACTGTGAGGTGTATTGGCCGCCATTTTGTTTAGGCAGCAGCCACTGCAGCATTTGCGGCGACATGCCCTTTGTCGACAGGCTTACCAGTGTCATATTCACGACCACGACTACAAAAAAGAAAGCAAAAAATAATGCCGGTATCCAGTGAAACCATTTTTTACGTTGTTCACTATCGAGTGCCTGCTCACGGTAATGCGAGATCATTCCCATCATATAAGGCACAACGGCGAAGATCGCCAGGTGGATAGCAAAAACATCACCGCCAGGCCAGAAAATGATTGCCAGCGTAATATAAACACCCAGCACTAAAGCCGCTGACAGGAAGCCTGACTTTGCGGCAGAAAAACGAATGAACTTATAAAATATGATAAACCCGGCTATGGCGGCGACGACTCCGATACCCAGCGATGTTAATAAATCCGGCATAACACTCTCTCTTGTTTAATAGATAAATGGCTAATATTTGGGTGTGTAAAATAACGCACTGTCTCTGATCGGATCAAAAACAATATTTTTTGGCACCAGTACAAACTCAAACGGTTGCTGGCCGTTAGAATGACTAATCGCCTCGTGTTTAATTCTTACCAATACAGTCAAGGTTTGCTCGGGTTTAAGTGTCAGCCTTTTAAGCCGCCCCAGATCAACTTCTGCCTGCTTTAAACCTTCAACCACCAAACCCAGATCAACACTGTTCTGGGTTTTGTTATTAACCTTCAGTTCGTAACTGTTCTGGAAGCGGCCATCTGATAACTGCACATACATCGGTTTGCGGATTTTACGTATCGACATATCCATCGGGTCCTGATGCGCCATGTTCCAGGCCAGCCAGAATGATCCGCCAAAAAATGCCAGGGCATACCCAATATTTTTGGGTTTGAAATACTTGGGCCGGATACCCATACTGACCTCGCGTTCCGAGGTGTACCTGATCAGCCCCTTTGGCCAGCCCAGATTCGACATGATTTGATTACAGGCATCAATGCACAAACCACAGGAAATGCATTCGTTCTGAATACCGTTTCTGATGTCGATACCGGTTGGACAAACCTGAACACAAAAGCCGCAGTCAACGCAGTCACCGATACGATTTTGCTGGCGCTGCTGGCGTGTTTTATTTTCTTTTGAGGGTTTTGCACGGCCGTTATCCGCTTCACCGCGTTTTTCATCATACGCTATGATCAGCGTATCGCGGTCAAACATGGCCGCCTGAAAGCGCGCATAAGGACAGACCGCTTTACACAGCTGCTCACGCGCAAAACCGGCCAGCATAAATGTAGAAGCCGTTAAAATAAGCGTGGTGATATAGGCCGCAGAATCCAGTTCGCCATGAAAAAAGCCTTTAAACATTTCAGGCGCATTACCCCAGTACAGCACAAAGGTAAAACCTGTCACAAACGCAACCAGCAAATATAAAAAGAACGTCAGCGAAAGCTTGGCTATCTTTTCAAGACCCCAGCCTTGTTTACTTAAACGTACCCGTGCAGGTCGCTCGCCCTGCACCAGACGCTCGATAAACATATACGTATCTAGCCAGAGCGTGTGGAAACAAAAATAACCACACCAGACCCGGCCCAATACACCGGTGATAAAAAACAGAAGATAGGCGGCAATAATTAAAAAGCCGGTCAGCCAGACCACGTCCTGCGGGTGCATAACCAGGCCAAAGATATAAAACAGGCGCGCATCAAGATCAAAAAGAACAGCCTGATCAGGCCCGCTGATACGGTCCCAGCGTAACCAGGGCAGCAAAAAATAGACGCTGTACGCCAGCAACAACATCGCGGTTTTGAAATTACGAAAAGAGCCTTTGACGGAACGCACAAAAACTTTAGAGGCCGGCTCTACACCAGTAAAAATTACTTTCTGTTCTGCCATTTTCACTTACGGGATAAGCACGCCTCGTTTACCAAATACAGATACATATTATAGACAAAAACGCCGGACATAAGCCCGGCGTTTTGCAGTCTTGATAAATAATCAATGACGATTATTTACCGCCACCTAGCTCATGTACAAAGACTGTCAGCAGTTTGATATCGTTAGCACTTAAACGCTCAGACCAGGCTGGCATTTTACGGCTGACACCGTCTGCGATAACGGTTTTAACAGCAGCTTTTTTAGCTTCTAATGAAGCCGCGCCCTGCACGTCCGCCACTGTCCAGATACTGTCTGTCAGATTGGCAGAACCAACCGCAACCATGCCTGTGGCTTTAGTCGTGTGACAGTAATAACAACCGCCTTGCTGACCATTAAAAATGCGTTTACCGCTTGCTACTTTCTTCTTGTCCATTGAATGGCCAGAAAGCGACAAAACATATTCGGTAACAGCATCTAACTGCTCTGCGTTAAAGCTGTTTTTAAAGTCAGGCATATAACCATGGCGACCCTGCTCGATGGTAGCCTGAATTTGCTCGACTTTACCGCCCCACAACCAGTCATCATCTGCCAGGTTCGGGAACAGTCCAACCACGCCCGTGCCACCCGTACCATGACAGGCTGCACAGTTATCACCGTATATGCCTTTCGCTAAAGAACGTGCAAAAGCCATTTTTTCAGGGTCTTCTAAGATTTCGTTAAAGCTGGCTTTTGAAACTTCGTCCATATAGGCTTTTTGTTTCAGTGCTTCTTTACCGCGCTGCATATCGGCCATCAACAGTGCACGGGTATTCCAGTGCGTTGTTACTTCTGTGGCTTCACCCGTCTCTTTGTTAACAACATTATAAGTAATGTCGTTAAAAGTACCGGTTGTATATGATTTGCCTACAGGCCATGCCGGATAAATAATCCAGTAAATAATGCATATAACGACCGTAAAGTAGAAAGACCATATCCACCAGCGTGGTACCGGATTGGTTAACTCTTCAATACCATCCCAGCTGTGGCCGGTAGATGGTGCACCACCTGATTTTTGATTCGAATTACTCATCTTTTTTCACCGTTGTCGAACTCTTCTGTTCGTCTTCGTCATCATCCAGAAAAGGCATATTTTTATATGATTCGAGGCGCTTACTGCGCTCTTTACCGGTATAAACAAAAACCAGCAGAATAACAAAACCAATAAAAAATATTAGCAGCGCAAGAATCTTGCTATTGCGCATGTCGCCTAACCAGTTAAAAATTTCACCTATCAAGTCATAACCCTTTCTGACTACCGCGTGCTACTTGCAGCAACGCGGCTTGATTAATTATCTGAACTGTACGAAATGACCTTCGTCATACTGGCTGAAATCAACCAGTGTACCCAGCATTTGCAGGTATGCGACCATCGCTTCCATTTCAGTAATGCGGTTGGCATCACCGTCATAGTTACCCGATTGCGCCTGCTTGATCAGATTTTCCTGTGCCTTCTGGATATCCAGCATCTCAGCCACTTCAGCACCAAACTCTTTCACGTTCGCTTCATATTCCGCTTTGCTTTCAGAGTAAGGTACGCCGACTTTCTTCAGTGCCCGTAGCCGGTCAGCAATATCAGCAAACGCCAGGTCGTTTTTCAATAACCAGGGGTAGTTCGGCATGATCGACTCAGGAACAACTGAACGAGGCGCCACTAAATGCTGAACCTGCCATTCGTTTGAGTACTTTTCACCAACACGAGCCAGATCAGGACCGGTACGTTTTGAGCCCCACTGGAACGGGTGATCGTATTTCGATTCCGCCGCCAGTGAATAATGACCATAACGCAGTGCTTCATCACGGAACGGACGAATCATTTGCGAATGACACAGGTAACAGCCTTCGCGCTGATATAGATCACGGCCACGTAACTCTAAAGGCGTGTAAGGGCGAACCCCTTCTACCTTCTCGATGGTGTCATTGATATGGAACAGAGGAACAATTTCAACCAGACCACCAATACTGATCACCACCATGGTGAACAACATCAGCAGGCCCAGATTTTTTTCAATTTTATCGTGCTTCATGAGTCAGTCTCCTAAGCAGCGGCTGCAGCAGCTTCAGCGGCTTCGCGCTTACCTTGCTTGGCAGTCATGTAAAGGTTATAAGCCATGATCGCCGCGCCTGTTACAAACAGGAAGCCGCCAATCGCACGAGTAATGTAAGGACCATGCAGGTAACTAACCGACTCAACAAAGGTATACGCCAGGTTACCGTAGCTATCAAAGGCACGCAGGATCAGACCCTGACCGATACCCGAGGTCCACATTGCAGTGATATACAGCACGATACCGATCGTCGCTAACCAGAAGTGAGTGAAGATCAGTTTTTCGCTGTACATCTTGGTATTATAAAGCTTGGGCACCATGTGGTAGAAAGAACCAAATGACACCATTGCAACCCAGCCCAAAGCACCTGAATGCACGTGACCGATGGTCCAGTCAGTGTAATGCGATAACGCATTAACTGATTTCAGTGCCATCATCGGGCCTTCAAACGTCGACATACCATAGAACGATAACGAAACGATCAAGAATCGCATGACCGGATCAGTACGCAGCTTGTCCCAGGCACCTGACATGGTCATGATGCCGTTGATCATGCCGCCCCAGGAAGGCATCAGCAGGATGATCGAGAAAGTGGCTGCCAGGGTAGACGTCCAGTCAGGTAAGGCTGTCCAGTGCAGGTGATGACCACCTACCCACATGTATAAGAACACTAATGCCCAGAAGTGGATAACCGACAGACGATACGAATAAACCGGACGTCCCGCCTGCTTAGGCACGAAGTAATACATCATGCCTAAAAACGCGGCTGTTAAGAAAAAGCCCACGGCGTTATGTCCGTACCACCACTGAGTCATTGCATCCTGTACACCTGAAAACAGGCTGTATGACTTCATGCCAAACATATCAACCGGCACAGCCAGGTTGTTGAACACATGCAAAATAGCGGTCGCCAGAATAAAGGCCATAAAGAACCAGTTAGCCACATAAATATGCGGCTGAGAGCGCTTGCGAAGTGTCATCACATAGACATACAGATAAACCAGCCATGTAGCCGTGATTAACAGATCGATAGGCCATTCAAATTCTGCGTACTCACGCGCCTGAGTGTAACCCAGCATGTAAGATACAACGCCCAAAGCAACAGAAATCTGCCAGCCCCAGAATGTGAAAGTCGCCAGACCCTTACCGTGCAGGCTAGCCTGACAGGTGCGCTGAACAATGTAATAAGACGTTGCAAATAATGCACTACCACCAAAACCGAAGATGACCAGGGTTGTATGCACCGGGCGCAGGCGACCGAATGTAATGTACTGGTTATCGAAGTTTAAGAACGGAAAAGCAAGTTCTGATGCGGCATAAAAGCCGACGAACATACCCAACACGCCCCAAACCATTGCCATCGCGGCAAATTTTTTGATGATGTCGTAATTGTATTCTGCTTTAGCAGCCATACTATGCGCCATGTTTCTACCTCAGTGGGCTCAAAAGAAATTTGATCAATCAACCCCTGTTTCAACGCACGTTATAGCGCCGAGCAACAGGGACCCAAATTCGAAGGTGCGCATATTACAGCATTTACTAATGTTTTAAAATACTCATATGCACAGAAAAGCTTTGGAATGTTGAGATTAAATAGACCATTTTTGACGAATATCAACAATAACCGTAAAGAAACAGATATTTGGCTGCTATTTCGAAGAAAATACCGCCAATATAATAACCTTATATTTTGCAAGCCTATATAGCGCAGCCGACCGATTCATCACCATAACCCTGAAAAGACCTAAACAGTGCAGGCCCTATTCAGCCAGCCAGGCCTGGCCATAAACGATTTCATAACTGGCAGGCAAGACGCCATCTTGTCGATATGACTCATAAGCCTGCTCGACTGCCGACAAGGTTTTTGCCGTCATCAGCCCTCTGCGACGCCCGGTTGAAGGTGTATTGGCACCGATCGCTTTTAAATCACGCATCAAGTCAGTGACTTTTTGATAGGTTAAGGTCAGCATTTCCCGGTCCATCACCGGGTCGGCAAACTGGCTGCGCAGCAAGGCATCGCCGACATCGTGCATATCGGCAAAGCGGTTAACATGGCCATCAGCATCCACCTGCGACCAGCTATTGCGCAACTCCATCAGCGTATCCGGGCCAAAGGTTGCAAACATCAGCACACCACCAGGTTTCAGAACGCGCCTGAATTCACGAAAAGTGCGCTCAAGGTCACCGCTCCACTGCAACATCAGGCTCGATACAATCATATCAACACTATCATCTGCAAGCGGCAGGTGATCAGCATCGGCGCACAATAACACCGGTTTACGAAACCAGCGGCCCTGCTTTGCCACCTGTTTGAGCATCTCCGGTGCCAGATCCACCGCCGTAATGCGGGCTTTTTTATAACGCCTCATTAACAAGCCAACACCAAAGCCGGTGCCCGCGCCGACATCCAGTATTGTTTCAGGCACCATTTTGACTGCATCAAGATGCGCCAACATGCGCGTGCAGACTTCACGCTGCAACACGGCCGCCTCGTCATAAGTGAGCGCGGCTTTATCAAAAGCACGACGCACCCAGTTTTTGTTAACAATAAGATTGGAATTAATCATTGATGAATTTTAAAAATAGCCGCATGACTTCTTCGGTGTGAGAAATAAACGGCAAATGCGCCGAGCCGCTTATGATATGTGATGTGATACCCGCTTGAACACTTAAATAATCATTTAAAGCCGACGGCACCAGAGTGTCATGCTCTCCTAACAGCCAGCACTGCGGCACTGAAAGCGACGCCAGCCGCGCCCTTAAATCCTCCGATTTTAAAACCGTTAAGCCGCTTGATAAGGCCCCGGAAGATGGCAGGCCCTGGCCCACAATCGCAGCCCGCAAAACACGCAACACATCGCGAGACTCTGCCATGCCCCGCACCTGAAGACTCAAAAAGCGCTGCAGTGTTTTCTCAATATTTTGTTGTAAATTATCGGCAAACACATCAAACACCGATTCTTCAACCGCGCTTTGCCAGCTATCACGAATCACAAAACAGGGATTGCTCGCTATCAAACAAACCTTTTCAACCCGCTCAGGCTGCTGCCTGGCCAGCTCCAAAACCGGCAAAGCCCCCAAAGACCAGCCCACCCAAATCGCCGGACCGGTTAATACTTTTTCAGACTGCAGCAGCAAATGCTCAACCAGATCCTGCAGGTTTTCAAAACCCAGCTGATTGAATTGCCCATGGCCCGGCAAATCAATACACACAGGCTCAATATAATCGGGCAGCTGTTTAATAAATGACTGCCAAACCGCACTGTTCATTCCCCAGCCATGAACAAATACACATTTCATGCGGCCAGATTGCATTTTCGCGCACTGCCCCTCGGCTTCATCCTGGTGTATGCTATTGTGACTATTTTCAGACGTAAGGTTTTTCATGGACTCTTTTATCGCACTCGGCATTAACGATCCCAAAAGCTGGGCACTGATCGTCGCGGCTTATCTCATCGGCTCAATCTCAAGCGCCGTGATAACCTGTAAATTAATGGGCCTTGAAGACCCGCGCCTTAGCGGCTCGAAAAACCCAGGTGCCACCAACGTGCTACGCAATGCCGGTAAAAAAGCCGCTATCATCACCTTAATAGGCGACATGTTCAAGGGCGTGCTGCCAGTATGGGTCGCAATCTACTTAGCTGTTGATTATAACGTACTGGCGCTGGTGGCATTCGCAGCCTTCATCGGCCATTTATACCCGGTGTTTTTAAAATTCAAAGGTGGCAAAGGTGTCGCCACCGCGCTCGGCGTTTACCTGGCGCTGGACTGGAGAATCGGTTTATCAGTGATTGGCATCTGGCTACTTACCGCAGCTATTTTCAGGACCTCTTCATTATCCGCTCTGGTGGCATCCTTTTTCGCACCGATTTTAATCTGGCAGTTCAGTGGTGCACAGCCATTAATCCTGATGTCGGTCATACTCACCATCATGCTATTCTGGCGTCACCGAAGCAATATACAACACCTGATTTCAGGCGCAGAAGAAAAAATTGGTGAAAAAAAATCGTAACGAAATAACACCAAACTCCTGTAAGGACAAAGGTATGAAAGCCGTCTCTTTTTTCGTTATTTTAGTTTTTTTATCAAGCTGC
>JAOUKT010000130.1 GCA_029882395.1 Gammaproteobacteria bacterium
ACAGGCGGCCAGACCACATACACCCGCGAACCCGGGGCGCCCAAAGCCTCGATAAAATAACCCGCATCAGAAGCAAGCCGCACCGGATTAACTTGCTGCCAGCACATCACTCGGCCAGACCTGCAGCGCGTCGCAACTCAGGCAACCCCTTACGCTTACCAAAGCCATTTTCTGATTTATCAATCACAGGCTTAGGCAACGACTTAAACTCGCGGTACATCACCTTGCCTCTTAACTTTTCCTGCACACGAACCATGCGGCTCATAAATTCCTGCAATTCGGGCGGCCATATGTTTTCACTCTGCATCAATTCAAGCAGCACACCGTCCACAAGCTGCCGAAGCTGAACAGCCGGCAAATTCAAACGCGCGATTTTTTGCTTCCATTTATTGAACTTGGTTTCACCTACCAGCCCCAGCTTCATTTCCGCTTTATCGCCATACAGATCATGAATCTCAGCCCATAAGCTCACCATCAACGTCTCCACTTCCATGTTCACTACTGGACTGCTGGATTGACGACATGTAGTCTTCTGCGGCTTTTTCATTTCTGTCAACGCTGCTTTGCCTAACCGGTTTACCTGTTTCATGATTACCCCCATGATTTGACTGCTGCTTTAACTGCCGAACAACAGGATCGAGATACCTCACCCCAAACGACTGCCCCTGCTTGCTATGCATCGCACGCTCAATCGCCTTGTTTAAAATTTCAGAACCAATACCCAGCGACAACCAGGCATTCATAATTTTTCGGTCATCCGCACGCACCAACCAGTTTTCAGGCACCACAATTTTTAGCGCATTGTGCAGCTCACTCATGCGCGTATATCTATCTATATATACGGATACCGGAGGTGGGTTCATCCTCTCGGGGTTGGGTGCTTTATCCTCGTTTTTATTATCGGCTGATGCTGCATCATAAGTACCTTGATTTAACTCTGTTTTGTCTGGTTGCTGCTCGGCTGCTTTTTTGGCTGCTGCCTTGGTTGCTCCTCGGCTCATCCTGTTTTGAACGGACTTGTCCGACTGACTCAAAAGCAGCTCAAAAACAAAGGGACCAATATCACCACGACGCCTAATCAAACCGATTTTTTCCAACCGGTTTAAATGATTTCTGATCTTGCCTCGAGTAAACTTATCAGGCCGGTGCCTGCCAGGTATCAACTCAACTTTCATCAGGTCAATAAAAAAACCCTCATTAACGCGATAAGTAAACCCCGTAATCCCGGTTTCAAAATCCATCACCCTGCGCAACGCGCAATACACCTTCAACAAATCAGACGGCTCATCAAAAAGCCGATCCCATTCATCATCGTTAATCAAAAATGCTGTCACGCAGCCACTCGCCCCGTTAACAGCGCCAGCATAATCGCCTGCTCGGCCTCAGTGGCATCACGCAGCTTGATCACACCCGAATACACCTCAAGCACATACCGGCACTGAACAAACTCCGTGTAAGCCGCTGGCGTTAAATACGCCAGGTGTTCGTTAACCTCCAGCAGTAAATTTTGCGACACATCCGTAATGCCCTCACCCAGCTCCAGGGCGATTTTTATTAAATCGTTAAGCTGGGTTACCCCAACAATAAACACACCCGCGTTACACTGCCTCAGCGCCAACACCGGCTCCATGGGACACGTATGACCGTATTCAGCCAAATAACCCGTGTTACATTTTTCACATTGTCTGAGATTACTCATTAGCCCCGTCCTTTTTTATACCGTTATCAGCATTACGAATTTGTTATGGCGTCCTATTGCCTAGTTATGTGTCGTTTTGGTCTTCTGCTTCATGATCAATCGCACTTTGAATATGATCGTCTATACCTTTTTTTAGGGCTTCCAACTTATCAATGCGAGTTTGAAAATCATCATAAGCAACGCCACGCCAAGCAAAACTTAACGCAAGCTCATGTTCTGTTTTAAACGCATCGCAATCCATGCCTTTAGGCTTTCCTGCCGACATTACAAAATACTTGTGTACTCCATCTCTAAAACTAGCCATTTTTCTATTCCTCAGTTAAAACACATAACAAATAAATCAATCCGACTTCGTTACACTCAGCGGCTTATTAAATAGCCGTTATATTCCTTCAATCCTTGGTGGACTGCTTAATTCGAACCCATTAGGGCAAGATATTATGCGCTGCTCATTCACTTCACCTTTTCGAGCTTTTGCAATAGCTGCGGTTTTGCTAGAGGCTGTGATTTCCATTTCAAAAGTTACTGTCTTACTTCCATAAACTCTAAATTTTTTATCACTCATACCATCAGTTCCCGTAAATGTTTAATGTTTAAGGGGTCAGTTTAAGGGGTCAGCCCCCTTTACCTTAAACATTCAAAGTTAAAACAGTGTTTAAGGGGTCAGACCCCTTTACCTTTTAATCACCCCAGCTCACACACGCATCAAACTTCAAAAAAGTGAAAGCGATAAAACCACCACCACTTTCATGCAGCCCACATCGAATTGTCGGAATAAGATGCCAAGCCACAAACCCTTGATTACCTGCTCTGAATTTCATCAAACCGACTCCGCCGCTTCACACCAGTACATGAACTGATAAAAACTTGCGAGTGTCAGTTCCGTTTCATTGTCTTCACCAGCA
>JAOUKT010000023.1 GCA_029882395.1 Gammaproteobacteria bacterium
GTTGCAAATAAACGTATAACATTCCCATTTATTTTCTCCCGCTATGTGATTACCTTAGGCTGCTGCTGCCGCATCTGACTCAAACCATTTTTGCAAGTCTTCCAGACCACCAATGCGTGTACCATTGCGGAAAATCTGCGGATACGTCGCCACGCCTGTTGCTGCCCGCAAGGCACGCTCACCAATTTCAACACCGGCGGTGACTTCTTCAAACGCCATGCCATTAGCTTTCAACAAGGCTTTTGCTTTATTGCAATACTCACAGCCGGGCTTGCTAAACATCATGATATCCGCAGGGATCTCAGCGTCGAAGTCAATGTATTCCAGCATCGTATCGGCATCCGACACTTCAAACGGGTCGCCATCAACTTCTGGCTCGATAAACATTTTTTCAACCACGCCATCTTTAACCAGCATCGAATAACGCCACGAACGTTTGCCAAAACCTAAATCACTTTTATCTACCAGCATACCCATGCCCTCGGTAAACGCGCTATTGCCATCCGGTATAAAAGTAATCTCATCGGCATGCTGGTCTTTTTTCCACTCGTTCATCACAAAGGTATCGTTAACAGAGATGCAGACGATTTCATCGACACCGTGTTTTTTGAAAACCGGCGCCAGTTCATTAAAACGCGGCACATGGCTTGACGAGCAGGTAGGTGTGAAAGCTCCCGGCAATGAAAATACCACCACTGTTTTGCCGGCAAAAATATCTTCAGTTGTAACATTTACCCAGTCATCACCCTGGCGTACTGGAAAACTAACCGATGGAACCTTCTGACCTTCTTTATTTTCTAACATCTTTAAATCCTCTTTCATTAATCAAATTTTGTTTCTTACTGCTTCTCTGTGTTGTATCCAGTGTATGCAATATTTCACGATTGGTAAAATTAATAATTCAAATCACATCGATAGCCAAACACTATCGGGATGTGATTAGCTATGCCGCCTCCATCTCAATAGTTTTCAGATAGCGCCGCACTGGCCGCTTCATGGTGACCAGCTCTTCAGAGCTGGTCGGGTGAATGGCCACGACATTATCAAAATCCGCCTTACTGGCGCCCATTTTGATCGCCACTGAAAAGCCCTGAAGCATCTCATCAACACCATCGCCAATTAAGTGAATGCCAACCACTTGCTCGTTTTCACCGGCACAGATTAATTTCATTGCCGTGGTCTGCGGCGTGTCCGACAGGGCATAACGCATGGGCGTAAATTGTGACTCGTAGATACTGACAAGCAGGTGTTGCCGACTGGCCTCTGCCTCAGTCAGCCCCATGCTAGCAACTGGCGGGTGTGAAAACACCACACTGGGAACCTGATTATAATCGAGCCGGCTTGCTGGCAGATTATTGAACAAACGATCCGCCAGCTTACGACCGGCGGCCACTGCAACCGGTGTTAAAGGGATTTTGCCTGTGACGTCACCCAGCGCATAAATACCGTCTACATTCGTCTTCTGGTAGTCATCGACCGGAATAGTGCCGTTATCGTGCAGCTCTACGCCGGCAGCTGCCAGATTAAGTTGAGCACTATTTGCAGAACGCCCGACTGCCCAGATCACCGCATCAAAACCACCCAGACTTGTGCCTGCCAGCGAACAAACAGCGATACCATTGGCTGTTTGTTCGAGCCCACTGACCTGGTAACCCAGCCTCAGCTCAATACCCTGGTTTCGCATCGATTGTTCTAACACCTCGCTGATCATCTGATCAAATACCGGCAAAACCTTATCTTCCATCGCAAACAGGGTAACCTTCGAGCCCAGGGATTGCATCACGCCACTCAGTTCTACGCCAATATAACCGGCACCAATCAGCGCGATATTTTTAGGCTGATGTTGCAGCGCGAAAAAGTCATCTGATGTCATGCCCAGCTCTGCACCCGGCACCGGTGGCAGCATTGGTTTGCCACCGGTAGCAATCACAATATGCTCTGCCGTATAGCGCTCAGCATTGACTTCAATTGTCTGCTGATCAATAAAACTGGCCTCGCCTGTGATCACACTAATGCCGGAGTCAGCCACATATTCTTGCCAATAATTGGTGATATTTGAGACATAGTGCTCTCGCCGCTGCACTAATGCCTGCCAGTCAAAAGACGAGGCTGTTATACCCATACCAAAATCAGCCGCATGCTTTATCGCCTCAGCCGTATTGGCGGCATACCACATGACTTTTTTGGGCACACAACCGACATTGACACAGGTGCCACCTATAGATTGAGACTCGATAATAGCAACACGTTTACCCGCCTGAGCCGCCTTCTCCGCCACAGCCAAACCACCACTGCCCGCGCCAATTGCAATTAAATCAAAATGTTTTTTCATAACGCCACCACTCATTGTTATAGTCAATCGATATGAGCATATGATAGAGGGAGACAATAGATAAATAAAATCAAACTTTTCAATTATATTGATAGGTTTTTACAATCGACAAGCTTTTTTAAAGCCTAAGGTTGACCCAGCGCATTGATTTTATGCCGACTAAAGGATAGAAATAACACGTGAGGACGTCATGCTGTCAATATTAAAAGTGCCGATATGACAAACAAATTCATCTTACTCAGTGGGCTTTTCTTTTCACTCAATGCGATGGCATTTGATAACGACTATTCGATAAACCTTCCCAATTTCAATACAGAAAATTTTCTCGATATTACCTATGTGCAGTTTAATGAAACCCTTGACCAGCAGTGGTACGGCTCTGATAACGGCCTGCGTATTACCGGCCACAGCCTGACCAGCGACCTGCTGTATATCAACACGGAATTTAAGCTAAAAAATACATTATCCGATCGCGTCAATGTACGTGTGCATTTCCAGCAAGAAGACTTTTACGCCAAGAAACAAACACCGCCTCTTCAGCTTGAGGTAGAAACCAGGCTCTTTGCAAACTACCCGCTCAGTGCATCCCTACTCGGCACAGCAGAATATAAAAAGGCCGATTCAGATCTCGGCGTCGCCCTCACGCTGGGCCGGCAAACGTCCAGTTTTATTCGCCTTGCCGACATATCGGTCGATTATTTCTATAATCAAAAAAACGACAGCCAGTCGTCTTATCTTCAAAACCAGCACCTTAGAATCATTCAATTTGCTTACCAGTGGTCATCATGGCAGACACGCTTTAACATCAGCGACGCCTCGCCCATGCACTTTTTATACAACGATCAGCTTACCCTGTTTACCCACCAGGGCTTTGAATACGACGGTTTTATTAGCTATAAAGCCAATAGTAATAACAGCTATAAAATAAGTCTTAACGGTTTTGAGACGGATAAATCAATCAGTGGCACAATCAATAAACAACAGACACTGAAATATGATGCCATTGATATCAAATGGCTCTGGCATCAACAGCATGCCTATGCCTACACTTTCGGCTTGCGAGAAGATGTGTTTACTAATCATATCGTCAACAGCAACGATGCCAGTCTGGTACTCGATTACCCGTTCAGCACACGGCAAATTTATTCCAGCGTCTACCATGCGTATACCAATCAAAAAGCCTGGGAACTCGGGCTTTACCTCGGCATCAGCAAAGAACCGAATGACTTTTATAATATTGCGGCCGATAACAGCCGGGTTTATGAAAGCAAACTCTCCAGCAGCTGGATTTACCATGCTGAAAATAAAAAATCATCTATTTTTTTACACATATCCTGGAACCTGGACGGTACCATTCAAAACCCTGCTGATGGCGGCGGCATCACATATCAATCGACATTTTAATGCGCTCGCGCTATAAAGAGCGCATGCAACAATTCACCAAACCCGCTCTCATAGAAATGATCGACAGCCTGATTAAAACACCATCAGTCAGTTGCGTCTCCAGCGAACTCGACATGAGCAACCTGCCAGTGATTGAACAGCTGGCAAACTGGTTACAACCACTGGGCTTTACAACCGAGATTCAAACACTTAAAGACCCGAACAAAGCCAATCTTATTGCCACATTAGGCTCCGGCTCAGGTGGACTGGTATTGTCCGGCCACACCGATACGGTGCCGTGTGATGAAAGCCTGTGGACGACAAGCCCGTTTCAGTTAACGGCAAGAGACAATCGTTTATACGGGCTGGGCACAGCCGACATGAAATCGTTTTTAGCCCTGGCTATTGAAGCGGCGAGCCGTTTTGATAGCAGACGTTTTCAACAGCCTTTAATTATTCTCGCTACCGCCGATGAAGAAACCAGCATGGCCGGTGCCAAGGCCATCGCCGAGTCTGGTTATCCAAAAGCGCGTTTTGCTGTCATCGGTGAACCGACCGGGTTAAAACCGATTCGTGCCCACAAAGGCATGATGATGGAGTCGATACGACTCACCGGACAGGCCGGCCATTCCAGTAATCCGGACTTAGGTCATAACGCACTCGAAGCCATGCACCAGGTGATGACGGAACTGATGAGGTGGCGGCAGGAACTACAGGCCAAACACAAGAATGCTTTTTTTGAGATTCCGGTACCGACCATGAATTTTGGTCATATCCATGGCGGCGACAATCCCAACCGCATCTGTGGCAGCTGTGAGTTACACATCGACATTCGGCCCTTGCCGGGCATGAAACTGCTGGACCTTAGGCTGGAATTAAAAACGCGGCTCAAACAGCTGCTCAGAAACCAGAACATACGTCTGCAAACCCTGCCATTATTCGAAGGTATTGACGCGGTTGAAACTCCGGCAGAATCCGAGCTGGTGAAAATATGCGAACAGCTCACGGGCCATTCAGCCGCTTCCGTTGCCTTTGCAACGGAAGCACCTTTTTACCAGCAAATGGGCATGGACGCGGTCGTGCTCGGCCCTGGCTGTATCGATCAGGCACATCAGCCCGATGAATTTATTAAACTGGACAGCATCAAACCAGGCGTAGATATGCTGGAAAAATTAATTGCAAAGTTTTGCCTATAACAAGCCGCCATAAGAGCAAATCTTTTACCCCCTCCCGACTTACGACTACGACTACGACTACGACTACGACTTACGACTTATGACTTCTGACTTCTGACTTATGTCAGCTGTCTTTCTATAAAACTTGCCTTGATGTCATATTATTGAAACAATGCTGACGTATGATTAAAATCGTGGAAAATAAAAAGCAATTTGTAGACTGGTTCAGGCAATCTTCGTCTTATATACACAGTCACCGCAAACGCACTTTTGTTATATTTTTTGGTGGCGATGTCATTCAAAGTGAACATTTCGCGCACTTCATTCATGACCTATCGTTATTAAACAGTCTCGGTGTTCGGCTGGTTCTGGTACATGGCGCGCGGCCGCAAATCGAACAACAGATTAATGCTTTAAAGCTGTCTTCTTCCTATTCAGATAACCTGCGCATTACCGACACCAGCATATTGCCTGCCGTCGAACAGGCCGTTGGACAGGTCAGGGTAAACATTGAAGCCCGGCTATCGATGGGCTTAATTAATACACCGATGGCCGGCGCCAGCTTGAGAGTGGTTTCGGGTAATTATGTCACCGCGCGGCCCTATGGTGTTCGTAATGGTATCGATTACTGCCATACCGGAGAAGTCAGGAAAGTTGATATTCAGGCTATCCGCTCACAGTTAGAGCTTGGCAATATTACCTTGTTATCGCCCATCGGTTATTCGCCGAGCGGTGAGGCGTTTAATCTGCGTGCCGAAGATGTCGCCACTGAAACCGCCATCGCATTAAAAGCCGATAAACTGATTATGATGACTGATGGCTTTCTGGCAGACAAACACAACGAACTGATTACCCAGCTGGATATCAATCAGGCAAAAAAACTGCTGCTTAAAGACTGTTTTAATACCGAGCATCAGTCTCATTTAAACAACGCAACTCAGGCTTGTGAGAGAGGCGTCTACCGCTCACATTTAATTAACCACCAGGTTGACGGTTCTTTGTTAATTGAACTCTACAGTCGTGATGGTTGCGGCACCTTAATCAGCGCCGAACAATACGAAGGCCTGCGCACTGCCACCATTGATGATGTTGGCGGCATACTGGAAATTATCAAACCGCTGGAAGACCAGCACATTCTGGCGCAACGCTCACGCGAACAACTTGAACTCGAAATCACCCAGTTTATTGTGATTGAACGCGACGGCATGATCATCGCCTGTGCCGCTTTATTTCCTTATATCAAGGAGAGCATGGCAGAAATTGCCTGTCTGGCGGTACATGCCGATTACCACAACTCCGGCCGCGGCGATAGTTTACTGCAGCAGCTGGAAACACAGGCCAAAAAACTTAACCTGAGCCGGCTTTTTATTCTGACAACTCACACCGCACACTGGTTTATTGAAAGGGGCTTTAGTGAAAACACGCTCGACAGTCTGCCGGTGAGTAAAAAAGATTTTTATAACATGCAGCGCAACTCGAAGATATTTATCAAAGAGCTGGATTAATGGCTTTTCTTTTGTGCTAACAATGCCAGCCCGCGGTTAAGTATCATGGTAATTTTCTGAAAAGCCCTGTAGTACTCTTCCGCAATTGCATGATCCATCTTGTCCGCGTAAATCACACCCAGCGGCCGGCTGCCAATGAAGATTGACACCACACAAAAATTCTCTACCTGAATTTTTGTTTTAACAACACCTGAAATTTTTTCCCAATATTTTTCACGATTGTTCTCATTCAATACAAATGTTTGAGGTTTTTTCATTAATGCCGCAAAAAGATCGGGCACCTTGAGGTTTATTTCAAATTTTTTCAGCGACTCGCCCGCACCTTTGGCATTAAGATTAATTTTAGACTCTAATTTCAGGCGGTCGGATGACAGAGCCAGAAAACTGACCCGATTAAACTCAAGCGTTTTGTGCAGGCTCAGCACAACACTCTTTACCAGGCTGTTTAAATCGGCCCCTTGTTTAATCAGGTTATTCAGCAATTCGATATCATTATTCACTTTTACCTGATCAAAACCGCTAACGACAGCATCATATTGCTCGGCTATTGGCGTGCCCGTTTCCTGGCCTGCACTTTGTTTCGCTGGCGCAACTAAAGAGGCCATTTGATATTCAGCTTGCGGGTGTTTTTGCAGATCAGTCAATGCAAACCAGAAGGCGACCGGGCGATAACTCAGGTCTGTTTCTTCAGCCGTCAGCTTCAGCATCTGCTGATTAAGATATTGGCCGGTCTTATTTATATTTTCACCGAAATAGTGCATGGCGTGTTGATGGAATGACTGCATATCGCTGCCATACCAGCCATGCTGGCAGATTCGAGCCAGTCGTGCTGCCAATGCTACCGCGGTAGCATGGGTGTAATTATCATAATTCGACTGAAAAGCAAAACCCGCCAGTTCAGGTAAAAACCACTTTTGTACCAGTGCGTCACCAATGTCACGCTGATCACAACCGAGTAATTCATTACTTTGCTGTTCATAATCCAGGCATTCAAAATATGACTTGTGCGCGATGGTTGACATCACATCATCGCCATAACACCACAACATCAGCTCTGGCAGCATTTGTAGCTGAGCGGCCACCTGCACTTCTTCCGTTTCATGCACACCTCTGTCCATCAGCCATTGCCTGGCAAATAAACGGCAATACCAGTTTTCTTTCAGGCTTCGCTGGATACCTTTCAGCCTTGCTTCTGGCAGATTCAGTTCCTCAACGCAGATCATCGCTGTGATTTCTTCAATCAGGCGGCTGACGCCCAGTAATGAAATCAGGCTACTGACATTTGTGATCTGTATCCGGTTGGATTTTTCTCTGCTCTGATTGATATGGCGAAACAGATTTGCCGCCATGCCAGGATCTGCCAGAATAACCGGCAGGCATTCAGAGGATGCGCGCTCATCATCCTTTAAAATGGCCAGGGCCTGGTCTCGACGATGCCTGAAAATGGGGATTGGTTTGTTAGCCAGGTTATCCAGCCAGCTATTAATGCCTGATATCATGTCAGTGAGTATAGACCTAAATAATCCGTCTGATGGTATTTAAGGCAATATTTAATGACTCAATTCCCCCCATTAACTAGCCATCAACACCTCACCAGTTTGCCACCGTCATCATTAGAAAAACACCTGATACTGTGCTGATTTATTCGACACATCTGGCCAATACCAGGGAAAAATACTCATTTGAAGGTTCAAAATGATCAACA
Organism: Gammaproteobacteria bacterium; assembly: GCA_029882395.1. Lineage (GTDB taxonomy): Bacteria > Pseudomonadota > Gammaproteobacteria > SZUA-229 > SZUA-229 > JAUVDT01. The sequence continues at coordinate 8,101 of JAOUKT010000023.1, forward strand.
ATTTCCAGCTCTGCCTGCTGCAATAGCTGGCCTATCCCTGCAAATGAATATTTACGGCTGATCTCAGTGAGTATTTTTTCGCCATCTTGTATATGCAGCTGTTCATCCAAGTCATTAAAGTTAATCAGCTGGTCAGCGCGTGATTGCAGGTACATTTCTATCTGCGATTCTGACTCATTGAACACAGCCTGATGCGTAAACTGCGCCTGATTAAAGTCAGCGCCTAACTGATGATTTAATACCGATAAGACATTAAGATTAAATTCCGCTGTCTTGCCCTGGGCGTCGTTATACGCTGACTCCAGTACCCCGTGATCTTTGAGCCGGTCTATACCCAGCAACAAGGTATCTCCCGCCAGCATATGCTGGCGCACTTCTTTTAAAAATGCGATGGCTTCAGTTTCCGTGAAGTTACCAATACTGCTGCCTAAAAAAACGTATAAACTGTGGCCGTCAGGTTTCGGCAAATGTGACAAGCCGGCCGAATAATCACCCTCCAATGGCTGCACATCCAGCCAGTCATATTGCATCATCAGCTCATGAGCGGTTTGCAATAACATCGGCTCACATACATCAAATGGCCAGTAAACAGGGCAATGGTTGAGCAACTGGCAGGCATCAAATAAATGCCGGGTCTTGCGACTGGTGCCGCTGCCCAGCTCAATAATATGATGCAATTGCAGCTGGTCAATAATGTGCTGACAATAACGGTTCAGCAGTCCGGATTCTGTGCGGGTTGGGTAATACTCATCGGTATCACAAATCTGATCGAACAGGACTGAACCACGGTGGTCGTAAAAATATTTTGGGGGCAGTGAGTAAGGTGCATTTAACAGATTTTTTCTGACATCCTCAGCCAGATCCGGCACCGTCATCGCAGCCGGAACCTTAAGAGTGGAAACGATCTTTTTGGGTGTGGCGACAAACTCCTGCTCTAAATGATGTAATATCATAGACATCCTTTTCTCTCATATTATTAGGAAAGACCGACTTATGTGCAGACTAGCCGCCTATCTGGGACCAGAAACCAGCCTTCATCATATTGTCTTTGATACTAACCATAGCTTGGAAAAACAGGCATGGCAACCCAAGGAATTAAGAGAAGCCAAACTCAATGTCGATGGTTTTGGCTTTGGCTGGTTTAACGAAAACGGCCAGCTAGCTCGCTATCGACAGACCCTGCCGATATGGGGAGACGCCAATCTCAGGGATTTTTGTCATAGTCTTCAGCGCCCATTGTGGCTCTGTTATATTCGCAGCGCCACACCCGGACTCGGCACCAGTTTGACCAATACCCAGCCTTTCTCTTATCAAAGCTGGCAGTTTTTACATAATGGTTACATCAATAACTTCAGCCTCGACATCAGGAGTAGAATACGCCATTTTTTACCACATTCATTAGAATCGCTTATTGATGGCAACACCGATTCAGAATACCTCTTTGTTTTAATATTACATTTTTTCCAGCAATCAAACGACATGCCCGGCGCCATACGCGAAGCCTTCAAACAGTTAAAAAAATGGCTGGAAAAAGAACGGGCTCTGTTAAACATTATATTAAGTGATGGCGATCAAATCATTGCCAGCTCTTATGCCATTAACGGCGAGAGCCCCAGTCTTTATTACGGCAAAGATATAGAAGGCTTCCCTAAAGAAAGCCAGTTACTGGTCTCAGAAAAACTCAACGATGACGAACACTGGCAAGCGATCCCGGCTGGCAGCTTAATCCGCTTACGAGCCGGCCTTGCCGTAGAGATAAAGACATTATAACTAAAAGACATCGACATGATCATTACCGAGCCTGCAACCCTTCAACGATTATCGGCGGCCCAGCAGCGGCTAATACACATTGTCAAACGCTTAGACGATGATGACTATCGCCAGCAATTTCACCCTGAACTCAGCCCGCTGGGCTGGCATTTAGCGCATTGCCTTTACATCGAAAATTACTGGTTGCATGAGATTCTCTGTGGCAACAACACGCTGACCAAAGGCCTTGATCAGCTTTACCTTCCTGAGCTGTCTGTAAAAACACAGCGTGGTGCCAAGCTTCCGCCATTGAAGCAGCTGCTGCAGATGGCTGAACAATACCAGGCCAACAACCGGCAGTTTCTGCAATATATTTCAATCGAAAAAAAACAGCAGCATCTGCTTAAAGATAACTACCTGCAAGACTTTATTATTCAGCATTATGATCAGCACTATGAAACCATGCAGATGATCCTGCAGCAGCGCGCACTTAAAAAAGATTATTCAGATTATACGGTGACAAAAAAACTCATCGCGAACACAGCTGCAAGTGACACCATTATTGTGCCGACAGGAGAGTATCAGGCAGGCTCAGATCAGTCTGTCAGCTACGATAACGAGCGGCCTCGACACAAAATAAAAATCAACCGTTTTTCAATTGCAAAACAACCGGTCAGCAACCAGCAGTACCTCGCCTTCATCTTCGATCATGGCTATCAGAACAAAAAGCTGTGGTCACGTGAAGGCTGGCAATGGCTTGAAAACAGCGCCGTGCAATCACCGCAACACTGGAAACAGGACAGTCAGCAACACTGGTTCGGCGTTGATCAGACAGGTGCCTTTGATTTAGAGCCGGAACAAACACTGTCTGGCATTAACTATTACGAGGCCAGTGCCTTTGCAAAATGGTCAAAGGCCCGGCTGCCGCATGAGCATGAATGGGAGCGTGCCTTTTGTTCACAGCATCTGGAAAACACCGGCACAGCCTGGGAATGGTGTCAGAACCGTTTTTATCCCTACCCGGGTTTCAAAGCCTTTCCTTATGATGGCTACTCCAGTCCCTGGTTCAGCCAGCCTCATTTTGTACTTAAAAGCGCCAGCGTGCATACCCAGAAGAGCATTAAAAGAGCTAGCTTTCGGAATTTTTTCGGGCCGGATAAACGTCATGTCTTTGCCGGTTGCAGGCTCGCCTATTAAGGCATTCAGTTTTGATTCAGCGCTCACAAACAGGTATTCTTAGCGCACTTTAGATAAATAATTAAACCTCATGAATATTCCTCAAAGTTATATCGAAAATTCCGTCGCCAATGCCCTGCTTGAAGACATCGGCACGGGTGACGTCACCGGCCAGCTAATTCCGGAAGATGAGGTCAGCATGGCGACCATCATCAGCCGCGATACAGCCACCATCTGTGGCATCGACTGGGTTGAGGAAGTTTTCTCACAGCTCGATCATGAGATTCATATTGAATGGGAAGTAGAAGACGGCGAGATAGCAGAGCCCGGTCAGACGCTCTGCACCTTAAGCGGTAATGCACGTGCGTTGCTCAGTGGCGAACGTACGGCACTTAATTTTCTGCAAACTTTATCGGCAACGGCAACAGTCGCCCGCCGTTACGCCAGCGAAGTTAAGGGCACCCAGACTCAGGTATTAGATACACGAAAGACGATTCCCGGTTTACGCCTGGCACAAAAATACGCGGTCAGTTGTGGTGGTTGCTCAAATCACCGCATAGGTTTATTCGATGCCATTTTAATCAAAGAAAATCACATTGCCGCCGCCGGCAGCATCGCCGCTGCGGTGGACGAAGCCCGCTTCATCAATCCCGAACTGAGTATCGAAGTTGAAGTTGAAAATATGCATGAACTGCAGCAGGCCTTAGATGCGAAGGCGAATCGCATTATGCTGGATAATTTTGATCCCGAACAGATCAAACAGGCAATTGAACTCACGGCTAAGCGTGCCGAGCTTGAAGCCTCTGGTGGTATCACGCTTGAGAATATCCGTGAGTATGCTGAAACCGGTGTTGACTACATTTCCATCGGCGCCCTGACTAAAGATATACAATCCATCGACTTGTCCATGCGTTTTGGCCTGCTCTGAATATGAGCTTGCTTCGCATTATTCTGCGAGTCATCTTTTTGTCTCTGGTGATGCTGATTGGTGTGATCATGGCCGCACTTTTTTTACGCCAGACCATGTCACCAGCCGGTTTCTCAGCTCAGATCACCCGTCTCTGGCACCGCCAGGTCTGTCGTGCTTTCAACATTGAGGTCACTGTTTATGGCCAACTGCCGCAACAGGCGATGTTGCTGGTAGCCAACCATATTTCCTGGTTCGATATCACAGCCATCGGTAGCGTCATATCCGCCCGCTACCTGTCGAAATATGAGGTGGTAGGCTGGCCAGTAATTGGCTGGCTGGCAAAAAAAGCCGGCACGCTTTTTATTAAAAGAGGTACCCGCCAGTCTGCCATGCACAGCATGGAAAAAATGACCAAGTCGCTGCAACAGGGTGATCATGTTGTGTTATTTCCGGAAGGAAAAACAAGTGACGGCCAGGCCATTAAAAAATTCCATGCCCGTCTTTTCCAGAGCGCTGTCGACAGCCAGGTGATGATTCAGCCGATTTTAATTTGTTACCCTCATCAACAGGGCGTACACCCTAAAGCACCTTTTATTAATGATATTACAATCTATCAGTCGGCTCTCGGTATGCTTGGCGAATCACATATGAAAGTAGAACTTCATTTCCTTCACGCACTGCCGACTGCAAACAAATCGCGTGATCAACTCGCAAAAGAATGTGAAGAATTGCTGCGCAACCATATTAACAACACAGGTAAACACTCATGAGAAAAATACTCTTTCTGTTAACACTTTTCACAACACTGCAATTTTCTTTTACGTCTTTATTGGCAGCCCCTGTTCTGGTCGATACCGAATGGCTGTCAAAAAACTTAAAACACAAAAACATCGTCATTGTGGATACCAGCGATGCCACTCAAAACATGCGTTTCCATATCCCGGGCGCTGTACACATTGACTACAATGAGCTGGTTTACAAGCGCAAAAAAGACAATATTTCACTGCAAATTGCTAATGATTATTTCATGCGCCTTTTGGCTCAGCGTGGCATCAGCAACGATACTTATATTATTATTTATGATGATATGGGAGGCCTGAATGCCGGCCGCTTATTCTGGCAACTCGAACAGATCGGTCACAAACAAGTCTCGGTTCTTAACGGCGGGCTTGTAAAATGGATCCTTGAACACCGACAGGTCAGCAACATAAACAGCAAAATCACCGCCTCTCGTTATCTGCCTAACACCACCAGCCGCCATGACAACCTCGCGAGCCTAAGCCAGCTCAGGCAAACAAAAAGCCTGCTGATAGACGCCCGTAGCAAAGAAGAATTTGCAGGCCACCCGAGGTACCCGCGTACAGGACATATTCCCGGTGCGAAACTCTGGGACTGGCAGTCAAATATTGATTTTGAAAAAGCCTTCACTATAAAAAACAGCGCTCAGCTATTAGCCGAGCAAAAGCACATTAATCTGCAAGATAAAAGCCAGCCAGTGATCACCTATTGCCGTTCCGGGCACAGAGCCGCTCAAAGCTACCTGACACTTCGAAGCCTCGGCTTCACTAATGTAAAACTTTATGATGGCTCTATGGCTGAATACAGTCAGGATAAAAGCATGCCGTTAGAAAAAGGCTGCACTGGCTGTTAACCATGAACACTCTGCTGGATGTCTTTCATCAAGACTGAAAGCAGAGCAATTATGACAGCTGCAGGCAACATCAATTAACCACCGCCTGCCCATGATGGCAAAGCATCGAAAATACCAGAACCATTAGAGGCTGTGCTTAATTGCACCAGCATGCTGCTCCAGCACGTTTATGGTATAACCCGAAGGCGAATACAATCAACAAAACATGCCCCTGATGATGGCCATTGATCAACTGGCTTTGATCATGACGGACATCAGTTAAATTTCTTTTTATCTCGGATAGCAATGAGTTTATTTTATGACACTGTCGTTTTTAATGACTTTAATTGCTGCAAACAGTAACTTACAAAGACTTTGTTATGTAAATCGAGACAAGCTAATTAAATATTAATATCGCTTAATAATTACTATTAATAATTTTAATTTGTTAAATATAACGAATGACTATAAATTCTATACACACCGCTTGATTGATACATCTGCATTAATCAAAATGATTTAAACAGAAGCCCGAGCACTATCAATTCGGGTTTATCTTTAAAGGAGAATTCCAGATAAATCAGGTGTGACCAAAAGACTCAGGTCTAACATACAGAGCTCAATCAGCTCATCCAAACCCGCAAGGCGCACGCCGTCACAGGCTGCCTTGCGGGTGCCTTTAGTCATGTGGCACTGTATTCAATATCAATAATAATTAATTCTTTTTTGCCTTTAGGCAAGATCAGGCTCACGTCATCATCCAGTTTTTTTCCCAGCAATGCTTGTGCAACAGGAGAATCCATACTGATATATTCTTCTTCTCTGTCAAACTCATCAGGCCCGACAATTCGATAACGCTGCGCTTTGCCCTCTTCATCTTCCACGGTGACCCAGGCACCAAAAAATATTTTGTTTTGATCATCCGGTATACTCGATACCACTTTCATATTTTCCAGTCTTTTACGTAAAAAACGCACCCTGCTATCAATCTCACGCAACTGTTTCTTTCGATAAATATACTCTGCGTTTTCAGAGCGGTCACCCTCGGCAGCGGCTGCGCTAACCGCTTTAGTCACTTCTGGTCGCAACTCAAACCAGAGATAATCAAGCTCCTGGGCCAGATGCTGATAGCCTTCAGCTGTTATATATTTAGAGCCCGGCTTTTGCGGCGGTCGATAACGCCCCATTAATAGCGCCCCTGGTCGAGCATAACCAGCGTACAATCCTGCACACATTCGATGCCTGCCGCTTCAAACTGCTGCTGTATTTCTGCTGATTCTGTACCCGGATTAAAGATCACTCGTTTAGGCTTTAAGGCACACACGTCTGCTACCATCGCTGCCATTCTTGCCGGTCCTACATAAAGTGCAACGGTATCAATCTGCGTCGATATCTGGCTTAATGAGGCGATGACGGCAATGCCTTCGATTTGTTTTATTTTAGGGTGTACCGGCACGACTTCATGGCCGGCAGCCTGTAATTTAATCAAGGCTTTATATGCAAAGCGATCAGGCTTTGCACTGGCTCCTAATACCACTACTTTCTCCAAGACTTTGTTCCTCAATCAGCCAAAAAATTTGATAAAATATGACACTGTTCGACTATTAAAGCCATAATTTATTCATTTTGTGCTATTAGATAGCCATAACCCGCTCATACTGAGCTTTAAATCTTTGATGAAATTTTATGTTTAATAATAAATCGCTAGCACTGAAGTTTGTCCTCTCCCTCAGCACCATTCTAGTTATCGGCTGTACAATTGCCATTGTGTTATTACAGATGCGTGAAAGCATGATCATCGATACACTAACAGACAGTGTAAAAGCTACGTTACTGACCGCAAACACCGCCTCTTCTGCCGAGCTTGTCGACAGGCTCACGCAGACTATTAGCCAGATTATTTCCTCGTTTATCTTCGAGCTCAGTCTCTTGATGTTTGCTATTGCAATCTTTGTGATTGCCAGCGTTTACCTGATATTCCTGATGTTAATTCGTAAACGTCTGGCGACTCTGGCGACGCGCTTTCGGGATGTCTCTGAAGGCGACGGCGATCTCAGCAGGCGCATCACTGTGCACGGTAATGATGGCATTGATAAACTGGGGCACCAGTTTAATAAGCTGATTGAAAAAATTCAGTCCATCATGCTCAAAGTTGTCTCCGCATCCAACCAGGTATCATCTGCCGCAAGTACAGTCGCTGAAATCACTCAGCAAACCGCCAGCGTCATTGTGCAGCAGCGTTCTGACACCGAACAAATCGCCACTGCCATGAACCAGATGACCGCAACGGTGCTGGAAGTTGCCGGCAACGCCGGCAATGCTGCCGATGCCGCTCAGCACGCACAAAGCGAATCCTTAGAAGGCAAGCACACCGTAGAAAACACCATTGAATCGATTCACTCTCTGGCCAGTGAGGTTGCCCAGGCCAATGAAGTCATTAAACAACTGCAAGCTGACAGTGAAAACATCGGCACGGTGCTTGATGTGATTCGCTCGATCGCGGATCAAACCAACCTGCTGGCTTTAAATGCTGCGATTGAGGCCGCCCGGGCCGGTGAGCAAGGACGAGGATTTGCTGTGGTGGCCGATGAAGTTCGTGTGCTGGCAAGCCGGACTCAACAATCGACTGAAGAAATTCAGCAGATGATTGGCAAATTACAGGCCGGTGCCAATAATGCCGCCAGTGTAATGGAAAGCGGACACCTGCGCGCAAATGACAGTGTCGAACAGGCGTCCAAGGCCGGCGAAGCGCTGGATAAAATCACCCAGGCGGTGATGACTATCAGCGAAATGAATACGCAAATTTCTCAGTCTGCAAATGAACAGCAAAGTGTGGTCACTAGCATGGATCAAAACCTGACCAGCATCAGCCGTTCTGCCAGCAGCACGGTTGATGCCACGCAGCATACTTTAAATGAAATACAGGAATTATCACGGACTTCAGATGAACTGCAACAGATCCTGGCACAGTTCAAACTGTAAAGCATGACCGCTTTATGTTGTTTTTCTGATCCGGGATACAAAGAATAACAAGGCGGCGGCGACCACCATACTCGGGCCCGTCGGTGTATCCCATTGCAGGGATGAAAACAGGCCCATAATAACCGCCAGCATGCCCAGCAAGATTGCCAATACAGCCATTTGTTCTGGCGAATGGGAAAACTTGCGGGCAGCGGCAGCCGGGATAATCAATAAAGCAGTAATCAGCAAAATACCGGTTATTTTCATTGCCACGGCAACCACCACGGCCATTAAAATCATAAATATCAGTCGTATTTTTACAACCTGAACGCCTTCAACCCGTGCCAGATCTTCATGCACAGCTATCGCTACCATCGGTTTCCATATGCCGCTTATAAGCGGTATTAACACCACCACACTGGCAAGGATAAACCATACCTCATTTTGACTCAGGGCCAGAATATCACCAAACAGATATGCATTAAGATCGATATTGAGTCCACGCGACTGCAATATGGCTATCACCACCAGACCCAGCCCCAGAGAAGTATGTGCCAATATTCCCAGCATGGTATCCGTTGCCAGGTCGCGGTGACGCTGCAGCCAGACCAGGCTAATGGCAATCACCACACCCAGTAAGGCCACGCCTAATGCCGGGTGGAGTTGCCACAGCAGCGACAAGGCCACACCCAGTAAAGCAGAATGCGCCAGGGTGTCGCCAAAATAGGCCATGCGTCGCCACACCACCAGACAACCCAGCGGGCCTGTCAGTACCGCCACGGCCAGGCCAGCCAGCAGTGCCCTGAAAACAAAATCATCCATGTTCGCGCTCCGAATTCTCACAGCTGTCCTGCCGACAACCGACATCCTCATCCCAATGCTGGCAACCCGTACCCAGTGGCACCACATTGCCATGGCTATCGTGTTCATGATCATGATCATGTGTATAGATCGCAAAGCCATCCATCGCTGCGCCAAACATGCGGAGATATTCAGGGTGCTGACTAATCGCATCCGGGTGGCCGCTGCAACAGATATGGCGATTCAGGCACAGCACTCTGTCGGTGGCTTCCATTACCAGGTGCAAATCATGTGAGATCATTAAAATACCGCAGTGATATTGATCTCTGACCGAAGTAATCAGCTGGTAAAGTTCCTGCTGGCCGATGATATCAACCCCCTGTGCCGGCTCATCGAGCACCAGCAGATCCGGTTTTTGCAAAATAATTCGCGCCAGTAATAAGCGTTGCAGCTCGCCCCCCGATAAGCTCTGGATAGCGGACTGCTGAAGGTTTTGCAGCTTGACTTGTTGCAACACCTGCTCGATGTCCGCTGCATTAACCGCGGGCACCATTTTCAGAAACCGGCTCACGGTCAGCGGCATGATGTCATCAATATGCAGTTTCTGCGGCACATAACCAATTTTCAGGTTATCGCGCTTCTCGATCACGGCGCTGTCAAAGCGAATCAAACCCAGCAGGCCTTTTATCAGACAACTTTTACCGGCTCCATTGGGCCCTATCACGGTGACTATCTCACCGCGGTTAACAACCAGGTCGACATCTTGCAATACCACACGCCCGGCAAACGTCAGACGGGCCTTCGTTACCGAAATTAACTGCTCTGTCATTATTTCATTCTGCTAATGAATAATTTATCATGCGCCTATGATATTACGTTGCTGTCTTTTACTGTTAGTTCTTTTCACGCCTGTTTTGGCGCTGTCAGCAGAACAGTCCGCCACAGGCTCCGATGTTAAGCACAAATCTGCCAGCAAGCTCAAGGTGGTGACAACCATCCGCCCGCTTCATTCATTACTCAGTTCAATTATGCAGGGCAACGGCAAGCCTGTTTTGTTATTAGACAGCAGGCAATCTATTCATCATTATAGTTTGCGCCCTTCTCAACGCAGGGCACTGGCCGATGCTGATCTGATATTTTGGCTGGCCGAGTCACTGGAAAGTTTTATGCCGCGTGTTTTAAAGGCGATTCCAGAACAGATTCATGTGGTTAAACTGATCGATACCAAGGGCCTGCTGCTGCTTGAACCGCGTACAATATCAGCCGATGCCGATAAAAAGCACCGGCATGGCGATGAACACCGCTCTCATATCGACCCACATATCTGGTTATCGATTGATAACGCGCTGCTGATCGCAGCAAAAATGAGCGAGACACTGTCAATGCTGGATCCGGCATTCAAACATCTTTATCAGAATAATTTAATCCGGCTTTCAGCCAGGCTGAATGCCTTACAAAAAAAAATCAGCTTATCGTTTGATAAAAGGCGATTTGACTACCTGGTTTATCATGATGCTTTTCAGTACTTTGAAAATGCCGTTAACATAAAACCACTGGCGGCCATTAGCAAGAGTGAAGAACAGCGCCCCGGTATCAGGCATCTTAGCCAGATCCAAAAACTGCTTTCAGATAAACAGGTAAGCTGCCTTGTCTACAATACAAAACCCTTGCCGGCGATTGCCGCAAACCTGATCCGCGACACCGCTATCAGCCCTGTTTACCTGGACCCGACAGCGCAGGATTTTGCTGCAGGAACTGAGCTTTATTTTCAACTGATGCAGGCGATGCATAATGCTTATGCTCAATGCCAGAAAACAGATTTAACGAAACACTAGATAACCGCCATCACAGCTAATTTATTCAAGCATGCCCGTTAAACTGCGCGTTGTGCCGCAGGCTGAGCAGTCATAAAGCGGCATAATGCCTCTGCTAAAAAACACATGTTGATTGCCAACAAAGTGAAATATGGCCGGGTTTTTACAGGCAGGACACCGGGCCTCAATCTCGGCAGGCACTTCCTGCTGGCCGTTAGAGCCGGGCAAGGCGGTTAATGATTGATGCGCTGCGTGTGGCCTGTCGACAACACCCCCCACCCTGTATTTTCCCGATGGCAACTGACGACACCAGCGAACCTGCAGCAGCAGTTCATCGTCAATATGCGATCCTGACTTTGCTATCATCAGTTGCAGCTTTTCTCCCGCCTGCATAGGCTGATTAATATCAAACGCCAGCCCGGAAATGCTCATATCCACCGCAGCGGCCTGAAAAATCTTTTCTCCAAGCCTTCTGACATGAGCATGTTTGATGGCGGAATATAACAGCGGAATGGCGACGCAGGGGTAGCGCTTTTCGTGACGCTGGCGGCTGTTACACTCAGCATCATCCGCCTCAGTCAGGGGCTTTATTTGACTGTTATTCATGGCCTATTAATCTCAGCAACAGCATTGCTTATTCGACAGTATTAACATGCGTGTTTTCTGCCTCTGACTTCTGCCCGATCACACTGCTAATGACCTCGGCCAGTCTGAAATTAGTGGTTCTGGATTTCAGCAGCACGGCACTGACTTTATCTGCGTATTCAGGGGTCACATCGTAAGCTGAAAATATAACCACACGAGGCGGTACCACGCGCCGCTCTATGGTTTCGAGCAGATCCAGGCCTGATCCATCGGGCAAGCCGATATCCAGCAACACCAGATCAAAATCCTCCTGTTCCAGTGTTTCTTTTGACGCCGCTTTTGTGGTGGTCCAGGTTAACTCACAATGATTTTGCAGCATTCGACTGACTACTTTATGCACATCGACTTCATCTTCAACATGCAAAATCCGTGGCAAATGCGCAGGCCCGGCCGCCTGTTTAACGGCCTCGATTAAACGCTGTTGATCAATCGGTTTTTGCAGCCAGTCCACCACACCCACTGCACTGCCTTCTAAATCACGCTTTGTTTCATTGGCTTTGACTGAGACCACAACCACAGGGATATCATAGCCGGCTGCGTCATCATGCAGTGTTTCCAGCAAGCTCAGTCCATCTTGCCCTGGCAAAACCAGATCAAGCGTAATGGCTTTATAATGCACTGACTTTTGCTGTAATTTGCCACGTGCCTCTTCGACATTATAAGCAATATCGCTGTTAAAACCCGCCTCTGCCAGCATTCGCTTGAGTAAAGCCGCCACATCCGGGTCATCTTCTACAATCAGAATGCAGGGCTTATGATTGCCCTGAAGTTGCCGCGGCTCATCATCTTCCGTCATCTCACCGAAGAGTTCCGGCAGTTCTATATAAAATGTTGAGCCGACACCTTCTCTGGTAATGAAGTCGATTTGGCCACCGTGTTTTTCCACAATCATTTTGGTAATGCTCAGCCCCAGGCCGGTGCCGCCTTTTTGGCGTGTATCCGATGAATCAGACTGGGTAAACTTTTCAAACAGCTTCGGCTGAAAGGCTTCCGCAATACCGGGGCCGTGATCGGTTACAGAAATTCGCAAAGAGTCTTCGCTATGCCGGGCTATTGATATTTCGACTTTCTCACCCTGCGGTGAGAACTTAGCGGCATTTGAAAGCAGGTTTGCCATCACCTGCATCAGCCGATCTTTATCCGCATAAACTCTTGAGTCTGCCACTTCTTTAGCGATGACAAACTCGACCCCGTATTCCTCGCCATAGGCTGCGTTATCTTCTATTGCCTGCTGCAGAAATGGCTGCAATGACAGACACTGAAACCTGAAGGCCATCTGTCCTGATTCGATTTTCTGAATATCCAGAATATCGTTAATCAATAACAGCAAGCGTTCGGTATTATTGCCTGCAATTTTCAACATCTCCAGTGCTTCGTCGGGTATCACACCGACAATGCCCTGAGAGATGAGCCCCAGGGATGCGCGTATGGATGTTAGCGGCGTACGTAACTCATGACTCACCGTGGAAATGAATTCATTTTTCAGCTTATCGGTTTTTAGGCGTTCTGAAATATCACGAACGATCGCCACAAAACGCGGTGACTCGCCGGGCGGGTTAATATATTGAAGAAAAATTTCTACCGGGATGGTATGCCCGTCTTTGTGCTCGTGTATCGTCTCAAAATTCAATACCGATTGTGTGCCTGCAATCAATGGCGCAATGGTTTCCCTGAAAAGTGCTTCACTAAAAAGCGGCTTGATATCACAGGCCGTCATCTTCATTAACTCTGCATTGCTGTAGCCAACCTGGTTATAGGCTCCGGCATTAACGTAAAAGAATTTTAAGGTATCCGGTTCAAACATGAACACACAGTCCATGGTTTCATCCAGCGTGGTTTTAAACCGATTAAGTTCCTGTTCGGCCAGGGTGCGGGCAGTGATATCTCGCAACACACCAACATAAGCCCGCTCGCCTTCGGATATCATTGCCGCGACATTTAATTCCAGCGGAAACAATGTACCGTCTTTTCTTATACCCTGCATTTGACTTTGTTTATTAACAATGCCGGCTAAATTCAGTAGCGGAAGATCCGCATGAGCCTCGACTGCCTGCGGTTTTTTTTCAGTGATTAATGAAGAAAGGTTTTGGCCGATTATCTCTTCGGGTGAATAATCAAATATTTTTTCAGCCGCCGGGTTAACACTTCTAACCCGACCCTTTTCATCAAAGGCAATAATACCATCGGCGATTGTTTCCAGTATCGTACGCTGGCGAGTTTCGCTGCTCTCCAGGGCCTGAGTACGTTTTTTTACCATCACTTCAAGGTTATGGTTCATATCCTGCAGGTTTGACTGTGCTTCTTCTACCTGTGTCATTAATGCCTGATAGGTTTTCGCCAGCACACCAATTTCATCATTACGGCCTGCGGGCATTTCCACCGTGCTAAAACGCTGATGACTATAATCATCCATGACCTGAGTCATTTGTTTCAGTGGCATAGCAAGACGATAGGCATAGATTAAACCCAGCAGTGCTAACACCACAACCAGTATCAATGCCAGCAACATCACATCATTTAACACGCCTGCTTGCTGTGCCAGAATATTCCGGTAACTCTGAGCAATACCGACCGCAATAAAACGCTTTGGCTCGTCAGGGTCAAATGCCAGCTTGGTGAAATTCACCACCTGTTTATCATTTGTATCTTCGGGTAACAAAATAAATTTTGATTGCCGGTTATCCGGCAAAAACATATGCGCCAACAGAGGAATATCCTCCTGAATACGATAACGCTTGCCAAGATCAAAGCCATAGGCTTTGCGGGCATCAGGGTGCAACAAATAACCGCCATGATCATTCGTGATGTAGATGTTTCTGCCGGCATCCTGAAAGTTATTTTGAATCGCTCTCAATTCGCTGCCAATCTCAGCGGTGATCAGCAGTACCCCGGCGACAGTCGCATTGCTTTCATCGAATATCGGTGTCGCTGTCCTCAGCACCTCACTGTGTGGCAGGCTCACCTTGCCGTATTCCCGGTTGAGATTTATCTCTGATACATAAACTTGCCCGGGGTTTAATGTAAGCGCTTTTTTATAATAAAGGCGGTGGGCTTTATTTTGCAGCCGCTCACCACTGATCACTTCCAGTTTGTCCGCCTCGCGGCCGACCACTACCAGCTCCTGCCCCTGTTTATCAATCAGCCGAAGTTTCAGATAATTAGGTTTGCCTGCCAGCATGGTTTTAAATATGGACTGCTGACGTTGTACCCATTGCTGATAGCTGGACTTTCCCTGCTGGTCATAATTAGCCATTTTAAGCGCACGCAGCATGCCCTGAACCGGTGGCGTGTTTGACAAAAACAAAACATCCTGTTGCTGGGATTTGATATGCGCCAGTAAACGCACGGAAGCGGTCTGGATTTCTTTGGAAATATCTTCCAGCGTTTTTTCTACCAGCAACTCTGTCGTCTTGGAATAAAACAGTCCCCCCACAAGGCCGGCACTAAGCAGCACCAGAAAAATAACGCCCAGACTGATTTTATGAACAATTGAAAACCTCATGATCTATTCCCTGTTTTTTTACTTAGCCTTGAGTACCGGCGTTGCAGCTTACTGACTGGCATAGCTGCCGACTTTCAGTTGCTGCATCAAGTCCCTGACCGGAGTGTAATCCAGCGCCGGAATCCAGCCGATGTATTTGCCCTGTTGGGCAGCACTGCTGTCTGGCTTAATCAATGACAACGATGTCGTTACCCGTTGTGACAATAAATCAGGCACTGACTTCATGGCGGCAAAACACCACTCAGGAAAAAGTCTGGTGCTGAGAAAAAATGGAAAACTCTGTTCGTCTTTATTATTTATGATGCGGAAATAGCGCATATCAATCTCTGCATCCGCTTCCATTCGCTCCAGCTGGTCGGTACGAACCACACCGGCATCGGCCTTACCATCGCGCACAGCGTAAACCACTTCCGCCTGTGTTTTGCTCTGACTGAACAATAACGCCTCAAGCTCATCGGCCGGATTAAAACCGTGCTCAAGCATTTCTAGCCAGGCTACACGCCAGCCACCAAAAGCAAGGGCTGAAACCGCCATCAGTTTTTTTCCCTTGAGGTCGTTAATGTTTAAAATATCTTTATTGCGCACATGCGTAAAAATAACAGAACCAAAACGGCTCTGCGCGCTATTTGCGCGTTTGTTATTTAATGTCATCAACGCCTTTGCCTCGTATCGCTGCTCCAGCTCGACAAAAGATGACGGGTTTGTCAGTACAAAATCAAAGTCACCCCGGCCTGCTCTCTCTGTAATTTCACTGAGACTGACAACCGGTACCAATATAAAGCGGTGCTGCGGGATTGCTTTATTCAGCACATTAATGCTTGGCTGCCACATCTGTCGTGCGTTCTCCACTCCCTGATGCGCGCGCACAGCCACTTTAAATTCTGCGGCGGCCAGATCGTGACTGACGAAGCAAACCAGTAACATAAGACTGCTGAATTTTTTAAAAGCCATTATTTAACTGCGACGATATATTGTTGCCAGGCCGCTCTGATCTGATCTGATATTGCCATCGGATCAAAAGGTTTGTAGATCACTTCAATGGCGCCCAATAGTTTGTATTCTGCTACTTCGTTGGTTTGTACTTTTGCGGTCATAAAAATTACCGGTACCTCATCCAGCCCCGGCAACTGGCGTAATGCTTTCAGCGTCTCAAGACCATCCATGCCCGGCATCATCACATCCAGTAAAAACAACTCGGGTTCAAAAGCCACGGCCGTTGCAACGGCCTCTTCACCGCCACTGCATATTTGTAATTCAAAGCCGCCGACTTTTTCTAATGCCACTTTGCTCACAGCTCTAATATCGGGCTGATCTTCAACATATAAAATCCGCTTTAGTTCGTTCATCTAACAGTTTGACTCCTGTTTATTCATTTGTTTTTAGCTTTGTATTGCAGCCAGCCGGCTATCCACGGCATTTAATAAATCCACCACGTTTATGGGCTTTGTAATGTAATCATCAAAACCTGCAGCCATGCCTTTTTCTATATCCCCGGGCATTGCGTTGGCACTGACGGCAATCACCGGAATGTGTGCGGTCAGAGCGTTCTGTCGCAGTTTTTTCAGCACTTCAAAACCATTCAGGCCGGGCAGGTTAATGTCCAGTAGAATCAGACTGGGCTTGTGCTCGGTTGCCAGCTCCAGGCCAAGCAGTGGCTCATGCGCGCTCCACATAAATATATTTTTACGGTAGCCTAAGGACTGGCTAACCAGTCTTAAATTCGCGGGATTGTCTTCTATATAAAGCACGGTAAAATCATGTTTTTTTTGTTTAAGCTGGCGCTCTGCATCGGCATCAGGTGTTTTCTTACCAATTTGTTTGTCAGACAACGCGGTGTCCGATGGCAGCTCAAACCAAAAGCTACAGCCTTTGCCCGGCTGGCTGTCAACACCGATAGCCCCGCCCATAATCTCGACAATTTTCTTGGTGATGACCAGTCCAATACCCGTACCTTCAATGCTTGAGTGCTCTGCGCCTATGCGTTCAAATGGTTTGAATAATTTAAGCTGCTGGTCCGGACTAAGACCGGCACCGGTGTCGGTGATGCTAATACGGCTCATTTTATTTGTCATATGCTGACAGCAGATAGTCACTTTACCTTTGTCAATATTATATTTAACGGCGTTGCTCAGCAGGTTAAGCAATACCTGTTTCAGGCGGGTACTGTCTGCCCGCGCTGTATTATTTTGCATAAACAATTCTTCAAAGCCAATCTCGACACCATCACGACTCAGGCAAATATCAATACCCCGTTTTTCAGCCAGCGGCTTGATCAGTTGTATGGATTCAGCAATAACCTCGCCCAGCACCACGGTTCCAATTGAAAGTTCAATATGCCCGGCTTCAATTTTGGACAGATCCAGCACTTCATTAATCAGCTCAAGCAGGTGTTCACCTGCTGTGGAAATCTCGTTGACATTGTCTTTTTGTATTTCTGTTAGAGGCTGGTCTGTTTCCAGCTTCATCAGCTGACTGAAGCCGATAATGGCATTCAGTGGCGTGCGTAATTCATGGCTCATACTCGATAAAAACTGAGACTTTGCCCGGTTGGCATTCTCTGCCTCTTCGTGTGCATGCATCAAATCACGTTCAGTCTGTTTACGGTCTGTAATATCCTGCACCACTCCCAGCATATGTAACGCTTTGCCCTGCTCAGTGCGCACCACATCACCACTCTCTTGCAGCCAGTGCTCGCTGCCATCGCTCCAGATTACGCGATGCTCTATATTATAATCAGTGCCTTTTTGCACACAGTCATTTACGGCATCCGCCACCATTTGCCTGTCATCAGGGTGTACCGCGGCCATAAAATTATCATAAGTCATCGCGGTCTTTGCTTTCTCATAACCAAACAGTGGCCAGATCAAGTCTGACCAGAACAACTCACCCGTGTGTATATTCCAGTCCCATGTTCCCATATTGGCGAACTCCTGGCTGCGGCTCAGGCGCTCTTCACTATTTCTTAAAACGGTAATATCGGTTCTGGCAGAAACGTATTTATAGGGTTTGCCTCTGTCATCCAGAAACGGAACAATTGTCGACTCTACCCAATATTCATCGCCGTTTTTGCTCAGGTTACAAATGCTGCCATGCCAAATTTTACCGCTGGAAATAGTAGCCCATAAATCGTTATAAAATGACCTTGAATGACGTTCTGATTTAAGCAGGTTATGATTTTTACCGAGCAGTTCTTCACGGCTGTAACCGCTGATCTCACAAAACCGGTCATTAACGCTGGTAATTTGACCGCTAATATCCGCAGTACTGACAATGTCATGCTGGTCCATTGTTACCAGCTGAAACTTGCTTTCTCTCAAAGCCTCTTGCAGATCAGTATTCAGGCGTTTACTCCAGCGTGCTCTTTTTGCCCTGGCTTCGACAGCAGCCACAAGGTGTCCGGCATCAACCGGTTTTACTAAAAAGTCATCGCCGCCCAGGTTCATCGCCGCCAGCTGAATATCAAGATCCGACTCTGTTGATAAAAACATGATTGGCATGAGCGTCCAGTCATCGTCCTGCCTGATCACCTGAGCCAGCTCAGGGCCTGTGCAATCCGGCATATAAACATCAAGCAAGACAATATCCGGCTTAAAGTCGGCCAGTATTGTTAAGGCCTGCAACGGTTGTGAAAGTGCCACAACCTGCATGCCGGCATCACTGAGCACCATCTGGTAGTATTTTAGTAAGGTCTCATCATCATCAATAATCAATACACGAAACGGTTCTGTCTGGTGTTTTGCTGTTAACCCATCGACTGTTAATATTAGTTTTTTTTCATCTATGGGCTTAGTAAAATAACGTCGCGCGCCTGCACGTGCCGCTGCAAGCCGTGTTTCTATATCCTCTCGAACAGAAATAAAGATAACCGGCGGGATAATTCCCTGTTTGCTTTTCAATTTACTAATCAGATCAGCGCCTGTGGCATCACTTTTCTGAAAAATGATATCCATAATGATAACGGCCGGTATTTGCTGCTGGTATGCCGCTTCAAATGCACTTAACTCAACAAAGTGGCGTACCTGATAATTTGCCTGCTGTAGTTTTAGTGTTAAATCAGCGGCTAATAACTCATCATCTTCTGCCAGATAAATCAGGTTACCGTGCTGTTGTTGCGGCGACTGGCCAGGTGTTATATCAGGTGCAATATAAGGTATGACTGAAGGCTGCCAGTTATTCGCGTCATCGAGCAGTTGTGTCAGCAAACGGTCTATTGGCTGCCACTGTGAGCTGGAAAGTGCTGCAGCGCCCTCTAATTCAGCGATTGATAGTTTAAGTTGCTGCTCCAGTTCACGTGCCGAGGAGCTGACCGATTCGGCACCAAAAGTACCGCCTGAACCTGCCAGGCTATGAGCCATGCGATGCAATTCGGCCAGCTTTGTAATGTCTGTGGCAGCCTGCTGATTAACCGATGCAGAGACCTCGGACCACAGCAACTTCATATCAGCAATCTGCACAGGCAGCTTCTGTAGAAATAATTGTTGCAGCTGTGCCAGCTCGCTTATTATTTCAGATTCGTTAGGTATGGTCATTTACTACATTCTCGACTGACTTATTTTCAATTTTTGATATCAATCCGTGATTTATTGCCTGATATTAGAGCCCTGAGCGACAAAGTTGCGGCTTATTCACCGCCACCTTCTGTGGCTGTTGATTTACCATGACCCGACCCCAGTATTATAGTGAAATTTACTAAAAATGCTTACAAAACTGTAGCTAAACAAGCCTATTAGCATTTTCTCAGCGCTCAATTGCGCTGTTTTCTGAGATAATAGATTTACTACTAACTTATCAGTTATGGGCCCGCGCTATGTGGTTACAAAGAGAAATTCAGTTACAGCCTTTTTCACGGGGCTTTCATCTCATCAGCGATGAAATATTAGCTCAAATACCTGAAACAGGCTCTTTTAAGCTCGGCCTGATGCACATTTTAATAAAACACACCTCCGCCTCCCTGACTATCAATGAAAACGCAGACCCGACCGTTCGTCAGGATTTTGAAAACTATTTCAATAAAAGCATCCCTGAAAACGCGCCTTATTATTTACATACCGACGAAGGCAGCGATGATCTTCCGGCTCATTTGAAATCCAGCATTCTCGGTGCCAGTTTAACTATTCCGCTTAGCGATGGCCGCTTAAACCTAGGTATCTGGCAAGGCATCTATTTATGTGAACACCGAAATCATGGCGGCAACCGCCGTCTCGTGGTCACCCTTCAGGGCGAACAGGATTCGGCGTAAACCTTAAATAGATAGTGTGTTTCAGTTGACGATATTTCGTGGCCGACCTGACAGGTATTCTGAAATATTAAAAGCCAGCTGGTCAATTAAGCGCTGTCGCGATTCGATACTGGCCCAGGCGATGTGCGGCGTAACAATTAAGTTAGGGTAGTTTTTTTGCAACAATATATGATGCTCAGCAGGCGGTTCCGTTGTTAACACATCTGTTGCGGCACCTCCCAGATGGCCAGACTCTATCGCGGCCAACAACGCCTTTTCATCCACTATCCCGCCGCGAGCACTGTTGATCAGTATTGCGCCTTCTGGTAATGCACGAATTTCCTGTGTTGAAATTACATGCCGGGTTTCTTCTGTCAACGGACAATGCAGACTTAACACATCCAGCTGAGGCAATAGTTCTGCAAGTGGCCAGCGGCCTTCTCTCTGATCATCACTGTTTCTTGCCGCGATCAACACTTTCATACCAAATGCTTCGGCGACTCTGGCAACGGCCTGGCCCAGTTCTCCATAACCGATGATGCCGAGTACTTTGCCATCTAACTCTCTAAACGAAAAATCCAGCAAACAAAACTGTTCACTGCGCGACCAGGCTCCGGATTTGACCGCCTGCTGATACTCTGTGAAGCGGCAAAGCAGATTTAGCAAAACATTAAAAACATATTGCACCACCGAGGGCGTTGCATAAGAGGTCACATTACAGACATCAATGCCCCGCTCTCTGGCAGCCACAAGGTCAACGTTATTAGTACCTGTTGCTGAAATACAAATTAACTTCAGATTAGGCGCGTTCTCTATCAAGGCCCTGTTAAGCACGACTTTATTGGTAACCACTATCTGCTGGTCTTGAATTAATGCCGCCAGCTGAGCCGGATCAGCCTTGTCTAGCAGCTGCCAGTCAAGATCTAATTGCGTGAGAGCGTCGAGGCATAAATCGCCCCGGTCACTTGCTTTGCGATCGAGCATGATAGCCCGCTTTAATTTAATATTAGCGACTTGCAAGGCCATTTTTTTCAACTACGCTTAAATTAATAAAGGAGGCCCATACTATGGCACAGACTGCACCCGAATTTAAAGACAATGAAATGTACCGGCTGTTACGTGATGAAGACATTAAGCAGTTCAATCAGCGCAAAGAAAGCGGCGAAGCCTGTGATTTAACCGGCGCTGATTTCAGGAACCTGGTGTTATCCGGTATCAATGCCGACGGCCTGGATCTTAGCGGCTGTTATTTCCGTGGCTGTGACTTGCGCGGCATCGATTTTTCAAACAGCCAGCTGCCAGGAGCCAGTATTCACGACGCTCAGATATCCGGCGTTCTGTTCCCTTCTGCGCTGAGTGCCGATGAAATCACCTTGTCGCTGAACCATGGTACCCGCATGAGATATCTCTAAGGCAAACTCAGACCGACTGTTTCAGGTAATTTACAAAGTCTTTTGATGGCAAAGGCTTGCTGAACAAGTAACCCTGTATGTAGTCACAGTGCAACTGCTTTAGGTAGCTCAGCTGCTGCTCATTTTCCACGCCTTCTGCAACCAGTGACAAACCAAGCCCTTTAGCCATCGCAATAATGGCTGCAATCATCAGGTTATCGTCCTCATTAACGCTGATGCCTGATATAAATGAACTATCAATTTTCAAAATATCGATCGGCAAGCGTTTTAAATAACTTAACGAAGAGTAACCCGTTCCAAAATCATCCATTGAGATATTAATACCAAACTCCCGCATCTCTGACATCCATATAATGGCATGGTCAATATCGTCCATGATGATATTTTCTGTTATCTCAAGTGTTAAACGCGAGGCCATGATCTGCGCTTTATGAATGACTGAAATCAACACATCCCTTGTCAGGCTGCTTTTGATTTGCTGAGGTGACACATTGACAGACACACGTAGCTTCTCGAAGCCCATGTCATGCCAGCACTTTAATTGCTGACAGGACTCATTCAGCACCCATAAACCGATGTCATTGATCATGCCGATTTCTTCCGCAACAGGAATAAATTTTTCCGGAGAAATAAAGCCTTTTTCAGGGTGATGCCATCTGATCAGCGCCTCGGCCGAGTATAGACTGCCGTCTATATTAACAATCGGCTGGAAATACACTTCAAACTGATTTTCTTCCAGCGCATATCGAAGGTCATGTGCAATTTGAAAACGCTCAGAGAGCATGGAAGTCATTTCTGAAGTAAAAAACTGGACGTTATTTTTGCCTTTTTCTTTTGCCTGATACATCGCCACATCGGCATTTCGATGCAGGCTCAGCACATCATCTGCATCGTTTGGATATACACTGATGCCTATGCTGGCACTGACAAATGCCCTGACACTGTCAAGAATGAAAACAGCAGACAAACTATCCAGTACTTTATTAGCCACCTGCGCGGCATCTTCTGACGATTTAACTTCATGCATTACAATTATAAATTCATCGCCGCCAATACGCGCAACCGTGTCGGTGTCACGAATGGCGGCTGATAAACGGGCAGATGCTTTTTTTAACAGTCCGTCGCCGGTAATATGACCGTAGGTATCATTAATGGTTTTAAAATCATCGAGATCAATAAACAAAACCGCAACTTGCTCGTGTCGTCTTTTCGCCATTTTAATGGCGCTCGATAAACGCTCAAAATACAACGTACGATTTGCCAGCCCTGTCAGCTCGTCATAATTGGCCTGACGCAGCAATTTTTCTTCATATTTTTTCTGCTCCGTAATTTCATGTACAACAGCAGACAGGTACATTCCTTTATCGCCCTGCGCACGATGAAACTGCACTTCCTGATGCAGATAACGGATGCTATCGTCTTCTAATATAATTTTAAAACTGGCATTAAAAGAATGTTCCCTGAGTCTGGCGTTATCAAATAAATTTTTAAGATAGCCCTGTTCATCCGGATGGGTCATGCCGAAAAAACGGTCAAAACTGGCTTCAAATGACTGTGCCGCAAAACCGTAAATGCGGTACACCTCATCCGAGCACCAGAAAACATTATTCACAAAATCCCATTCCCAGTTTCCCAGGTGCGCAATGCGCTGAGCTGTTTCCAGCCGTTCGGTGGTAATGCTCATGACGGCGTTTTTTTGATTGATTTCATCCACCATGTGATTAAATGAATCCGTCAGCTCGCGTAACTCCACCGGCGCATATTTATAAGCACTTTTGATACGTGTTATCAAATTGCCACTGGCAGCATGACGGGCTGATGATGCCACGGCTACCAGCGGCCGGCACATAATTCGTGCCAGCCACCAGCTGATCATGGCCGCCGTAATCACGCCAAACAACGCTATCAGCATTGAAATATAACGACCGCTATTAGCGCGAGCCAGTAACTCATCGTACGGCTGCGGTATCATCACGCCCCAGCCGACATCGTGCACAATGGCATAACCGGCAACCATATCGGCCGCCATCACCGGGGAATAGAAACGGGTCACCCCTGTTTTGCCTTCTGTCATGAACTTTACAGGTGGCAGCGCAATTATGTTTTTTCGTGTGGAGCGCCATTGTTCAGACGGGTGCGCTAATGTCCTGCCCGTCGCATCGACAATCGCGGCATGGCCGCGATCACCAAATGAGATGGCTTTTTGTACTTTAATAAAAATACCGGTATTGATAACCGCGACCAGAAACCTGCCCGCATCGATTGATTTGACAGCATAAATAACCGAGTCATTATTCGTATCGGCCTCGACTGTGCTAAAAACTGTTGTATCCCGGTTTGCTAATGATGCGGTTATAGAAGGCAGCACGGTGATACCGATATTATCGGGTATGCGCGACATATGTAATTTTGTATCTAAAAAACCCGGCGTGACATCGCGCCCCTGACGATCCATCAGCCAGACAAAATCTATGTGCAACGACGAAAATAAATTTTCCAGCAGCTCTATCGGGCGTTTTTCTTCAATGTGCTTTTCAACCACATCGATGGTTGCGCGGATATCTTTTGCGTACTGCTCCAGTGAAGCCGTGATATTCTGGGCTAACAGCAGATGCTTTTCTTCTATTGCCAGCTCTTCATTTTCTATCATTGAGCTTTGCACCCAGCCGGACAATATTAAGACCGGCACAATAGAAATTAATGTAAAGGCAATAAAAAGCACATGGTGCAGGTGGATGTGGTTTAAAAATCTGAACATGGAATATAAATCGTTAGTTATCTAGCTTAAAGGCTTTATCATTATCAATCAGCTGACTTGTTTGTTTTTATGCCTGTTAATGCACAAGGCGGGCAGCAGGCAATTAATGCGCTCATAAGCGGAACGGTTCCGCTATGACCGCGCACGCTTTCATAGACCACCTCTGATTTTAAAACAAGCATTCCGCTGAGGTAACGCATATTCTGATCCAGCAAGCCTGCATTTTCTTTCATGATATCACCTGTGCATTGTCAGTCAGATAAATTACAGTGTAACCGAAATCAGGATAGTTTTTATTTCAGCCCATGACATATCTATTTTTATATTTCTATTTTATCTTTATGTATAGCAGTTTTTTTCGATAAAACCATGCCATTAAACTGCCGCGTGCTGCCAGAAAGATCAGCATAGATAACCATAAACCGTGGTTTTGCAGTGACTGCGTCATCAGCCAAACCGGTAAAAAGACGATAAACACAGCCATCAGCATCACGTCACGCATTTCTCTTGACCAGGTCGCACCGATAAACACGCCGTCGAATAAATAACTCCAGACCGCTACCACCGGCAGCAGCGCCAGCCAGTAGAGATATGATGAACTGTATTCCCTGACTTCTTCTATATTCGTTAGCAGCGCGATGATGTGCTCCCCGGCGAGAAGGTATAGCAGGCTAAATAGCAGTGATGTCCACAACGACCACTGTAAACATATTTTCACCACCTCTTTAACTCGGTTACTGTTTTTATCGCCAATGGCTTCACCCACCATTGCTTCAGCGGCATGGGCATAAGCATCCAGCACATAAGCCATAAAGGTTAAAAACTGCAGCAGGATTGCGTTGGCTGCCACCACTACCTCACCGGCGCGTGCGCTTTGGGTTGTGAAAAAAGCAAAAACAAATAACAAACTAATTGTCCTGATATATATATCCAGGTTCATACTGGCCAGCTGACGAAAAGCCGGCCACTGAAATACCTGCTGCCACTGCAGTTGCGCTGGCATCATGCATAATGATTTTTTCACTAGCCACAGCGCCAGAATCAGGCCACTGAACTCAGCCAGTAATGAGGCCCATGCCACGCCTTTTACATGCCAGCCAAAACCCACCACAAACACCAGGTCCAGAATAATATTTAATACATTAATAAAAACCATTACCCATAAAACATCATGCGCTCTGTGAATACCTAACAACCAGCCGACGCATACATAGGTTAATAATGTGGCTGGCGCCGCCCAGATTCGAATATAAAAATAATCTTTTGTTAACAGTGATACCTCGGCACCAGGCTGCACAAAATATAAAGCAAGATTAATCATCGGCGTCTGAATAACAATCAGCAGAAACGAAATCACAACAGCGAACACAGCCGCACGCACTAATAAATGCCGTAACTCGGCACCATCTTTCGCGCCATACGACTGTGCTGTCAGGCCCACTGTCGACATGCGTAAAAAACCAAAACCCCAGAAAATAAAATGCAAGACCATCGCGCCGACAGCAACAGCTGCCAGATATACAGCACTGTTCAGGTGGCCCATCACCGCGGTATCAACCAGGCTCAATAATGGCAGTGAAATATTGGACAACATTATTGGAGCTGATAATGACCAGACTCGCCGGTTAAGACTCACCGCTTTTATATCCTTTTGAAATGCATTAAGATGCTGTTTTTTTGAAAACTGTATTATTAGTAATGACTTTAAAACAAGAACTGGTTCAATACTATAAATGGCTAAGACAACACGGCCTGAATGACTCTCACAGCGGTAATGCTTCAGTAAAAGAAGCCGACTGCATCTGGATCACGCCTACCGGGGCCTGTGCAGATACTTTAACAGAGCAGGATTTAATTGCCTGCGATATTAACCAGCCAGCGCCTGCTGGGGCGTCTCTTGATGCCGCCTTACACCTGGCCAGCTATCAGAACAACCCGGCACTGAATGCCATATTACACAGCCATGGCGCGCACACAGTTGCCATGACCATGAACGGTCTCGACTTTATTCCTTTTGATTTTGAAGGTCAGCTTTATTTTGGCAAGGTGCCGGTGATTGATCTTAGTTATGATGATATCTTCACCCAGTCAGCTTCTCAGGTTGCACAACAACTTAAAACCTCTAAGGCGGCTGTTGTCTGTGGACACGGCGTCTATGTCGCAGCTGAAGACCTTAATCTTGCTTATAAATGGAGCTGTTCTCTGGAGTTATCGGCCAAAACGGCTTTTATTGCAAAACAGGCTGGCACCTTCCCTAAAAACTGATAATAAGATGTCGTCTGTATAGCTGACTGACAATAGCGCTACAGAGTGTTAAAGCGTTAACAGCGGGGAGGAAGCTTAAAGAATGTGGGAAAATGACTCCTCCGCTGAGTCATTTACTGCTGAATATATGCTCAGACTTCAACCATTTCAAAGTCATCTTTTTTTGCATCACACTCAGGGCACGTCCAGTTCATGGGTACGTCTTCCCATTTAGTGCCAGCTGCGATACCGTGCTCCGGGTCACCTTGTTCTTCATCGTACATGTAACCACAGATCACACACATATAAGTTTTGTATTCCATAAAGCGGCCTATATTATTCTTAAAATAAAAGAGTTATTCGATTGAGAATTCGCGTATTCTACCTATTTATAAACACAAACCCCAGTGCTTAAATCAGACTTAATAAAATTGTAACAATACGATGAGCCCATACAAAACCAGATCTCGTAAAAAACCGGTGGTACTGTGCTTTTCTGGTCATGACCCCAGTGGGGGTGCCGGTATACAGGCCGATATCGAGGCCATCGCTGCCCAGGGGGCTCACGCTGTCACCGTGATAACCGCGTTAACTTGCCAGGACAGCGCCCGCGTACACCATTTTGAACCGGTTGATGCGTGTCAGTTACAACGCCAGTGCGACGCGCTGCTCAATGACATCAGCATCAATGCGATTAAAATTGGCATGACGGCCAGCGTCGACGTCGTCAAAGCCATTCATCAGATCATCAGACAACAGCCTGATATCCCGGTCATATTAGATCCGGTGCTGGCATCCGGCGGCGGCGATAGTTTATCGGCCCATCACTTAATCGATGCGATCAATACTTATTTAGTCCCCGGCTGCCATCTGATCACACCGAATATACCGGAAGTACTGCGGCTCACTCATGCCCGGGAACACGCTCTGATCGAGCGGGCCGCCCACATTTTGCTCGAATCGGGCTGCGAGAATGTACTGGTAACCGGCACACACTCTGATTCTGATCTCATTGAACACCGGCTATACAACACTGATCAAAGCCTGCAGCATTTCACTAACGCACGCCTGCCATATGAATACCATGGCTCGGGCTGTACGCTGGCCAGCAGCATTGCCGCTTTCGTCGCACAGGGCAAATCGACCGCCAGCGCCGTTTTGCAGGCTCTGGACTATACTTTTCAGAGCCTGCAAAACGGCCATTGCCCGGGTAAGGGCCAGCATTTCCCCGACAGACTTTATACACTGACTAACGACACATAAAATGAAAGACCCGCGTTTACATGGCCTTTATGCCATCACCGATGCCGGCTTAATGGCTCATCACTTTGCAGCAGCTGTTGAACAAACCTTGCAAGGCGGCAGTCGTATCATCCAGTACCGCGATAAATCAAAGGATAGTAAAAAACGCCGGCAACAGGCTCAACTCATGCGCCGGCTTTGCGATCAATATCAGGCGCTGTTTATTGTCAACGATGATATCGAGCTGGCCCGGCTAGCGCATGCCGATGGCGTCCATATCGGCAAAGATGACCTCAATATCATCGCTGCCCGACAGCACTTAGGCACAGAGGCGATCATAGGCGTGAGTTGTTATAACCGGTTAGAGCTGGCCGTTGAAGCTGAACATGCCGGTGCCGATTATGTCGCTTTTGGCGCTTTTTTTAGCTCATCAATCAAACCCGATGCCATTGCTGCCCCGCTTAGCCTGGTGCATCAGGCCAGGGCCCGGCTCCAGATCCCGGTCTGCTGCATCGGTGGCATTAACGCCGGCAATGCAGCGCCGTTAATCGCGGCTGGCAGCGATATGATTGCCGTTATCAGCGATATTTTTAAGCCAGAGAATGCACAACAGGATATAAAACAGGCCAGTGAACAGCTCAGCAAACTGTTTTCTGCATGATTCATCATAAAAAATCCTGTAAAATCGCGGTTCGCTAAGCATCACCCCTATAACGCGTAATATTGTTTAATCCAGCAAGGGCAACATCCATGTCAAAAATTTTCGATCAGGCTCAGCAACACATTCCAGGCGGTGTTAACTCACCGGTACGTGCCTTTAAAGGGGTTGGCGGCGATCCGGTTTTTATCAAACGCGCAAATGGTGCTTATATTATCGACAATGAAGACAAACACTATATTGACTATGTCGGTTCATGGGGGCCGATGATTTTAGGTCACGCTCACCCTGAGGTTATCCAGGTGGTTAAAGATACCGCCGAAAACGGCCTTAGCTTTGGCGCGCCGACTGAAATCGAAACTTTAATGGCAAACAAGGTCTGCGAGCTGGTGCCCTCAATTGATCTGGTACGCATGGTCAGCTCCGGCACGGAAGCCACCATGAGCGCAATTCGTTTAGCGCGTGGATATACCGGCCGCGACACCATTGTTAAATTCGAAGGCTGTTACCACGGCCACTCAGATTCTTTATTAGTCAAAGCCGGTTCCGGTGCTTTGACTCTGGGTGTACCGACCTCACCCGGTGTGCCCGCGTCTCTGGCCGAACAAACACTGACACTGGATTACAACAACATCGAGATGGTACGCGATGCCTTCAAACAATACGGTGACAAGATTGCCTGTATCATTGTTGAGCCGGTTGCCGGCAACATGAACTGCATTCCGCCCGTGCCCGGTTTCCTCGAAGGCCTGCGTGAAGTCTGTGATGAATACGGCAGTGTATTAATTTTTGATGAAGTCATGACCGGCTTTCGCGTCGCGCTGGGCGGTGTGCAGGCTCATTACAATATCAAACCCGACTTGACCACGCTGGGAAAAGTCATCGGCGGCGGCATGCCCGTAGGCGCCTTCGGTGGTAAACGTGACATCATGCAGCAGATTGCGCCTTTAGGTCCTGTCTATCAGGCCGGTACCTTATCAGGCAACCCGGTAGCGATGGCGGCCGGCCTAAAGACACTGCAATTAATTTCAGCCCCGGGTTTCTTCACAGAGCTAAACAGCAAGGTCAATATCCTGGTTGATGGTATTTTAGAAAAAGCCAAAGCCGCGGCGATTCCAATGAGCAGCAATGTAATCGGCGGCATGTTCGGTCTGTTTTTCACAGAGTCAGAGCAGGTCACCAATTTCAAGCAGGCCACTGAATGCAATATCGAGCGTTTCCAGCAGTTTTATCACGGCATGCTAAACCAGGGCGTGTATCTGGCACCATCTGCCTATGAAGCCGGTTTTGTGTCATCGGCACACACCGCAGAGGATTTACAAAAAACAATTGATGCTGCTGAAAAAGTTTTCAGCACACTGAAATAAGGCCTGCCATGAACTGTTATATCTATCGTTGCTCTGCAAAAAATGACATGTATGTTTTTCTCAAGGAGCAGGATGATTTTTCAGTGATCCCTCAGCATATTATGAAATCGCTGGGCGAAACAGAATTCACACTTGAGCTTGATATCACACCACAGCGCAAGCTGGCAAAAGAAAACCCTGAGACGGTTATTAACAACCTTGAAGAACATGGTTTTCATCTGCAATTGCCGAGCGAAAAATCAATAGAAGAAATAATGACCGAAATTGCTCAGACCAGCCGCCAGCAGCCAGAATAAATTCAGAAACGACACAGCCAGAAAAAACCACAGACAATGACCGCCCGTTTTTTAAAATTCCTGTTCAGACTAACTTCCGTTATGTCATTGCCGCTGGCTCATCGCATCGGTTTCTTTTTAGGCCGGCTATTAAATACTATTCCCAACAAGAGCCGGGCGATTGCTAAAAAGAACATCGAACTTTGCTTCCCTGAACAAACGCCTGAAGAGCAACAAATAACGCTGCGCAACAGCCTTATAGAAAGCGGAAAAACCCTGGCTGAAATGGGCATTATATGGCTGGCCAATAGTGAGCGCGTGCTCAATATGATCACATCTGTCGAAGGTGAAGAGCACTTAAAGGCCGCGATTA
The DNA here is from genome assembly GCA_029882395.1 of Gammaproteobacteria bacterium. Classification (GTDB taxonomy): domain Bacteria; phylum Pseudomonadota; class Gammaproteobacteria; order SZUA-229; family SZUA-229; genus JAUVDT01. Next base: position 38,836 of record JAOUKT010000023.1, read on the forward strand.
AACATCACAAAGGTGTTTTACTGGCAATGCCACACATAGGCTCCTGGGAACTGGTTAACCTTTATGCTGCCAGGCATTACCCCGTCACTTCTTTATATAAACCGCAGCAACTTAAATCCATCGACAGCATTATCAAACAGGCCCGCCAGCGTACCGGCGCCAGGCTGGTGCCGACTGACACCCGTGGTGTGCGTGCAGTCTCTAAGGCGCTGACTTCCGGCGAAGTCATTGTCATCTTGCCTGACCAGCAGCCCTATCTTCATATGAAGAACGGCCTGTTTGCAGACTTCTTTGGCACACCGGCGTATTCAATGACGCTGATGGTAAAACTGGCTGCCAAATTCAATAGTGAGATTATTTACGCTTACACTAAACGAAAGCCAAACGGCAAAGGCTTTAGCCTGATCTTCACGCCCGCTTCAGAAAACATCAACAAACAGGACATTCAGTCTTCTGTTGAACTGATGAACAAAGATATAGAAAAAGTCATTCGTGATTGCCCGGCTCAATATCAGTGGACCTATAAACGTTTCAAGTCCAGACCAGAAGGCATGAAACGATTTTACTAAAAAAATATGACAAGCGCCTTTATCTCAGCGCCAGCGGTCAGCTGTTTTGCTGACTGAACTGGCACATTTATTTACTCAGGCATTTCCTCAGCTTGATCAGCGTGGCCAGCAACAGTCTTTAAAACTTTACCAGCTGCTGTCACGGGGGAAACCGCTCAGCATTAAAACATTTGCCGAAAGCATTGCTTTAAGCTGCGAAGAAACCGAAACATTATTAGCCACATGGAGCGGTGTGAGTTTTGATAAAAAGCATTGCATCAATGCATTCTGGGGTATCAGCACAAGCCCGACGGCGCACAGTTTCCGGCTAAACAATCAGACCCTGTATACCTGGTGCGCATGGGATTTGCTGTTAGCAGCGGTGATTTACCGCCAAACCATTCAGGCGCAAACACAATGCCCTGTCAGTAAAAAAACCATTAGTTTAAGCCTCGGTGAAAATGGCGTAGAAAAAATTCAGCCCGCCAGCGCTATGATCACTTTTGTAAAACCGGATATTAACGCTTTAAAAGCCAATATTACCGGCAGTTTTTGCCAGTATGTATTTTTTGTTGATTCTGAAACCAGCGGCAAGCGGTGGCAAAAAAATCATGATAACGGTTTTCTACTCAGTATCGACCAGGGTTTTGAATTGGCTAAAAACATTATGCAGACAGTTTTTAAAGACACACAATAAAAAAGCCTGGCCGGTTTCCCGGTCAGGCTTTTATCAAAACAAGCCATTCATAAACTTACAGTTTATCAGCTTCTTCTGCCAGGTAAGACGCAACGCCATCAGGAGTCGCTGTCATGCCTTTATCACCTTCCTGCCAGCCAGCCGGACAAACTTCGCCATGCTCTTCGGTGAACAGTAAAGTATCAACCATGCGCAGCATTTCATCAATGTTACGGCCTAAAGGCAGGTCGTTTACAACCTGGTGACGAACCATGCCGTTAGTGTCAATCAGGAATGAACCACGCAGCGCAACACCCGCTTCCGGGTGCTCTACATCATAGGCCTGGCAAATGTCGTGCTTAACATCGGCAACCAGTGTGTAACCTACCTGTCCAATACCGCCATCATTGATAGCTGTATTACGCCATGCGTTGTGTGAAAACTGTGAATCAATTGACACACCGATAACTTCAACACCACGTTTTTTAAAATCTTCCAGACGATGATCAAAAGCAATCAGCTCTGATGGACATACAAAAGTAAAATCCAGCGGGTAAAAGAAAACAACCGTTGTTTTGCCTTTAGTGGTGGCTTTAAAATTAAAGTCATCAACAATTTCGCCATTACCCAAAACCGCAGCTGCAGTAAAGTCCGGTGCTTCGCGGCCAACTAATACGCCCATTACAATCTCCTCAGATTATGTATTTATATGCATTCTAACCAGATATTTTCATATCAATCGATGCGTATTATAGGCGAGATCATTTAAACGGTTAATTGTTTATCTTTATCGTGCTTATTGGAAATTACAATCGATGCAACGGTAGTGGCTGTTAATAAAACTTACGTATTGTGCAGGCGCTTATAAACAGTGGCATTACATTTGGGACAAGGCGGAATATGCCCCGGTTTTTTAAAATGCACTTCTTCGCCGCAGGCTTCGCAGCGCAGCACACCCATACTGATCATTTCACCCGTGTGCCATTCTCCATTGACATCAGCGTTGATAGACCATTGTTCCAGTTCAATGCGTGTTCTGTCTGCCAGTGAGGCAAACTTTTCAAGCAGGTATTTTTCGATCAGCAAAATATCCAGACGTAACCAGTCGGCCAGCTCTTTTTCCTGTTCCTGCATAAAGCCTGCAGCTTCGGTCAGGTCTTTCTCAATATAAGAGGAAAGTTTGTCTATCTCTTCCGTTGTTAGTTCAGTAATATCAGAGACTTTTTCCCTGGCTTCTTTCAGCGCTTGTTTGATTACCGGGCCACTATGCTCACGGGCATTAACCACAAATTCTTTCGCCACTTCCAGCATATGCTCATAGGCATCTTCGAATTTATCACGTAAATCTTTTTCACTCATTTTTCACACTCCAGACTACAACAGCGGGCTGACTCAATGATTTTATAGCATATTAGGCCATTTTTTCTTTTGACCGCTATCAATTATACTCAATAACAAGATTCAATCATTGTTCGCTTCTATGTATACTCAAAGCAGCAAATAATATTCATAACAGGTGATTAATATCTTTCCTTTATATTCGCTGAACATACTGCCCATTACATTATCTGGCAATCCATATGGATAAACCTGTAATGGACATAGAAATACCCGACGCACTCAAAGACAGCATCTTACAGTGCCCTTCTCTGCCCAGTTTACCGGCTGTGGTATTGCA
>JAOUKT010000079.1 GCA_029882395.1 Gammaproteobacteria bacterium
TATGAAATCCACCAATATTTTCCTCATCGGCCCGATGGGTGCCGGCAAAACCACGGTTGGGCGTTTGCTGGCACAAAAACTCTCGCTGACGTTTATCGACAGCGATCATGAGATTGAAAAGCATACCGGCGTTGATATTCCACTGATTTTTGAAAAAGAAGGCGAAGAAGGTTTTCGCAAACGCGAGGCCGAGATCATTGATGAGCTTACGCAGAAAAAAAATATCGTGCTGGCGACCGGTGGCGGTGCTGTTATTAAAGAAGAGAACCGCCAGCACCTGATCAACCGCGGCCTGGTGATTTACCTTCAGGCTGATATTAAATATTTGCTGCGTCGTACCCGCAAAGACCGTAATCGTCCATTGCTGCAGGGGCCTAACCCCGAATTAAAACTTCGGAAAATCATGAAGGAGCGGGAGCCTTTTTACCAGCAAACTGCCGATTATGTGATTGATACCGGTAAATATTCTGTTCAGGCCATTATCAACCAGATTCTTGAATTACAGACAAAACAGAACCTTTTAACTTAAAACGCCGCGGCATTAATTTAGCCGCCGGCTATTTCGGCCATCTTTGTATAAAAAGGCAAGCAAAACAGGCTTTTTCAGCACTATTTCAGTTTATAATGTGGCTTTATGTTAACCATTGACGAATAAACTAGCTTTTATGATGACCTTAAATGTTGAGCTTGGCGACCGTAGCTACCCTATCTATATTGGCACTGACCTTCTGAATCAGGCTGACTTGTTAACTCAGCATATTGCCGGTAACAGCGCACTGATTGTGACCAATGAAACCGTCGCACCGCTTTACCTTCAGCAGGTCAGGCAACACCTTGGCGCTATCAGGCATGAAGTTGTTATTCTGCCCGATGGTGAACGCTTCAAAAACCTTGAAGTCCTCAACCTCATCTACGACGCTTTACTGAAAAACCAGTTTGACCGCGATACCACACTGATCGCACTCGGTGGCGGTGTGATCGGTGATATTACCGGTTTTGCTGCCGCCACTTATCAACGCGGCGTAAACCTGATTCAGATTCCCACCACACTGCTGTCTCAGGTTGACTCATCGGTTGGCGGTAAAACCGCCGTTAACCACCCGGCAGGCAAAAACATGATCGGGGCTTTTTACCAGCCTAAAGCCGTTATTGCCGATACCAATACCCTTAATACCCTGGAAGACCGGCAACTCAGTTCGGGCATTGCCGAAGTCATAAAATACGGGCTGATACGCGATACCGAATTTCACAACTGGCTGAAAGAACACATGAAGGCGTTGCTGCATCGTGACCCGGCGGCGCTTGCCTATGCGATCGAACGCTCATGTAAAAACAAAGCCGACGTGGTGTCTGCCGATGAAAAAGAAAAAGGTCAGCGCGCCCTGCTTAATCTCGGCCATACGTTTGGTCACGCGATTGAAACCGGCATGGGATATGGCGAATGGCTGCACGGTGAAGCGGTGGCCACCGGCATGATGATGGCGGCGATTTTATCCTGCAAAATGGGCAACATTTCAGAAGCCGCGGTTTGTGAAATACGGCACCTGCTGGAAATGGCAAAGTTACCGGTACATGCACCCGAAGCACTGACGGCTAAAGGTTTTAAAAAACTGATGGCGGTCGATAAAAAAGTGCAGAATGGTAAAATTCGTTTTATTTTACTGCATGCTATTGGCGAGGCTTATATCACCGACGATTATGACGACAAATTACTCACTGACTGTATCAATAACAGTTACTGCTAGGACACCGCCGCTGCCATGACCCAGAATGCTCATCTTGTACTAGCACCCTACGCCTGCAGCGATGCTACCAGCCGCGGCCAGTTACATGATGAACACGCACCCAGTCATCGCACCTTATACCAGCGTGACCGCGACCGCATTATTCACAGCGCCGCATTCCGCAGACTCGAGTACAAGACCCAGGTGTTTGTCAATCACGAAGGCGACCTGTTTCGAACACGGCTGACCCATTCGATTGAAGTTGCGCAAATTGCACGTTCTATCGCACGTGAATTACGGCTTAATGAAGACCTGACAGAAGCCATCGCTTTATCCCATGACCTGGGCCACACACCGTTTGGCCACGCCGGTCAGACCGCGTTAAACAAATGCATGCAGGACTACGGCGGTTTTGAACACAATCTTCAATCGCTTCGCATTGTCGACAGTCTTGAAGAACGTTATGCCGACTACAAAGGCATTAACCTGACGTTCGAGTCACGTGAAGGCATTCTTAAACACTGCTCGCTAAAAAACGCCAGAAAACTTGGCGATGTAGGCCAGCGCTTTTTAGACAATACCCAGCCATCACTGGAAGCCCAGCTCACCAATCTTGCCGATGAAATCGCCTACAGCAATCATGATATTGATGATGGCCTGCGTTACGGATTGCTCAGTTTTGAAGAAATGATGGAAGCAACTTTATTTCGCCAGCAATATGAGCATGTTATTAAAAAATACCCGCATCAAAACCAGCGCATTTTAACCCATGAAATTATTCGTCGCATGATCAGCCACATGGTGGTCGACCTGATTGAAAACAGCCGTAAGAATATCCTCGAAGCCGGCCCGCAATCACCCGATGATGTGCGCCAGCAGAGCCGGGCACTGATTGCATTTAGTGATGAACTGCAGCAACAGGCAAGCGAATTAAAACAGTTTATGTTCAAAACACTTTACCGCCATTATCGTGTACACCGGATGAGCAGAAAAGCATCACAGACAATCAGCGCTTTATTTGATGTTTTTATAAAAGATTTACGCATCCTGCCACCTGATGCACAGGCGCATTGCCATGCACTGTTTGAAAAAGAAGGCGAAAACGGTAATATAAGGGGCATTTCTGATTATATTGCTGGCATGACAGATCGTTTTGCAATTGTTGAATATGAGCGTATATTCAACCCTAGACAATTATCTATGATAAACCTGATTCCTTAATGTCATCGGGCAAAAAACAAAAATAATAAAACTATGGACGCTCACAACCCAAAAGATCTGCAACCAGAAACCATGTTAGGCATGAAACTTATTCAGCAGCCTTTCAGCAAAATGCCATCTGCAGAAAACCTTTATGATTTTGACGCCCTGAAACAAACTCGCGACACCGTTTCACACCACCTGCAATTCAGTCATTTGTTAATGATTATCCAGGGTCCTAAGGGCAGCGGTAAAGACAGCCTTGCTAACAGTTTAATTGTCAGCGAGCACCCCGCTCTTTATTTTTTTAACGCCACAGCCGAACTCAATGACACGGCCGCATCAATATTAAATAAAGCGGCAAATAACAACAATGCCGAAAGTACCCAGCAGCTTGAAAGCAGAATCTCGGACATCATGTACCGGGGCCAGCAGCCTGTCTTGATCGTTAACGATGCAGAGCAGTTAGCGGAAGATGAATTACGCGCTCTGATTAAATATGCCAGCCTCAAAAAAGACAACAACCAGCAAATACAATTAAAACTGCTTTTACTGGGCGATCTTAGTCTTGAAAAAAACCTCGATCGCTACGGCATCATTAACCACAACCAATATTATATGATTGAGCTGCCACTGTTAAATGTCAGCAACACACGCAGCTTTTTAATGCACCGGCTGACTCAGGCCGGATTCCGCGACGCCAACCCTTTTACCGACAAAGACATTACAAACATTTATAGCATCGCAAACGGCAACCCTGACGTTACCATGCTCTATGCCGCCGAACTTTTAAATCAGAAAAAAAGCCTTAAGGACGACAACCTTTCTGTTGAGAAAAAAGCCAAAAAACCGCTGATATTTATCGCGGCCGCATTATTTCTCGCCGCCATCATTTATAACAGCCTGATACTGACACCCACCACAACACCTGAAGAAACCAGCCCTGTTGAAAAACCGATGACAGACCAGAGCGCCGTTGAAAAACTGTTTAGTGCACCAGCCGGTAATAACACCATGGCCGTTAAGCAGCAGCAAAGCGCTCAACCATTAAACAAACTCAGGCCCGAGATATCGGTACCGACACTCGGTAATAAAACGCAAACAGCCGATAAACAAATAACAGCAGCTGAACAAAACATTATTGAAACAAACACACCAGCTGCACAAACAGACAAGCCTGAGGCCGTCACAAACGGTGCTGCTGATACGCCCGCCCCGGAAGCTACCCCGGAAGCCGCCGCGACGGCCACTGACGACAGACCAACGCCGGCCAAGACACAGACAACAAGCGATGCCAAAACCACACTGAAAACAGAAACCGCCGTTTTGTCTAAACCACAAATCAAAGCGGCTACTGAAACCGTTGATCAGGTGACACAGTCATTTATTGACGCAGGCGCGCTGCCACCTGCCTGGCTTTTAAAACAGCCACCTGAGCGCTGGAGCTTGCAGATTTTAGGCGGCCACCAGCCCGACACACTTTTAAGTTTCATTCGCCAGCACCGCTTAAATAAAAAAGTGGCTTATTTCCGTAGCCGCTTAGCCAATAAAGACTGGCATGTGATCTTATACGGAATGTACCCCAGTAAAGCTCACGCCAAAGCCGCAATCAAAACGCTGCCAGCCTTCCTTCAGCAACAAAAGCCATGGCCAAAAGACATGAAATCTGTACAAGCGGCCATACGACAACATAAAACAGCCGGCAATAAATAAAAAAACTGCGGCTCACAGCCTTTAGTTAAGCCTTATAATCACTGCTGTTAGCTTTTTTTTAATTTACTCTTCCTGTAAAATGTCCTGCCCCTTAATCCGGCGCCAAACCACCGGATCTGGGCCAAAATACCGGCTAATTCACCGGAATGTACGAATTTTTACGGTATTTGAGGTTTTCCCTCAGGTATTCAGAGGCAGTTATGAGCGAAAAAAACACAGTTTTTAATCAATATCGTCTACCTAAAAAGCACGGCCTGTATGACCCTGCCAATGAAACTGAGAACTGCGGTGTTGGTTTTGTTGCTCATATTAAAGGTGAGCCTAGCCACCAGATCGTATTAGATGCCGATCATATCCTGCGCCGTATGGAACACCGTGGTGCTTGTGGTTGTGAAACCAACACCGGCGATGGTGCCGGCATCATGACAGGCCTGCCTTATGCCTTTTTAAACCGCGTTGCTAAGGAAGCCTTCGGTGTTGATCTGCCTGGCAAAGGCCGCTACGCCGCCGGTAACGTATTTTTACCTGTGGATGAAAGAGCGCGTGCTCATTGCATAAAACTCGTTAACGAGCTGATTGAAAGATCGGGCCAGACACTGATTGGCTGGCGTCAGCTGCCGGTTGACCCAATCAAAGCGGATATCGGTTTAACCGCCCGTGCCGCCATGCCTCATATGCAGCAATTATTTGTTGGCGCGGCCGATGGCATTGAAACAGACGAATTTGAACGCCAGCTGTATATCCTTCGTAAAAATGCAGCGCATACAATCCGTGGTGATAAAGGCCTTAAACAAGCCGATATGTTCTATTTCTGTTCGTTATCGCCCAAGGTAATTGTCTATAAAGGCATGCTCAACCCTGATCAGATGATGCCTTTTTATAGCGACTTAAATGCCGAAGATTACACTTCACATCTGGCCATGGTTCACTCACGTTTTTCTACGAACACTTTCCCGTCATGGGATCGTGCCCAGCCCAAGCGCTTTATGAGCCATAACGGTGAAATCAACACACGCCTGGGCAACGCAAACTGGATGACGGCGCGTGAAGGCACCGCAGAGAGTGAGTTGTTCGGTGACGATATCAAACGCATACTGCCGGTTATTGAACCTGAAGTCTCTGACTCGGGCAGCTTCGATAACGTATTAGAATTTTTATTAATGGGTGGTCGAAGCCTGCAGGAAGCCGTGATGATGATGGTACCTGAAGCCTGGCAGAACGATACCAGCATGTCGGAAGAAAAACGCGCGTTCTATGAGTACCAGTCTGCATTAATGGAACCCTGGGACGGCCCGGCATCCATCGTCTTTACCGATGGCCGCTATATCGGTGCCACATTAGACCGCAATGGCCTGCGCCCTAGCCGCTATTACCTGACACACGATGATCGTGTGATCATGGCGTCTGAAGTGGGCGTACTGCCGGTTGACTCAGACAACGTTAAATTCAAGGGCCGCTTGCAGCCAGGAAAAATGTTCCTGATCGATTTTGATAAAGGCCGCATGATTCCCGATGAAGAACTCAAACACGAATTTGCCATCAAGCAGCCATACCATCAGTGGTTAACCGACCAGCGCATTTCATTACCTCAGTTAGAACCGGCGAAAGAATCACACGGCTTTAACCAGGAAGACTTATTGCCGCGCATGCGTGCCTTTGGTTACACCTCTGAAACCATGCAGTTCATGCTGATGCCATTAGTGAAAGAAGGCCGTGACCCGGTTGGTTCGATGGGTAATGACGCGGCACTGGCCTGCATGTCTGACAAGTCGCGCATGATTTACGATTACTTCAAGCAGCTATTCGCACAGGTGACTAACCCGGCGATTGACTCGATTCGTGAAGAAGTGGTGATGTCACTGCAGTGTTACATCGGCCCTGAGAAAAACATTCTTGAAGCGACTGAAGAACACGCACACCGTTTATTATTGCCGCACCCGATCCTGACTAATGAAGAGCTGGCATCGCTCAAGCACATTAACTTCCGCGGCTGGACTTCTCAAACCATCGACATGACGTATGACAAGTCTGAAGGTTCTGCAGGTCTTGCTAAAGCAATCGACCGCATTTGTGATGAAGCTGAGCAAGCGATAACTGATGGTCACAGCTTAGTGATTATGTCTGACCGCAATATCAGTGCTGACCGTGTACCGGTGAGTGCCTTACTGGCAACAGGTGCAGTTCACAGCCACCTGGTCAACAAACACATGCGTACTCGTATTGGTTTGATTATAGAATCAGGCGAAGCCCGCGAAGTTCATCACCACTGCTTGTTAACCGGTTACGGTATCGACGCGATCAATCCGTACCTGGCTTTCGAAGCCTTATGGGATGCCCAGCGCAAAGGTTTACTGGCAAGCGATTCTCACAATAGCGATGAGAAAATCGTTGAAGGCTACCGCAAGTCTGTTGGTAAAGGCATGTTTAAAGTCTTTGCAAAAATGGGTATCTCAACACTGCAGTCTTACAAATCAGCGCAAATTTTCGAGGCCGTCGGTTTAGCCGACGATGTGGTTGCGCGTTGTTTTGAAGGCACAGCAAGTCGTATACAAGGTGTTAGCTTTGATGTACTGGCCGAAGAATCAATTCGTCGTCACGCATTAGGTTATGCCGAGCGCGAAGCCAATGTCGCCGTATTGCCTAACCAGGGCGACATGCACTGGCGCGCCAAGGGTGACTCGCACATGTGGAACCCGCAGAGCATTTCCAACCTGCAGCAAGCGGCTCGCACTGGCGATAAAGGTGTTTACGAGCGTTTTGCAAAAATGGCCAATGCCGATACCGCAAAGTGCACCTTACGTGGCATGCTCGATTTCAACAACGAAGCCAATGGCGGCCCAATCGACATTGCTGAAGTTGAATCAGCCAAAGACATCGTCAAACGTTTTGCTACCGGTGCCATGAGCTTCGGCTCTATCTCGCCAGAATCTCATGAATCACTCGCGATTGCGATGAACCGCATGGGCGGAAAATCAAACACCGGCGAAGGCGGTGAAGATTCAGCCCGCTGGACGCCTGATGCAAATGGTGACTCGCGTCGCTCTGCAATCAAACAGGTGGCGTCGGGTCGTTTTGGTGTCACCATTGATTACCTGACCAATGCCGACGAGCTACAAATCAAAGTCTCGCAGGGTGCAAAACCCGGCGAAGGCGGTGAACTGCCGGGCACTAAGGTCGATGACTTGATTGCCCGCCTGCGTCACTCAACGCCGGGCGTGGGTTTAATCAGCCCGCCGCCGCATCATGATATTTATTCAATCGAAGATTTGGCACAGCTGATCCACGATTTGAAAAATGCCAACAGAGCCGCTCGCATCTCCGTTAAGTTAGTGGCTGAAAATGGTGTCGGCACGATTGCATCGGGTGTCACCAAAGCCCACGCCGACCACATTGTTATCGCCGGTCACGATGGCGGCACCGGTGCCTCCCCTATCACCTCGATCAAGCACGCCGGTCTGCCGTGGGAATTAGGTGTTGCCGAAACCCACCAGACATTAGTCATGAACGATCTGCGTTCACGCGTGGTGATTCAAACTGACGGCCAGATGAAAACCGGCCGTGATGTGGCAATCGCTGCCCTACTCGGTGCTGAAGAATACGGGTTTGCGACCGCGCCATTAATCACATTAGGTTGTGTGATGATGCGCAAGTGCCATTTGAACACCTGCCCGGTCGGTATCGCGACACAAGATAAAGAGTTGCGTAAAAAGTTTAAAGGCAAGCCAGAACATGTTGTTAACTACCTGTTCATGGTCGCGGAAGACTTACGTCAGTACATGGCGAAATTAGGTTTCCGTACTATCAATGAAATGATTGGCCGGGTTGATTGTTTAAAAGCGGCAACTAATTCAGAGCACTGGAAGCAAAGCGGCATTGATTTAAGCATGCTGTTAACACCGGCGCAAAAACCACACGCCAATGTTGAAGTGCACCAGACCATCAAACAAGACCACGGTCTTGAAGCGGCACTGGACAATCAGTTAATTGAACTGGCAAAAGACGCGCTGGAGAACGGCAGCAAAGTCAACATTGAACTGCCCGTGATCAACATCAACCGTGTTGTCGGCACCATGCTATCAAATGAAGTATCAAAAAAATACGGCTCAGCAATGCTGCCTGATGATACGATCAACATTAAACTCAACGGCTCGGCAGGTCAGTCATTAGCGGCGTTCCTTGCTAAAGGCATCAGCATCGAAGTCGAAGGCGACGCTAACGATTATGTCGGCAAAGGTCTGTCTGGCGGCCGCGTGGTTGTCTACCCGGCGAAAAACAGTTCATTTGTTGCCGAAGAAAACATCATCGTCGGTAATGTTTGTTTATACGGCGCCACCAGCGGTGAAGCTTATTTCCGCGGTATCGCTGCAGAGCGTTTCTGCGTGCGTAACTCCGGCGCAAAAGCGGTGGTTGAAGGCATCGGCGATCACGGTTGTGAATACATGACCGGTGGCCGCATTGCAGTGCTGGGTTCAATCGGCCGTAACTTCGCTGCCGGCATGAGCGGTGGCGTGGCTTACATCTGGGACCACGCCGGTGATCTGGCAACCAAGTGCAATATGGGCATGGTTGAACTGGAAACCGTGTCTGCCGATGAAGACATTGCCGAGCTGAAAGAGATGATCGAAAAGCATCTTAAATACACCGGCTCTGAAGTGGCTGAACGTTTGCTCAATGACTGGGATGGCGCATTAAGCCAGTTCGTAAAAGTCATGCCAACAGACTACAAACGTGTACTTGAAGAACAAAAGAAAAAGGCAGCAGCCGCTTAACTATCGAAAATACTTGTTTAAACAGTCGCCTCGGTTCAACGATCAACGCTTCTGTTTAATCTAAAACCAGATTAGCGAAGAAGAATTATGGGTAAAGTAACAGGCTTTAAAGAATTTGAACGCAAGACAGCACCTTACCGTGATGTCACCGATCGCCTGAAAGACTACGGTGAAATTTACACACCACATGACGAAGCGCAGCTGAACACTCAGGGCGCGCGTTGCATGGACTGCGGCATCCCTTTCTGTCAGTCCGATGACGGCTGCCCGGTAGATAACCTTATTCCTGAATGGAATGATCTGGTTTATAACAATCGCTGGCAGGACGCCAGCGAACGCCTGCACTCAACCAATAACTTCCCTGAATTTACCGGCCGTGTCTGCCCTGCGCCCTGTGAAGGTGCCTGTGTCCTGGGTGTGATCGAACCGGCTGTGACCATTAAAAATATCGAATGCGCCATCGTTGACCGCGCCTTTGATGAAGGCTGGGTCACTGCCAAAACACCCGCTTCACGTTCGGGTAAAAAAGTCGCGGTTGTCGGTTCAGGCCCTGCCGGTTTAGCCGCAGCTGAAGAGTTAAACCTGTCGGGTCATGAGGTCACTGTTTTTGAGCGTGCCGACCGCATTGGTGGCCTGTTAATGTACGGCATTCCCAATATGAAACTGGAAAAAGCCGTGATCGAACGCCGCGTTCAGTTAATGCGCGATGCCGGCATCAAGTTTGAAACCAATGTAGACGTTGGTAACAATGTCGCTGTTAAAGACGTCATGGCAAATAACGATGCACTGTTATTAGCAACCGGCGCAACAACACCACGTGACCTGCCGGTCGAAGGCCGTAATTTAAATGGCGTTCACTTCGCCATGGAATTTCTAACCGC
>JAOUKT010000024.1 GCA_029882395.1 Gammaproteobacteria bacterium
TCTGGGCTTTGCTTGGAATTATAAGTTAATGAACCAGATTTTCAGACAATTAATGGCCAGACCAGACACCCCATTTATTGCTTTAGGCATGACACGTTACTGGCAGGCAGAAGAAGGCCTGCGGCTTGATATTGCGCCGTTTATTAAAGCCCTGGAGTATGCCAGTGGTGTAAAGGCGCAGGTTATGGGTAAACCGGCTAATGCTTTTTTTAATGCTGCGCTAAAAATTCTGGGAGCAGCGGCTAAAGACACGGTGATGATCGGTGATGATATTCAAAGTGATATTGCCGGTGCCCAGCAAGCTGGTATCGCGGCATGGCTGGTGAAAACGGGTAAGTTTCGAGAAAGTGACCTGGCTTGTGGCATAACGCCGGACAAAGTTCTTAATTCAGTGGCTGAGCTTCAACAATGCTGGCATTGATAAAGTCGTTTTCAGCATATCAATAGACAGAGGATGTGCAGTGATTGAGTGATGGCTTTGGCAAGCTGGCAGTTGTTGGTTCTGACTCAGTATTGCCGCTTGCCGCAGCGGCGGGCATGTCTATTTATCATTATGAAAGCCTACTACAATTCACTTTCGTCATCAGCCGGCTCATTTTCTGTCTACAGCATCACAAAAGTCAGCAGCAAAACGCCACCCCGGTTGACATGGCCGTATAAAAAAATGAGGGCCTTTCACGGGATGTATTTCTTTTAAGTGTGTTTTTCTTTGTACGAGTAATGAAAACCAATACACCTGACAGCGCGGGGGATGAAGCTTTTGATCTTGGTTTAGATATGACTAAACGCCGGAGCAATAGCGACTCTGTAACAGCAAAGCAATTGGCCTGCAGCTGGCTAATATGCAGAAAAAAAGTCAGAGCGACTGCTCTAATTCAAACCGGTAACTTTCAATCTCAGTTAAAACACCATTATCTCTTTCCGACAGTCCCTCTCTTTGCCGTATCTCAGTCATTAAATAATCAAACTCTGCAAAGCCCAGCCCCAGTGATGACTGCTGATCATTCAGCTTGCTTCGACGGTATTCCTGCCATTCTTGCTGTTCATCAAAACTCAACTGCTCGGGGTAATTACGGGCTTTATAACGGAAAAACATTTCCGCTAATCGACTGTCCTCGAATGAGGGAGATAATGTGGCCAGGTCTGCCGGTGCGGTTTTTAAAATCTGGTTCATTTCGCTGCGGTCACTCGGTGAGAAAAAGCCGCCACTGTATAAACTCAGGTCCGGGTCTGTATGCGGCTCAAATTCCTGTTCCATGAAGACTTCCTGGATCTTGTCGGCAAGCCCTTCGCATTGCTGGATCATCTGCAGGTGTTTCATGCCCTGTGCGATATCAATTTTCGTGCGCTTTGCGGCATCGGCATTTAATGTGTTGAGTGGCGAGATCACCGGGCTTTTATTAATGTGTACGGTTTTTAATAAAATGCGTTCAATGCCTTCTGGCAGATCGGACTGCGGGCTGAATAAACGGTAGGCAATTTCTTCCGGTTCTTCGTTAATCAGGGCCGTGGGGTCTTGTCTTAAGTCAAAGACGATAATGCCGTTTTTGTTGCTTGGGTGCTGGGCGACCGGTACCACCATGGCCGTGTTGCCAAATTCACTGCGGATCATGCCTGATGTGTGCAAGACAGGCTTTTGTGCCGCCAGATCAAGTAATTTTGAGACGGCTTGTTTGCTTTTGTTGTTATAGACAAACTCATACAGGCGCGGTTGTTTGTCGCGGATGAGTTTGGCGATGGCAATGGTGGCGTGCACGTCAGAGAGCGCATCGTGTGCGGCATCGTGTGTCAGCTTGTTGGCCGCGGTCAGGTGTTCGAGTTTAAAACTGGGTAAACCGTCTTCATTGAGAGGCCATTCGATGCCATCGGGTCTGAGGGCATAGGTGAGACGTGCCAGATCAATAATATCCCAGCGAGAATTGCCATTTTGCCATTCACGGGCATAAGGGTCGAAAAAGTTTCGGTAAAACATGAAGCGGGTGACTTCGTCATCGAAACGTAAATTATTGTAACCAAGGGTACAGGTCGCAGGCCGGGAGAGTTGCTGATGGATTTTGGCGGCAAACTCGGCCTCAGGTATGCCCTTTTGAAGGGCTTGCTGTGGCGTGATGCCAGTGACCAGACAGGCCTCAGGGTTGGGTAAGAAATCATCGGCGGGTTTGCAAAACAGCTCAAGTGGTTCGTCGATGATATTAAAGTCAGCATCTGTGCGTATACCGGCAAACTGAACCGGTCGGTCTTTGGATGGGCTGGTGCCAAAGGTTTCATAATCATGCCAGTAGAAGCTGGGTTTAGTCATTAGTTTGCTCGTCATTCAGGTATTGTAATAAGTTTGTTACATCCTATTTAATTTACAGACCAATTGCTATTCTCAGGCTATATTTATTCAATAGATGAAGCTGGGAAACTCAAGATATGGCAATGACAAATGAGTTAAGCACGGTCGACAGAGTGCTAAACCTTATCTCGGAAATGGCATTTTTCAATCACTTTGAATCGCTCGAACTGAGTCAGATATCAAAACACCTCACTGTGCGTGATATAAATAAAGGTGAGGTGGTTTTTAAAGAGGGTGAGGCCGGCGATTACATGTGTTTTGTTGCCGAAGGCCTGTTGCATGTGCATAAGGATATCGAGGATGAAAAAGATGTGATTGTTTCCTGGATAAGCAGTGGCAAGTCACTGGGTGAGATGTCAATGCTGGACTTGAGCCCGCGTTCAGCGACCGTGGTCGGCGCACGCCAGTCAACACTGGTGATCCTGTCGAGGGCACATTATGATATGGTGATACTGCGTCACCCCAAATTAGGCGTTAAGTTATTAGCGGGCATTGCGCGCTTGTTAAGTTTATATCTGCGTCAGGCAACCGGTAAACTCGCCGCTGAAATTGCAACCCGTTAACTGCCGGCTTAACCATCTTACTATCAAACCTGTCTAAATAAGCCTTGTTGTCTTTACCCGGCAACTAATTAATAATACTCTGGTCTTAGTTACTTCTGCTGCTTATCTGGACTCAATCATGTTACAAATAATGCGTTTAATAGGGGCTTTGCTGTTATTGTCTTCTGCTGTTGTGTTTGCAGCGGAGAACACACCATGGTCCGGTGCCACAGCTAAACATTACACTTATAAACCACAAAAAGCGGTTTACGATGTCAATGTAAAGACACTCAGGGCGCTCTCCGGGGTGTTGGATAGAGCCAGTTTTTTGAGTAAAATAACCGGCGCAGATCCATTTGATAGCTCAATCGTGCTGGTTTTACACGGCCCTGAAATCCCGTTTTTTGCAACTAAAAATTACCCCAGGTATAAAGAGGTGATGCAGCGTGCTCAGAGTCTGGTGGAAAGTGAAGTCATTAAAATAAAAATGTGTCAGCTAGCGGCCGAAGCTCACGGCCTTAAGGCCAGTCAAATTCACGGTTTCGTGGAGATGGTGCCAATGGGTGACGCTGAAATCATTCGTTTACAAAATGAGGAACAGCATGCTTATATGCAATAAATACCTGGCTTATGCCGGCATCGTGTTTGCCGTATTATCGATGACAGCGTGTTCATCGGATAAAAACCCGGTGCTGGATGAAAAAGAGATACTTCAACATTACGTCGATTCGACGGTTGAAATGAAATTACATCAAGTCAGCGACAGGGTTTATTACGTCAGCGGCGTCGCCGGCATGGCGACCGATAATGAGGGTTTTATCTCCAATGCCGGTTTTGTGGTGACATCAGAAGGAGTGGTGGTCTATGACGCATTGGGCTCGCCTTCACTGGCAAAAAAACTGATTCAAAAGATCCGCACGGTGACTGATAAACCCATTAAAAAAGTCGTGGTGGGGCATTATCACGCTGATCACATTTATGGTTTACAGGTATTTAAAGAACTGGGTGCTGAGATTATTGCGCCGATCGGACACGAGGAATACCTGCTTTCTCCTTTTGCCGCAGAGCGCCTTGAAGAACGTCGCTTTTCACTTGAGCCATGGGTTAATGAACAGACGAAACTGATTTCACCCGATACCGTGATTGCAGAGTCTCAGCAATTTACACTCGGTGATACGACTTTTGTGATGAGTTTGCTCGGTTCTGCACATTCTCAGGGTGATATGACCTTATATGTAGAAAATGATAAGGTTTTATTTTCAGGAGATATTATTTTTGAGGGCCGGGTACCATTTCTGGGCAATTCCAATACAAAGAACTGGCTGCATACGCTGATCAAGTTTGAAACCGATGATATTGTGGCTTTGATTCCAGGCCACGGCCCGCATGCAAAGGTGCCAAGTGAAGCGATAACCCTGACGAGAAAATATTTAGCAAAAGTGCGCCAGGTAATGACAAATGCAGTGCAGGAACTGCAGGATTTTGATACGGCCTTCAGCCAGGCCGACTGGTCCGAGTTTGCCGACCTGCCGGCCTATGAAGCGGCGCACCGTCGAAATGCCTATCAGGTGTTTTTATCGATTGAGCAGGAGCAGTTAGGCCAGTAGTTAGTGTATAATAACCGGCATAGTTTAATGAAAAGCAGGCATTAGCCTGCTTTTTTGTTTAAGAGATATTGATATGAGTGGCATGCAAATGCAGTTTGCTGCAATGCACTCAATGGTTAAGGTAAAGCAGGCTTATGGCATTAATTCGATTACGTGACATTTCTTTTCACATGGGCGAGCATAAATTGCTCGACAAGGTGAACTTTTCTGTCGAAAAAGGTGAGCGTATCTGCCTGATCGGCCGCAATGGCGCCGGCAAATCATCATTGTTTCGGGTGATAGAAGGACAAATGATTTCTGATGATGGCATTATCGAGCGGAGTCAGGATTTAACGGTCGCATCTTTAGCTCAGGAACCCAGTGGCGCTGAAGACGGCAGCGTGTTTGATGTTATTGCTCAGGGTCTTGGAGATGCGGGCAAACTGATTGCTCAATATCATGATGTCAGCCATCAGATGGCTGAAAACTATACTGAAAAGTTGATGAGCGAGATGGACCGCTTGCAACAGCAAATCGAAACTATTGATGGCTGGAAGCTGGAACAAAAAGTCAGTGCTGTTATTACCAAAATGCAGCTGGATCCGGATGTGATGTTTCCGTCATTATCCGGAGGTATGAAAAGGCGGGTGATGCTGGCGGCAGCCCTGGTGACCGAGCCTGACTTGCTGTTACTGGATGAGCCGACCAATCATCTGGATATCGAAGCGATCAAATGGCTGGAAGATTTTCTGATTGACCAGAAGATTTCTCTTTTATTTATCACCCATGACCGCTCATTTCTGAAAAAACTGGCAACAAAAATCATCGAACTGGACCGGGGCACATTAACCGAGTGGCCGGGCAATTATGAAACCTATCTTGTTAGAAAGCAGGAAGCTCTCGAAGAAGAAGAAAGACATAACGCGTTATTTGATAAAAAGCTGGCACAGGAAGAAGTCTGGATACGTCAGGGCATTAAAGCCAGGCGGACCCGTAATGAAGGCCGCGTTCGTGCATTAAAAGAATTGCGCAATCAGCGCAAGGCCAGAGTCGAACAGCAGGGCTCAGTCAATATGCAGGCGCAGGGCGGTGACCGCTCGGGCAAGCAGGTAGCTGAACTGACAGACGTTTCATTTGCCTACGGTGATAAAAAAATCGTCGAGCACTTTTCTACCTTGCTGATAAGTGGCGATAAGGTTGGCGTGATTGGCGCTAATGGTGCCGGTAAAACGACCTTTCTTAAAATACTGTTAGGTGAATTAGCGCCCGACTCGGGTGAGGTCAAGCTGGGCACTAATTTACAGGTTATTTATTTTGACCAGTTACGTTCTCAGCTTGATGAGGATCAAACGGTTATTGATAACCTGGCTGAAGGTCGTGAAAGTGTTGAAATTAACGGCGCACAAAAACACGTTATCGGTTATCTGGGGGATTTTCTTTTTGCACCTGACCGGGCGCGTTCACCGGTGCGCATGCTATCGGGCGGCGAGAAAAACCGCTTATTACTGGCGAAACTGTTCTTGAAGCCATCTAACGTAATGGTACTGGATGAACCCACTAATGATCTAGATCTCGAGACACTGGACCTGCTGGAAGAATTAATATCCAACTATAAAGGTACATTGATTTTGGTCAGCCATGACCGCGACTTTATTGATAAAGTGGTGACCAGTACCATTGTAATGGAAGGCAACGGGGTACTGAACGAATTTATCGGTGGTTACGATGACTGGTTGCGCCAGCGAGCCACACTGGAAACTGAGAAAAAGAACGCACCTAAAAAAACAGCGGAGATAAAAACAGATGCTACGCTGCCGGCCAAAGCTAAAAAGTTAAGTTATAAAGATAAACTGGCGCTGGAAAAATTGCCGGTGTTGATTGAAGAGCTGGAAAGCAATATTGAAGCCCTGCATGCCCGAATGAGTGAAGCGGATTATTTCAAATCAGAAGCTGAGTTAATGGCAAAAGATAAAGACAGGCTGGAATCAATGACGCAAGAACTTTCACAGTCCTATGCACAATGGGAAAGCCTTGAAGACTGAGCAGACGGAAAAAACAATCGAGGATAGCTTCTATGATTTGTCACCAGACCTGATCATTGACGCGGTAGAAAGCCAGGGTTATTTATGTGACCTGCGGATTCTGGCTTTAAATAGTTATGAAAACCGGGTTTATCAGGTGGGCATTGAAGACAGTTTACCGTTGATTGCAAAATTCTATCGGCCGAAACGCTGGACCGATGAGCAAATTTTAGAAGAGCATCAGTTTAGCCAGCAACTGAGAGATAACGATATTCCGGTTATCCCGGCCATCAGAGATGAGCAGGGCAACAGCCTGTATCATAGTCAGGATTACCGTTTTGCATTATTTGAACGCAAAGGCGGCAGGGCACCGGAACTGAGTGATCATGAACACCTTTATCAGCTGGGCCGGTATATAGGGCGGATTCATGCAACCGGTGCCAGCAGTGCATATCAACATCGGCCGTCAATTAATACAGAGGCTTTTTTAACCGAGCCATACGAGTATTTGTTAAAAGCTGAATTTATCCCGGATTACCTGATGCCGGCCTACACCTCGCTGATGCAAGATTTAATTCAGCATGTGCTGGATGCGTACCATAAAATAGAATTTACAAATATTCGATTGCATGGAGACTGTCATGTTGGCAATATTTTATGGACCGACCATG
This sequence comes from Gammaproteobacteria bacterium, assembly GCA_029882395.1. GTDB lineage: Bacteria > Pseudomonadota > Gammaproteobacteria > SZUA-229 > SZUA-229 > JAUVDT01. Next base: position 7,159 of record JAOUKT010000024.1, read on the forward strand.
GCGATAATAAAGGGCCTGAATTTCTGGATTTTGATGACAGCAGAATGGGCCCGGCTGTGCAGGATATCTGGATGTTGTTATCAGGCACGGAAGACGAGCAGCGGCTGCAATTACAGGAAATATTAGAAGGCTACGAAGAGTTCTATGCGTTTAATAAAGCAGAAATAGGCCTGATAGAATCCTTAAGGACGATGCGCCTGGTCCATTATGCCGCATGGATAGCAAAACGCTGGCAAGATCCTGCTTTTCCAATGGCTTTTCCTTGGTTTGGTGAGCAGCGCTACTGGGAACAACATATCCTTGAATTACGCGAACAATTAGCAAACCTTCAACATAAGCCGCTGGATATGCAGTTTAACCGCTAGCTTAATCTTGACCGTTCATCAGAGCTTATCGGATGAACCTGACCCTTTATCTTCAATGCTTTCATTTTCGCCTCGTCTCTGTACTACCCTATAAAGATGTGTTTGTTTATTTGGCTTTTGTGTCCTATAACAAATAAGGCCACAGATAAGCGATCAGACTTGATTAGAAGATCGCTGGCAATGTTTAGAAAGGCCAAGGGCTAATTGAATTGAGCTATACCAGACATTATCACTTCGGCTTATGAACGGTGTGACTGTCAATCGATTGTATAAAAATAATAACTTGAAAAACATGCAGATGCATGGAGGTAAGTATGACATTTTCAGAAATAATGGCCATCTGGTGGCCTGCCAACCCCGGTGTTTCGGCTGTTATTTGGTTAGTCATCATTATTTTGACCATGTGGTTGGCAAGAACACCCGCGCATCGTGTCATTAGAAGTTTCAGTTTGATTATCAGAAACGCTATGCGCATGACAGCCCATTCGGTGAGCGCATTAGAAAAACATTTGCGCGAACGAAACCGCGAAGTATTGCTGGCTACGGGCATGCTAGACACAGAACGTTATATCGAAAGAGAGTTTCACCGGGTTGAAGATGTCGTGACACGTGATTTGAGTGGCTACCCTTCACTGCAGCGTGAGTTAAATGATCAGATTACAAGAATCGACAATGATTACCGGGAGGCGTCTGAAGTGCCACCGATGCCGCAGAATTATGTCGATGTGATCAGGTCAGTCAGCAGTATCGAGGGTAACGGTGACCCTATGGTGACCAGAATTCTGGGTGAAATTCAGACCACCATGAAACACAATAGCGAGAAAGAAATTACTGAGTTTCGCCGTGCAAGTAAAGAGCGTCATAGTTTGCTGAAAACGATGATGCCTTACTGGCGAAACCTGAACAAAACACTGCAGAGTGTTGAAAAGAAAATTGTCGGTCTTGAAGACCGTTCTAAGGTGATCGATACTCAAATTGAAAAATATGAACAGATCATGGCAAAAACCAATCTGGCAGAGCGTGTACTATCCTCATCGGCTATGACGCAGTTTTTTACCTCGGGTCTGGTATTGATAATCGCATTGCTGGGCGTTTATGTTAACTTTCAGTTGATTGCATTACCGATGTCTGAAATGGTCGGTGGCAGCAGTCGTCTGGGACCATTACGTGCCTCGGACGTGGCGGCACTTGTACTGGTGTTTTTTGAAATAGTATTGGGTCTGTTTTTAATGGAGTCATTACAAATCACCAAACTCTTTCCGATTATTGGTTCATTAGATGATAAGCTGAGAAAGCAAATGATGCTGGTGGCTTTTGTATTGCTGGTTATTTTTGCTGGCATAGAGTCGTCGCTGGCTTACATGCGTGACTTATTAGCGGCAGACCGCGAAGCGTTGACTCAAAGTCTGGCAGGTGTCATCGTAGAAGCACCAGAGTTCAGGTGGATTACCACTGTCGGCCAGATGACGATGGGTTTTATATTGCCATTTGCGTTAATGTTAATTGCGATCCCGCTGGAGTCTTTTGTGCATGCGCTGAGAACCGTCATCGGTATGGCAGCGGAGTTTAGCTTAAAAACACTGGCTTTTTTGATTCGACAAGTGGGCAGTCTGGCCAGTAATATCGGCCATATTATTTTAAATACCTATGATCTTATAATTTTTATTCCGCTGAAACTGGAAGACAGCTTCAGGGGTAAGAATAAAACCAAGTCAGGTCATAATAGTCAACATAAACCATCTGTTTAAACAAGACAGGAAGTTAGGGGGAAAAATGATTAAAAAAGTGAGAATACTAATAACAGCGGGTTTATTAACCGTTTTGTCGGCTTGTTCGGATCCTAAGTCGCACGCGACAGCGGTGATGTTGTTACTCGATACATCCGGTACCTATACACAGGAGCTGAGCAAGGCACAGTCAATTATTAACTACCTTTTAGGTACCATGACCAGCGGTGATTCTTTTGCTGTTGCCAGAATTGACAGTGGTAGTTTTAGCGAGAAAGATATTGTCGCCAAAATGACGTTTGATGACCGGCCTTCAGCTGCGAACTCTCAGAAAAGAGCTTTCCAGGCAGCCATCAATAAAATGGTTGATGAAGTGAAAAGCAGTACTTATACCGATATCAGTGGCGGCATGTTGCAGGCAATAGAGTTTCTTGAAGAAACAGGGGCTGGCAATCGTCATATCCTCGTTTTTTCTGATATGAAAGAAGAAATCCCCAAAGGTCATATCAGAGATTTCCCTATTAACTTTAATAGTGTAGTGGTGACGGCACTGAATGTAACAAAACTTCGCACCGACAATGTTGACCCAAGAGAATACATGGCGCGTATTGATGAGTGGAGAAACAAGGTTGAATCCAGTGGCGGCAGCTGGCGTGTGATCAATGACTTAGATCATGTCGAAGAGTTATTAAATAAACAATAATTTCAATATTGCTCTAATAAATAAAAAGCCATATCTTGATGATATGGCTTTTTTTATATCAATCTGTATTGGTGTTGATGAAATAAGCCCGTTAATAGTGGTTTGACAGGAGTTTTCCAGAGTGTAGACTTCGTGTCCTTTATTTTTGAATAAATAGGCGAACAGCTAATGACCCCGGAAGAAGTAAAATCATTGATTGAAGCGGGTATGCCCGGCAGTACAGTGAGTGTCACAGGTGATGGCAGTAAATTTGAGGCGACTGTTGTGAGTGCCGCGTTTGAAGGTAAAACCATGGTGCAGGAACAAAAGATGGTGTATGCCACGGTCAATCAGGAAATTACCAGTGGCGCTCTGCACGCTTTAACTATCAAAGCGTATACCCCGCAGGAGTGGGAGCAGCAAAGCGCTTGAGGCGGTGAACTTATTTAAGGCTGTCTGGAATATGTGGCTCCAGGTTCTTTAACATTTGATTAAAGACTTTGGGGTTGCCAGCAATCACATTGCCATTATCCAGATAGTTTTCATTGGCAGAAAAGTCGGTAATGATACCACCTGCTTCGCGCACTAATAGTGCCCCGGCAGCGATGTCCCAGCTCTGCAAACCAATTTCCCAAAATCCATCTAAACGACCACAGGCCACATAAGCTAAATCCAGCGCGGCAGAACCGGCACGGCGAATGCCTGCGGTTTCCGGGAAGAAGGTTTTAAACATATTCAGATAAGCATCCAGATAACGCTGATCTTTGTAGGGGAAGCCGGTTCCTAATAAAGCGCCCGAGAGGCTGCTTTGTTTGCTGACCCGGATACGTCGGTTATTAAGGTATGCACCGTCACCGGCACTGGCAGTGAACAATTCCTGACGCAGAGGGTCATAAACAACAGCCAATACCAGCTTGTCTTTGTGCTTTAGCGCTATCGAGATAGAAAACTGCGGAAAACCGTGTAAATAGTTGGTGGTGCCATCTAACGGGTCAATTATCCACTGATATTCACTGTGCCCCGCTAAACCACTTTCTTCGGCTAAAATCGAGTGATCAGGAAATGCCTGCTTAAGGGTATTAATGATCACACTTTCGGCTTTCTGATCAACTTCTGTGACAAAGTCATTCTTTTCTTTAGTAACGACCGGTAAGTGATCAACACGATCCATATACTGAACAATTACTTTACTTGCGTCACGTGCAGCACGGACGGCAATATTCATCATCGGTTTCATTGCGAAAGAGCTCTTGGGTTGAATCGGCGCGTAGTTTAACAGAAACACTTAAATTTGTATCGGGAATGATCCAAATCAGGCAGAATTAGCCCCTTTACAAATTTGATTATAGAGCATGTTAGAAAATATCCGCGTCGTCATGGTAAATACATCGCATCCCGGTAATATCGGCGCCGCTGCCAGAGCCATGAAAAACATGAACCTGACACAATTGTATCTGGTCGATCCTGTTGAATTTCCGTCAGCAGAAGCCGCCTCTAGAGCGACACATGCTGTTGATATCATAAATAGTGCGGTTGTTTGCGCCTCGCTTGAGGCGGCAACGGCTGACTGTAGTCTGGTGATAGGTACCAGTGCCCGAGAAAGGACGCTGAACTGGGTTGTAGAAAACCCGCATCAGATGGCCGCTACGGCACTGGCACAGCTTCAGTCAGCGGATGCGCCGGTGGCCATTGTATTTGGCAGGGAGCGCACCGGATTAACCAATGAAGAGCTGGCCTTATGTCATCGTCTGGTGCATATCCCGACAAACCCTGATTGCACCTCACTTAATGTCGCCGCCGCAGTGCAGGTGATAGCCTATGAGCTCTTTAACTCATCATTGGAAACTCATGCAGAGCCTGCTACTAAGCCCGAAGGAGATGATCAGGTGGCCAAAGCCGGTCAAATTCAGACACTGCATCAGCACCTGTATCAAGTGATGACTGATATTGAGTTTTTTGGCAGCAATAACCCGGAAAATGTGATGCGCAGATTGCAGATATTTTTAAACAGGTCACAACCCTCAAGAAGAGAGCTGAACATACTGCACGGCATCTTAACGGCTATGCAACGTAAATTATGAGGCTTGTTTACGGATGCCAATGGCTAACAATAACCATGACAATATCAGAAAGCTGCCACCGACAGGCGTAACGGCCCCGAGCCAGCGAATATCGGCAAGTGCGAGGATATAAAGGCTGCCTGAAAAGATAACCGTGCCGCTGATCATCAGCCAGCCGGCGGCACGTATCAGAGAATTTTGATGGTGGTGATAAATCAGGCCTAGCAGTAACAAGCCAAGGGAATGGTAAATTTGATAACTGACCGCTGTCTGATAAACCGACATTAAATCAGGAGCTAACCATTGTTTGATAGCATGGGCGCCAAATGCGCCTAAAATGATGCTTAAAAAGCCGCTGATTGCTCCCAGCATTATCAAGCCACGTGAAGTCTTTGAAAAAATCATGTATCTTAACCTGTTGTTATATATTGTTTAGAGAGGTTTCTCATATGCCATCGTTTGATATTGTATCGGATGTTGATCAACATGAATTAAAAAATGCGGTCGACCAGGCAAATCGTGAAATATCGAGCCGGTTTGATTTCAAAGGCAGCGATGCCAAAGTAAAACAAACGGAATCGGAATTGAACCTCGAAGCCAACAGCAAATTCCAGATTCGTCAAATGCATGAGATATTGTTTAATAAAATGTCCAAAAGAGGGCTCGATCTGCGGAGCATTGAAATGGGCGATATTGATGAGCGTGGCAACCGTGCTTACCAGAGCGCAAATGTGAAAGCGGGTATAGAAACAGATGATGCCCGTAAAATCGTTAAACTGTTGAAACAATCCAAGTTAAAAGTTCAGGCGGCGATTCAAGGAGAGCAGGTGAGAGTGACGGGTAAAAAAAGGGATGATTTACAAGATGCAATTAGCTTATTAAAAAGTTCTGATATTGATTTGCCGTTACAATACAAGAATTTCAGGGACTAAATAGGTAAAATCCCTTAGACGGTTAGTGGTTGTTTGCTGTTATTTTTTTTACAAATTTGATACACACAACGTTTACTACTATGATTGTTAATTAGCAGATAATAAATAAAACTAATAACTAGTACTGCTAGAAGCAATTGGTTAATCATTTAGGGGCTTTCATGATGAAACAAATAATTACCATAGTTTTTTCTGCGCTGTTCTTTATTTATCCCGTTATTGTTAAAGCAGAATTGATTTTTTCTGCGCCGCCGCGAGAAAAGCCGGCAGCGGGTGAGAAGATTTACGGGCCTATTGCTGAAGCGCTCAGTGTAATGATGGGCGAGAAAGTAGTTTATAAACATCCCCGGGACTGGTTAACCTATTCTATGAAAATGCGCCGGGGGGATTATGATCTGGTGTTTGATGGGCCGCAGTTCAGTGCATGGCGTATGCAGCATATTCAGCATGTACCATTGGTAAGGTTACAAGGTCACCTTGGGTTTTATATCGTTACTAAAAAAGATTCGGGAATAAATCAAATTCAGGATTTGATCGCAAAAAAAATCTGTGGTCTGGCGTCACCAAATCTTGCCACTATTTCAATGTTACGTGAGTTTAAAAATCCGGTTCGGCAGCCTATTTTTGTCGAAACCAAAGGCGGTATGAAAGGTGTCTTTAATAAACTCAAATCCGGTAAATGTTCTGCTGCGGTTATGAGGGATGGTTTTTTCAAAAATAAAGTGCCAGAAGATATCCGGTCTCAATATAAAATTATCTGGACAAGCATAAGAATGCCTAATCAGACGATTACAGCCAGCAAAAAAATCCCTTCGGAGCTAAGAGACCAGATTGTCGCCTCCTTGACAACAGAAAGAGGTGCTGCCGGTGCTTCTGAGCTGTTTAAGCGTTTTAGCAAGAAATCGAAACAGTTTATTGTCTCCAAAAATTCAGAGTATAATGACCTCAATCACCTGCTTGAAGGTGTTGTCTGGGGTTGGTAATTTACTATAGGTTGTTTGATGCAGGGTGTGTTTTTTTCACTGGCAATATCACCAGAGAAGTATTTGCAATATTACCGGGGTGCGGCAAAAGCCGTCATTGTGCGCTCAGAAGATGGCAGAAAAATTCAGTTTCCTGCCAGCGCCCTGCAACCATTTATAACGGCAAATGGTATAAATGGTCGTTTTCGTCTGTTATTTGATAACAATCATAAATTTCTCAAACTGGAAAAGTTACGATAATGTCTTGATGACATAGACATCATAACGGGTTTTTTTGGAATGGAGAGACATGGTTGGCGCAGGCCCGTTGATATTCTCAGCATTTTTCGGCCGTTTTACAACCACGCGTTGGCTGGCAAATGCTATGGCTGCGGTCAATAACCTGGCGTTTTGCTCAGCTGTTGAATGACCTATTAATTGCTGTAAGATCTGCATATCTTTTTTAACCAGAGCGGTCTTTTTCTTTTCCGGGTACATGGGGTCAAGATACACCACATCACAGCCGTCTATGATTCTGTTATCCATAAACAAAGCGGCATCATCGTTATAAAGTTCGAAACCGGCACCGGTGGCCTGCTGAAACAGCGGGTTATCCGCTGCCAAATCAATTGCCTGTTTTAGCATTTCTGCCAGTACTGGCGATTGTTCGACAAGAGTGACTTTTGAGCCAAGATTTGCCAGTATCAATGCATCTCTTCCCAGTCCTGCTGTTGCATCTAGAATATGGGGTTTGTTTTTACTGCTGATACCAATCGCTTTGGCAATCGTCTGGCCTTTACCGCCACCGTACTGCAGCCGGTGAGCCAGGCCGCCACTGGTAAAATCAATGCTGATGCTGCTGTTGATATGGCTATCGTGCAAGCTCAGACTGTTTTCTTCGAAGCTTAAATATAACGCGGTCGAAACCGGCAGCGCTGTGGCAAACAGGTAGTTATTATTATTAGCAAAGGCGCTGGCCTGTTCTCGTTTACTTAAATCTGCACAATAGATGGTGATATTCGATAACATAATGTGAAAACGTATTAGAGAGAATAATAGTCATGAATTATAACGTTTTATACAATAAGAAGGGCTGATTATGCGCTCATTAACAGCCTGTTCTGAACGCGGAGTCCATGTTTGTTAGTTGATATCGGTGTCAACCTGACGTCAAAGCAGTTTGAAAAAGACACTAATGAAGTCATCCAGAGGGCGTTACAGTCAGGTGTGGGCAAAATGATTGTCACCGGTACAAATCTGCTCGAATCTGAAAAGGCACTGCAATTAAACAAACAGTACCCTGGCGTATTGTATTCTACTGCCGGTATACATCCTCATCATGCGAAAGAGTTTTCGCCCGGCTTGGTGACTAAACTGGCATCATTGCTTGAAGAAGACAGTGTGCGTGCGCTTGGTGAGTGCGGGCTGGATTTCAATCGAAATTTTTCCACGCCTGCAGCGCAGTTAATATGCTTTGAAGCGCAACTGGAGCTGGCCGTTGAAAAGAACGCCGCTGTTTTTTTACATCAGCGAGATGCGCATCAGGATTTCATCGCCATTTTGTCAAAATATATAGAAAAGTTACCGGCGGCTGTGGCGCATTGTTTTACCGGCAATCAAAAAGAGCTGCAATGTTACCTTGAAATGGGCTTGTATATTGGTATAACGGGCTGGATATGTGATGACAGAAGAGGCCAGGTGCTAAGTTCAATAGTCAATCAGATTCCCCTTGATAAGCTGATGATAGAAACAGATGCGCCCTATTTATTACCCGGAGACATGCAGCCTAAGCCGCGATCCAGGCGTAATGAGCCGGCATTTTTGCCGCACATTTGTCAGGCAGTTGCCGCTTGTTACCAGCAGCCTTATGCTTTGATTGAACAGCACAGTTATCATAACAGTATGCATTTCTTTGGCATCAATAGCTGATTAAATATGTTTATACTTTTCATATACCTGCATGATTTCAGCCCTGGCAGCATGAAAGGCCTGGATAATAACGGGATCAAAGTGCTTGCCTGTCTGCTGATCCAAAAGCGTTATTGCTTGCTCGACTGGCCAGGCTTCTTTATAGGGTCGTTTCGAGGTCAACGCATCAAACACATCAGCGACCGCAACAATGCGTGCTGATAAAGGAATGTCTGTGCCTGATAACTGCTGAGGGTAGCCGCTACCATCGAATTTTTCATGATGGCTGTCAGCGATTTCAATACCCAGCTTAAAGATGCTATAGCCTACCTGATTCATTTGTTGCTCACAGCGTCTCAATACATTGCCGCCGATTACAGGGTGTTGTTGCATGTTCGCTCTTTCGTTGTCATCCAGCTTGCCCGGTTTTAAAAGTATACTGTCCTCAATGCCTACTTTGCCTATATCGTGCATTGGTGAGAAACGTAGCATATCCCTGATGTACTGATTATTAACTTGTTCGCTATAGGCGCTGTTGTCTTTTAATTGCTGGGCAATAATGGCAGAGTAGATGCTCATTCTTAATAAATGGTCGCCTGTTTCCGGGTCCCGGCTTTCTGCCAGTTTAGCAAGCCCTTCAACAGCTGAAATAACCAGGTTCTCCATCACCACGTTTTTTTCAAAGCTGGTGGTCAGTTGCTGGCCAATAAAATTGAGTAAGTCGGTTTTTGCCGGTTCGTAGGCATCGGTATGGCGTGATGCAAAAACGATAATATTATCATCTTTAAATGAAGTGATTAACGGTAACAGTAAAGCGGATTTTAGATTGTCTTCGCGATTGAGCAAGGCAATCGCAGAATTCGGATGTTGCTGCTTTATGATATCGGTATCATTAATAATCACGACGTTAGCTTGCTCAATGATTTCGGACATTAATGAATCCTCAAACGCAAATGTCTGGTTTTCTGTGAGCTTGCTGTCAAAGTCACTAAACATTCTGTCCAGTTTGATCTGCGTGCGGCTGGCGTTAACACTGAAAATACCGGCCCAGTTGATGGGGGAGATTTCAGCAAATTCTTCAAATACGATCTGCAGTGTCTCGTCCATTGTGCTCGCACTGCTTACATGTGAGGTAAGGTTTAATACCGCATTCAATGATGATGCCATGTTATTGATGGACTGATTGAGCGTGCTCAGTTCATTCTGGGCCCGGGTGACTATCTGGTGTTGCAAGTTACCGTTACTGATCTGATCAATACCTGCCAGGCTTTGTCTCAAAGGATTTAATAGCCTGAAATAAAATAATGCCAGAATACTGATGGCGACGATAGTTGAGAGAAGTAACAAGGTTTTAATGGTCGTAATCAAATCATCGAGCTTACGTTGCATCATTAACCTGAATTCTTTAGTTAACTGATCAGTTGTATCGGTCAGAGACCTGGCTTTGGTAAGGATATAGCTGGCAGCATATTCCAGCCGGGGCTCATTCTCATCATCGCCTAAAGACCTGGCAAGCCCTGCTTTGAAACTGTCCCATTCAAAGGCGGTAAGGTCTAGTTGTGAAATTGATTGCTGATCCCAGTTACAGCTCAGGGCACTGTCAAGCCCGGTCAGGGCGGGTCTGAACTCTCTTTTTTTAAATGATTGAATTATGTCGTCATATTGTGCCACCTGATGCTGTAACGTTCTGGCATATAACTTCAGGTCTCTGTTGTATGATGTGTAATCACGCGGCGCGTTAGCTTTATATTGCTGGCTCTGAGTAACGATATTGTTGCTTATGACCCTTAACTGGCCGGCAAGGTTAAGAATGGCGTAGTCATGCGTGCGGGCCTCGACGGAGGTCAGGGTGAAGCGGATAGCACTGGTTAGTAAAGTGAATAAAATCAGGATAGCCAGCGGTATCTGAAATTTTAGTAACTGATACCATTTGATCGGTGGCGTGGATAATTGACCGGGTTTTTTCATTTAATGTCACAATGCGGGTTAAATTTGAATATCTTTGATATATTTTAATTTCCATATCGTTTTATTTGATTATAGTTAAGAAAAATAGTTCTACCTGTTTGATTCATCGCTTCCAGCTGTCAGGATAATTACAATGAAATACATTAAAACGTTTGCAGAAATAGGCATAAACGATGTTGCATTAGTAGGCGGGAAAAATGCGTCACTGGGTGAAATGTATTCTGTTCTCTCAGAACAGGGTGTTAATGTCCCCTTTGGTTTTGCGACCACATCGGAAGCTTACCGGCTGATACTGGTGGAAAACAAAATCAAACAAAAAATAGACGATGCGCTGCAAGAACTGGATGTGCACAATGTTATTGAGCTGAGCAAGACCGGCAAACTCATTCGTAACATGATTTTGCATGCTGACATTCCAAAACTACTGCGTGAGGAAATTACAGCGGCCTATCAGAGTCTGGAAGCCTATTACGGTGCCAATACCGATGTCGCTGTCAGAAGTTCGGCAACGGCGGAAGATTTGCCCGATGCTTCGTTTGCCGGCCAGCAAGAAACCTATCTCAATATTAGCGGTGTGGAAAACCTGTTGCAAACCTGCAAACAGGTTTTTGCTTCGCTGTTTACCGATCGTGCTATTTCGTACCGGGTTGATAAAGGTTTCTCTGATGATGATGTGGCCCTGTCGATAGGTGTGCAAAAAATGGTGCGCTCTGATCGTGGTTCGGCAGGTGTTATGTTCACACTGGATACGGAAAGCGGTTTCCGCGATGTGGTGTTCATCAATTCTGCCTATGGCCTGGGTGAGAATGTCGTGCAAGGCGCTGTTAACCCGGATGAATTCTATGTCTTCAAACCGACCTTGTTATCAGGTCATCACCCGGTTATCAGGCGTTCGCTGGGTGAGAAAGCTAAAAAGATGGTTTATTCCCGCGATAATACCGCGGGATTATCAACGCATAATGTTAATGTCGCACCCGCTGAGCGGCGAAAGTTTTCTTTGTCAGATGAAGATGTGCTGCAACTGGCACGTTATGCGATAAAAATTGAAAACCATTATGGTCGTCCAATGGATATAGAATGGGCTAAAGACGGCTTTAATGGTCAGCTGTATATTGTGCAGGCGAGGCCAGAGACCGTTAAAGCATTAGAGTCTATCCAGCATCAGCTTCATTACAGCCTGAATGAACGCAGTGATAAGCTCGCTGTTGGCAGAAGTATTGGTAAAAAAATTGCTTTTGGCCGCGCCCGGGTAGTAATGGATGCGGCGGATATGTATCAGCTTAAAGCCGGTGAGGTATTAGTCACCGACATCACCGATCCGGACTGGGAGCCGGTGATGAAAATAGCGGCGGCTATTGTCACAAACCGCGGCGGCAGGACCTGCCATGCCGCCATTATCGCAAGAGAGCTGGGCATCCCGGCGATTGTCGGCTGTGGCGACGCCACACGACTGATTTCAGATGGTGATGTGGTCACGGTATCGTGCGCCGAAGGGGATACCGGTTATGTTTACCGCGGGGAGTTATCTTTTAACAAAACGTTAGTAGATTACAGTCATTTAGAAAAAACCAGAACCGATATCATGCTTAACCTGGCTAATCCGGAACAGGCCTTCGAGGCGTCGTTTTTACCGGTTGAAGGCGTTGGTTTGGCACGCCTTGAATTCATTATTAACAATACGATAAAAGTTCATCCCCGGGCTCTACTTGAGCTAGCTTCACTTGATGAGGCGCTGCAGCAAAAAATTAAACAGATTATTTCAGGTTACGAAACGCCGGAACGCTATTATGTTGACCGCCTGGCCGAAGGTATCGGCACGATTGCGGCGGCGTTTTATCCCCGCCCGGTGATTGTCAGGTTATCGGACTTCAAATCAAACGAATATGCTTCTCTGGTAGGTGGCGATTGTTTTGAGCCTAAGGAAGAAAATCCGATGATTGGTTTCCGTGGTGCCTCCCGCTACCCTTCTGAATTGTTTAGCCAGTGTTTTGAGCTCGAGTGTAAAGCTTTATTGCAGGTCAGAAAAGTCATGGGGCTGGATAATGTGCATGTAATGGTGCCCTTTGTCAGGAGTGTGGATGAAGCCACAAAAGTCTTGCAGATAATGAAACAGCAGGGTTTGAGCCGTGGGGCCGACGGTTTGCGAGTTTACCTGATGTGCGAAATTCCGGTCAATGCCTTGCTGGCTGATCAGTTCTTACAGCATTTTGATGGTTTTTCTATTGGTTCAAATGACCTGACGCAGTTGACACTGGGTGTGGACCGGGATTCGGGTTTGATAACGGGTTTTGATGAGCGCAATGAGGCGGTAAAAATACTAATGAAGATGGCAATCACGGCCTGCCAGAAACAAAACAAATACGTCGGTATTTGCGGTCAGGCGCCATCGGACTTTCCTGAAATAACGCACTGGCTGGTTAATCAGGGTATATCATCGATTTCATTGATACCTGATAGTGTGATGAACATGACCGAAGAGGTATTAAAAGCCGAAAAGATATTAGACGCATCAGTTTCACCGCAACGTCGTTCAACAGATAATTGATCTGTCTGCAGAGTGTTTAAATATATAGCGTCTAAACTGAGACAATAATAATTCGTATATTTTTGAGAGGGTGTGTTTGAAGAACGCTTTTTGGGCTTTATTTAAATCGATGGCCGCTAGTTTGCGCGATTTGGCACCTATCATTATTGTTGTAGTGTTTTTTCAGTTAGCGGTATTTGGTCAGCCATTGCCCAATCTGGCTGAGCTGTTAATGGGCCTGCTTTTTGTTGTTCTGGGTCTGACCTTTTTTATCTATGGTCTTGAAATGGGGCTGTTCCCGATTGGCGAAAGCATGGCACATGCTTTTGCCCGCAAAGGCAGTGTGCTCTGGTTAATCATATTTGCCTTTTCACTGGGTTTTGGCACCACCATAGCAGAGCCTGCATTGATAGCCGTGGCAGCAGAGGCGGCCAGTGTTGCAGCCAATGGCGGTGTCATAGAGGCCACCCTGAATGCTAAACAAAGTTATGCCAATGGCCTGCGTTATACCGTCGCGTTATCGGTAGGTTTTGCTATTGTGCTGGGTGTGATTCGGATTTTAAAAGGCTGGTCTATTCAATACATGATCATCGGTGGCTATTGTCTGGTGGTCTTAATGACAGTTTTCGCACCGAAGGAAATCGTCGGCATCGCTTATGATTCGGGGGGTGTCACCACATCAACCATTACCGTGCCATTAGTCACTGCACTGGGCGTTGGTCTGGCGTCGTCAATCAGAGGCCGTAATCCGATGATCGATGGTTTTGGTCTGATCGCCTTTGCATCGTTATTGCCTATGATTTTTGTCATGGCATATGGCATGGTGATTTGACAATGCTTTTAAATCTTATTGAGACGCTGTTATCAACATTGAAAGATGTGCTGCCTATCGCTTTAATCCTTTTCGGCTTCCAGATATTTGTTATTCGCCGGCCAATAGCTAATTTAAAAAATGTAGTGATTGGATTTGTCTATGTCATCATTGGCCTGACTTTTTTTCTGGTCGGGCTTGAGAAAGCATTGTTTCCAATAGGTCGTTTGATGGCTGACCAGCTAACCAGCCCGGATTTTATATTTGGAGACAGCGCAGCAGTTCCCGATGTCGTGAACTGGATGGATTATTACTGGGTATATATTTTTGCTTTTGCCATTGGTTTTAGTACCACCATTGCAGAGCCGTCTTTAATGGCCGTTGCTATTAAGGCGAATGATGTTTCCGGTGGCGCGATTGGTGTCTGGGGCTTGCGTATTGCTGTGGCGCTGGGCGTTGCGATAGGTATATCACTGGGAACCTATAGAATCGTTAGCGGTTTATCAATGCATTATTTTATTATCACGGGTTATATCTTTGTCGTGATTCAGACCTTTTATGCGCCCAAAATGATTGTGCCTCTGGCTTACGACTCAGGCGGGGTGACTACATCTACAGTAACGGTGCCATTAGTGGCGGCTTTAGGTCTGGGTCTGGCCGAAAGCGTACCAGGAAGAAACCCCTTGCTGGACGGTTTTGGTTTGATTGCGTTTGCCAGCTTGTTTCCGGTGATGTCGGTGATGGCCTATGCGCAGCTCTCAGAATATATGAATAAGCGCGAAAAAAAATCAGCAAAATAATCAGGTAAATAATTTAAGTATCGAAAAACCTGATTAAAGTTAAAATAATACCGGGTGACCGGTTGTTAAAGAGAGATCAGAAATATGCATTTCAAATTGATAATTGCATTTGTCGAGGATTCAAAAACAGATGCTGTGATTGAAGCCGCCAGAACAGCAGGGGCCACCGGAGCCACTGTTATTAACAGTGCCCGGGGTGAAGGTATCGAGAAGTCTAAAACCTTCTTTGGCTTGTCGCTGGAAACGCAGCGTGACGTTTTATTATTTTTGGTTGAAGAGCACATGAGCCGACAAATTCTTGAAAAAATAGCAGACATGGGCCAGTTTGATACCAGTCCTGGTACGGGCATTGCCTTTCAGATTGATGTGGAAGATGCGGTAGGGGTGGCGCATCAGGTGCAAGAGCTGGTGACAGCTGTGGAGGATGAATTATGAAACCCGGAAAAATGGTACCAGTGCGAAACGTCATGAAAAACAAAGTCGATATGATTGACGGCAAGTTAACCGTGGCTGAGGCGCTCGAACAAATGCGTCACATTGAAACGAAAACACTGCTGGTTAATAAACGTTTTGAAGGGGATGAGTACGGCATGGTGTTGTTGTCGGATATTGCAAAACAGGTGCTGGCTAAAGACCGCTCGGCAGAGCGTGTCAATATCTATGAAATCATGACCAAACCGGTGGTAACGGTCGATCCCAATATGGACATTCGTTATTGTGCACGACTGTTTGAGCGTATGGGCTTATCGCGCGCACCGGTAGTGGAAAACGGAAAAGTGACAGGTATTGTCAGTTATACCGATATGGTATTAAAAGGCCTGGCGGGCCAATAAGATGAGCGTTTACTCTGAATGTGTCTTCTGCGATCGAGATTAAGAAGCGCGCTTTTTATCCCGAATATCGGCGGCATCGATCGTGTTGCTCATCAACATGGCGACGGTCATAGGGCCTACGCCACCCGGGACGGGTGTAATGTATGCGGCTTTTTTGGCCGCGGCTGCAAAGTCGACATCACCAATCAGTTTGCCTTCTTCGGTGCGGTTAATACCGACATCAATCACAGTCGCGCCGGGTTTGACCCATTCACCTTTGACGATGCCGGGTTTGCCGACAGCAACAACCAAAATATCAGCCTGGCCGACAAATTCAGCCAGGTTTGAAGTGAAACGGTGTGTACTGGTAACAGTGGCTCCAGCCAGTAACAGTTCCATTGCCATCGGCCGGCCGACATGATTAGAGGCACCGACAATAACGGCATGACGGCCTTTATAGGTCTCACCGACGCTATCCAGCATTGTCATAATGCCCCATGGGGTGCAGGGGCGTAATAAAGGAATTCGCTGCGCCAGTCTGCCTATATTGTAGGGGTGAAAGCCGTCAACATCCTTTGACGGTTTGATATGCTCTATGATAACCGACGAGTCAATATGCGCCGGTAAGGGTAGCTGAACCAGAATGCCATCAATGCTGTCATCGTTATTCAGTTCTGTGACCAGATCAAATAATGCCTGTTGACTGGTAGCGGCCGGCAGGTCATAAGATTTGGAAATCAGCCCGATTTGTTCACAGCTTTGGCGTTTGTTTCTGACATAGACTTCTGATGCCGGGTCGGCGCCAACCAGAATAACAGCCAAACCCGGTACACGCTGGCCTTTGGCTAGGCGCTCATCAATACGTTGTTTGCATTTTTGTTTTAAATCGTAAGCGATTTGTTTTCCGTCAATATTCTGAGCTGGCATGCAATAACCTGTATTATCTGATGAGCTGGTTGAAACCACATATTTTCTCATGAATATGCAATCATTGGTATTCAAAGATCATTTTATTAAACAGCGTCATTAATAACGTTTAGCAATTTGCCTGAAATTCACACAAGCTAATGAATGAATTGAAAAAAAACCGCTTTCTAACTCGAATACCTGTTGACCTAAACGAGGCATCCGCGTATTATCCTCGGCCTTCGAGATAAGCAGTTATCTGGTAGAAAGTTCGGGGTATAGCGCAGTCTGGTAGCGCGCCTGCTTTGGGAGCAGGATGTCGGGAGTTCGAATCTCTCTACCCCGACCAATTTTACAAGTTTATCTGAATGGATAACGGATAAGCAGAATTCTGCGCCCGTAGCTCATCTGGATAGAGCATCGGCCTTCTAAGCCGAGGGTAGCAGGTTCGAGTCCTGCCGGGCGCACCATATTGGCAGGGCTTGGGTTACCTGAAATCAGGTAACCGAGCAAGTTATGGTGAGCGTAGCTCAGTTGGTAGAGTCCCGGATTGTGATTCCGGTTGTCGTGGGTTCGAGCCCCATCGTTCACCCCATATTAAAGATGAGATTAAGGACATCCTTAAATCTCATTGGCAATAAAGCCCGCTCCATGCGGGCTTTTTGTTATGATAGGCACATTGCGAGTGTGGCGAAATTGGTATACGCGCTAGATTTAGGTTCTAGTGGGGCAACCCGTGGGAGTTCGAGTCTCCCCACTCGCACCATTTTCTTATTTTAAAACATCAATGCATATATAAAGAGGTGCTCCATGCAAGTTTCAGTTGAAACAGGCGAAGGTCTCGAACGTAAACTTACCATTACAGTTCCTGCTGATCAGATAGATCAGAAAGTTGAATCCAAGTTAAAGACCATTGCGTCACGCGTCAAGATGGATGGTTTTCGTCCCGGCAAAGTGCCTATGAAAGTGGTTCGCCAGCAACACCTTGGCAATGCTAAGTCAGAAGTCATGACTGATGTGATTGAAAGCTCATACCGTGATGCCATTATCCAGGAAAAACTACGTCCTGCTGGCATGCCAACGATTTCAGATGTCAAACTCGAAGATAATCAGCCGTTTGAGTTTGTGGCCACATTAGAGGTTTATCCTGAAGTCACACTGGCACCCATGGAAAAGCTGACTATCGAAAAAGACATTGCGACGGTTGCCGATGCTGATATCGATAAAATGATAGAAACACTGTGCAAGCAGCGTATTGAGTGGACACCTGTTGATCGTGCGTCTAAAGAAGGCGATCAGATGATGGTTGATTTCATCGGCTATATCGGCGATGAGGCATTTGAAGGCGGTGCGGCGAAAGACGTGCCTGTCGTATTAGGCTCTAAAAGCATGATTCCGGGTTTTGAAGAGCAACTGACCGGCATGAAAAAAGACCAGGACGGTGAGTTAAAGGTCACCTTTCCTGCTGATTACCAGGCGGCTGATCTGGCTGGAAAAGAAGCGCGCTTTGAAATTACAGTTAAGCAGGTTGCAGAGCCGAAAGTACCTGAGCTGGATGCTGAAATGGCAAAAGCTCTGGGTGTTGAAGACGGTGATGTTGAAAAATTAAAGTCAGACATTCGCAATAACATGGAACGCGAACTGAAAAACAACGTTGAAGGTATGTTTAAAGCACGGGTAATGGATGCTATTGTTGATGCCAATGACGTATTGATTCCTACAGCGCTGATAGATGAAGAGATCACGCACCTGCAGGAACAAATGAAGCAAAAAGGTCAGAATGTTGACAATTTGCCGCGTGATACTTTTGAATCAGATGCTACTCGCAGAGTTAAACTCGGCCTGTTAATCAGTAAAGTGATTGAAGAGAACGGTATTAAACTGGATAAAGATGTTGTTCAGGAAAAAATAAAAACAGCGGCTTCGGCTTATGATGACCCAGAACAATATATTAACTACTATAATCAAAACCAGCAGGCAATGGCGAGTGTCGAAGCACTGGTTCTTGAAGAAATGGTCGTAGACTGGATTTCTGAGCGCGCCACTGTCAATGAAATAGAAAAGTCCTTCGATGAAGTGATGAAGCCGGGACTGCCAGCATAGAGTTAGGGGAATTAAATGAGTTTTAATAGTGGAAGTAATGGTGCGATGGATACAGTATCACAACTGGTGCCAATGGTTATCGAACAAACACCTCGCGGTGAGCGTTCATTTGATATCTATTCACGTTTATTAAAAGAGCGTGTTATTTTTATTGTGGGTCAAATCGAAGACCATATGGCTAACCTGGTTGTGGCCCAGTTATTATTTCTCGAATCTGAAAATCCAGATAAAGATATTTCTATTTATATTAATTCTCCTGGCGGTGTAGTGACCTCTGGCATGGCTATCTACGATACCATGCAGTTTATTAAGCCTGATGTCAGTACTTTATGTATTGGACAGGCTGCCAGCATGGGTTCGCTGCTGCTGGCCGGTGGTGCAAAAGGCAAACGTTTTGCTCTACCGAATTCACGTGTCATGATTCACCAGCCTTTAGGTGGTTTCCAGGGGCAGGCGACAGACATCGATATACATGCTCGTGAAATTCTTAATATGCGTGAAAAACTCAATGGTATTCTGGCAAAACATACCGGCCAGGATATGGAAACAATAGCTAAAGATACGGATCGTGATAATTTCATGTCCTCGAGTCAGGCAGCAGACTATGGCTTGATCGATTCTGTGCTAGAGTCACGATAGCAAAATAAATACCCTGAAGGTCATGAAGAAAGTTCATGACCGACATAATCGGGCTTATTTTTCTCATTTCTCATTGTCCTTTTGATACAAGATTCGCTACACTCAACAGGTGGGCGAGGGTTTTAACGCGTTTGTCAAAATAGGGCTTTTAATTTGGTGTGAGCCTGAGTAAGGTTATCATTTGAAAAATTAATGAATAATTGACTAGAATTAAGGATATGGCCCTGCGTTTTGTGTATTGTATCAGACGCAGAGATCATTCAAGGTTAGATTAAAGTTAGGGGTTAGAGGTAATACTGATGAGTGATGATACTAAAGACGAGAATCAGGATTCTGGTAAATTGCTGTATTGTTCATTCTGTGGCAAGAGCCAGAATGAAGTTAAAAAGCTGATTGCTGGTCCATCTGTTTTCGTTTGTGATGAATGTGTAGAATTGTGTAATGACATCATTCAGGAAGAGCTGCAAGAGCAGTCAACTGAAGCCGTAGATAAATTACCAAAACCTAAAGAAATCAATGTTTTATTAGATGATTATGTGATTGGTCAGGAACAGGCAAAAAAAGTCCTAGCGGTAGCTGTCTATAATCACTACAAACGACTCGAAGCCATGACCAAGTCGGGCGATGTCGAATTATCCAAAAGCAATATTTTACTTATCGGACCGACAGGTTCCGGTAAAACACTGCTGGCCGAAACGCTTGCGCGTATGCTGAATGTGCCCTTTATTATTGCGGATGCCACCACCCTAACAGAGGCTGGCTATGTCGGGGAAGATGTTGAAAACATCATCCAGAAGCTTTTGCAAAAATGCGATTATGACGTCGATAAGGCCCAAACTGGCATTGTTTATATCGATGAAATCGATAAAATTTCAAGAAAATCCGATAATCCGTCTATTACTCGTGATGTGTCGGGTGAAGGTGTGCAGCAAGCATTGCTGAAGTTGATAGAAGGCACGGTGGCTTCAGTGCCGCCACAAGGGGGGCGTAAGCACCCTCAGCAAGAATTTTTGCAGGTCGATACAGCCAATATCTTATTCATATGCGGCGGCGCATTTGCTGGCCTGGATAAAGTTATCCAGCATCGTACTGAAAAAAGTGGTATTGGTTTCTCGGCTGAGGTTCGCAGTAAAGATACCGAAAGCAAAGCCAGTGATATCCTTAAAGAAATGGAAGCAGACGATCTCATTCGCTTTGGTCTGATTCCCGAGTTTGTAGGCCGTTTGCCGGTAGTAGCGACCTTGAATGAGCTCGATGAAGAGGCTTTGATTACAATCCTGACGAAGCCTAAAAACGCGCTGATAAAACAGTACAGCAAGCTGTTTGAAATGGAAGATGCTGAACTGGAAATACGTGAAGACGCATTGCATGCGATCGCTGCTAAAGCGATGAAACGTAAAACAGGCGCCAGGGGATTAAGAACTATTCTGGAGCATGCATTACTCGATACCATGTATGAATTGCCATCCATGGAAAATGTACATAAAGTGGTCATCGACGAATCCGTCATTAATGAGGGCTCTGATCCTTATCTGGTGATAGAGGGTGATGAACTGAAACAGGTCTCATCAAAAAGCTAAAAAAAGCCGCGTTCAGGACGCGGCTTTTTTTGTTCTAAATATATCTAAACATATTCTCAAACCGGGGTTGAAAAACTTGTTCGTATCCCCAAGATTAGCAAATACAGTTATTTGTTAGCTGATATCCGAGTTATGAAAAGAGGTAAGTATCGTGACTAGCCCAGAAAATACAGAAGTAATGTCTGACGATCATCAGCCAATTCCATTATTACCATTACGAGATGTCGTGGTTTACCCGCATATGGTTATTCCATTGTTCGTTGGCCGGGACAAGTCGATCAAGGCCCTTGATACCGCAATGGCGGCTAATAAACAGATTCTTCTGGTGGCTCAAAAGAGCGCTGATATTGATGAGCCGGGAATCGATGATCTGCATGAGATAGGCACTTTATCGACCGTGCTGCAGCTTTTAAAGCTGCCTGACGGCACTATTAAAGTACTGGTCGAAGGTTCTCAGCGTGCCGTTGTAAAAAACCTTAAAGATACAGAGGAGTTTTTTACCGCTGAATACGATCTTTTAGAGACTGATGAAGAATCTAATGAGCGCGAACTTGAAGTCTTATCACGCTCTATTCTCGGAATTTTTGATCAGTATGTTAAATTAAATAAAAAGGTTCCGCCTGAAATATTAACATCACTGGCGGGAATCGATTCTCCGGCGCGGCTGTCAGATACCATCGCTGCGCACATGTCTCTTAAAATTGAAGAGAAACAAAAAATTCTTGAAATCTCAGATGTTGCTAAACGTCTTGAATATCTAATGAGTCTGATTGATGCAGAAATTGATTTATTACAAATCGAAAAACGCATCCGTGGCCGCGTTAAAACCCAGATGGAAAAAAGTCAGCGTGAGTATTATCTGAACGAGCAGATGAAGGCTATTCAGAAAGAGCTGGGTGATATGGATGACGTGCCCAACGAAGTTGAAGACCTTGAACAGCGCATTGAAAAAGCCGGCATGAGCAAAGAGGCTCAAAAGAAAGCTGAAGCAGAATTGAGCAAATTAAAAATGATGTCGCCGATGTCGGCTGAGGCCACGGTTGTCAGAAATTACATCGACTGGTTAACAGGTTGTCCCTGGAAAAAGCGCAGTAAAATCAGTAATGATTTATCTAAGGCTAGTGAAGTTTTAGATGCCGATCATTACGGTCTTGAAAAAGTAAAAGAGCGAATCCTTGAGTACTTAGCTGTACAGCAACGAGTAAAAAAATTAAAAGGCCCGATTTTGTGTCTGGTCGGACCACCGGGTGTTGGTAAAACTTCACTGGGGCGTTCAATCGCGAACGCAACTAACCGCAAATTCACCCGTATGGCTTTAGGTGGTGTGCGTGACGAAGCAGAAATACGCGGTCACCGACGCACTTATATCGGTTCTATGCCGGGCAAAGTAATCCAGAACCTGAGCAAGGTGGGTACGCGTAACCCATTGTTTTTACTGGATGAAATTGACAAAATGGCGAATGATTTTCGTGGTGACCCGGCTTCTGCTTTGCTAGAGGTGCTGGATCCGGAGCAGAACCATACTTTTGGTGATCATTATCTTGAAGTGGATTTTGATTTGTCGGATGTTATGTTTATTGCAACATCAAATAGCATGAACATTCCCGGTCCGTTACTTGACAGGATGGAAGTCATCAGGCTGGCCGGTTATACCGAAGATGAAAAAGTCAATATTGCAAAAAGTTATCTGGCGGTCAAACAAATCAAAGATAACGGCCTAAAGCCTGATGAAATAAGTATTTCTGACGGAGCCTTATTAGATATTGTGCATTATTATACGCGTGAAGCCGGTGTTCGAAATCTCGAGCGTGAAATTGCAAAAATCTGCCGTAAGGTTGTTAAGGATATTCTGCTGAAGCCCACAAATAAAAAAATCAGCATTACATCAAAAAATATCGAGAAGTACCTCGGTGTGAAACGCTTCCGTTTCGGATTGGCAGAAGAAAATGACCAGGTTGGACAGGTAACGGGACTGGCTTGGACCGAGGTAGGCGGCGAGCTGCTGAGTATTGAATCGGCAGTGATGTCGGGTAAGGGTAAATTATCTTATACCGGACAACTTGGGGACGTGATGCAGGAATCTATCCAGGCCGCGATGTCTGTGGTCAGAAGCAGGGCCGCCGTGCTGGGCCTTGAGGATGGTTTCCATGAAAAGAAAGATATCCATATTCATGTTCCAGAGGGGGCTACACCAAAAGATGGCCCTAGCGCTGGGGTAGCCATGTGTGTTGCGCTTACATCGTCGTTAACGGGTATTCCTGTGAGGGCTGATGTGGCTATGACAGGTGAGATTACATTGCGGGGAGAAGTCTTGCCGATAGGTGGGCTTAAAGAAAAATTACTGGCGGCACACCGTGGTGGTATCAAAACCGTATTGATACCTGAAGAGAACAGGAAAGACCTTGCTGAAATTCCAAAAAACATTCTGGAAAAGCTGGATGTTCAACCCGTGCAGTGGATTGAGCAGGCTCTGGAATATGCTTTACAATATCAGCCAACAGCCTTAGAAGATGCCGATGGTGATAAAGGAACGACTGCCGTTCGTCGTAAATCTAAGCCTGAAAATAAAAAATCAGGCAATGTTTCTCATCATTAATCATTGACCGGGCGGGCTTTCACTGGTATAAAATTGCGGCAACTGATGTAGTGATAATTTATATGTTGGTGTTGCTCCGAGCTTTTACTCTGATGAGTATTTAATTACGTTGTTGTTATGGACGGCGTAAATATTGTTTAAATTATAAAATTTTTCATAAAAACTATTAAAAGGCTATCGAATGAATAAAACAGAATTAGTAGAATCAGTTGCAGAAACTGCAGATCTATCAAAAGCAGCTGCCGGCAAAGCGGTTGATGCATTTATTGGAGCTGTAACTGGCGCATTAAAAAATGGCGACCAGGTGACTATCGTAGGTTTTGGTACTTATCTTGTTCGTGAGCGTGCTGCTCGTGTTGGCCGTAACCCACAAACTGGTGCAGAAATCCAAATTGCTGCTGCTAAAGTGCCTGCATTTAAGCCTGGCAAAGCCCTTAAAGATGCTGTAAACTAGCGCGCGTTCTCAGATAAGGGTGGTTAGCTCAGCTGGTAGAGCGTCGCCCTTACAAGGCGAATGTCGGGGGTTCGACTCCCTCACCACCCACCAAATACTGACAAGATAATATTAGTTAGTTACCAGGAGCGGTAGTTCAGCTGGTTAGAATACCGGCCTGTCACGCCGGGGGTCGCGGGTTCGAGTCCCGTCCGCTCCGCCATTAATCTGAGACAGTTTTCATAATATTCCTGCGGAGCGGTAGTTCAGCTGGTTAGAATACCGGCCTGTCACGCCGGGGGTCGCGGGTTCGAGTCCCGTCCGCTCCGCCATCAGGAATTTTTCAATATAACTCTTCATTTGCGCTTAATTTTCTTTGCGACAATCTTGCTGACATATAGTATGATTTGCGGAGCTGCATGTTTCTGCAGTGAGCGATTAACAGTGAATTCACATTAGCTGGATCAAACTGAAATAACGTTTACATTGGCGGGCTTTGTCCGCTTTCAAAATTTAACTATCAATTTCAATATTCAATTTGTTTGAGTATTGTGGCTAAAAAATAAAGGACACTTTTTAAAGATGTTGCAGTCTATTAATGATCGTATTCAGGGTTGGTTAGGTTGGGTTATAGTTGCTTTTATCAGTGTGCCTTTCGCCTTGTGGGGAATTCAGTCTTATCTTGATGTGGGTGCGAATAAATTTGTAGCCAAGGTCAACGACACTGAAATCACACCGGCTCAATTTGATCGTGCGCTGTCACAACAAAGAGCACGTATGCAACAGATGTTTGGCAAAAATATGCCTAAAAGTGACGCTTACGATAAAATACTGAAGGAGCAGGTCTTAAACCAGTTAATTGCAACCGAAGCTCTTAATCAGTACGCCAATGATTCCGGATATGCTGTTGCCGATGCCTCTCTGGCAGCTGCGATCAGATCAATTGACGCATTCAAAGAAAACGGTCAGTTTTCGCAGGATTTGTATGAAAAAGTGCTCAATAGCCAGGGCATGAGTCTGGCAGGCTTTGAAGCCATGTACCGTCAGGAACTCTCCAGTTCACATATTCAGAATGCCATTATGTCCAGTGCCATCATTACTGAAAGCGACGTTGCTGCAACGCAAGCGCTAAAAAAACAGCAGCGCAATATCAGTTATGTAACATTTAGTGTGAATGATTATGTCAATAAGGCACAGGTATCTGCTGAAGAAGCGAAACAGTATTTCCAGCAAAACACATTTCGTTATATGAACCCTGAACAGGTGAGTATCCAGTATATCGAGCTCAAGTCAGAACAGTTAGAAAACGAAGTACCGGTCAGTAGTGCAGATATTCAAAAAAGTTATGATACCTATGTTGCTAATGCAAAAGCGAATGAGCAACGTAAAGCCAGGCATATTTTAGTCAGTCTCTCCTCTGACGCGGGAGCTGATGAGAAGCGACTAGCGGAAGAAAAAATCAAAAAAGTGGAAAAAGAGCTGGCATCAGGCGCAAAGTTTTCTGCTCTGGCTAAAAAATATTCAGATGATGAGGGCTCAGCTGAAAACGGCGGTGATCTGGGCTTAGTCTCAAAAGGCATGATGGTAAAACCTTTTGAAGAGGCTTTATTCAAATTAAAGAAAGGGCAGATAAGCGGCGTTATCCGTTCTGAATTTGGTTTTCATATCGTCAGGCTGGATGAAATACAAAGCGAAAAGGTTGAAACGCTTGCGGCAAAAAAATCTTCAATCGAAAAAGAGCTAAAAGAATCAGGTGTTCAAAATCTGTTTTTTGAAAGAGCAGAGCTGCTGGCTAATCTGGCTTATGAGAACCCTG
The DNA here is from genome assembly GCA_029882395.1 of Gammaproteobacteria bacterium. GTDB lineage: Bacteria > Pseudomonadota > Gammaproteobacteria > SZUA-229 > SZUA-229 > JAUVDT01. The sequence continues at coordinate 32,783 of JAOUKT010000024.1, forward strand.
AAGGTCTGGACCTTGTTGCTGAGCAGCTTAAGCTGGACATTAAAAAATCAAAACTGTTTAGTCGTAACAGCGGTACGGGCATAGCAAGTCATGCGAAGGTCAGAAACATGGCTTTCGAAAACAATATTTTAAAAGAAAATCTTAACAGTGATGCCGTAGAGATTTCGAATAAACATGTGGTTGTAATCAGAATTAATGAGCACAAACTAGCCACATCAAAAAGTTTTGATGCAGTTAAAGCCGGTATTATTGCTGAGTTAAAATCCAATAAAGCAAGACAAATGGCCAGAGATGATGCTGCAAAACTAGCTGCAAACATGAGCGCAGACAATTCTTTTGAAAACTGGAAGAAACAGATGTCACGCTTAAAAGCGGCCTCAAAAACATTAGGCCTGGTGACACGCGATAGTGACAAATCAGATAAGCAATTACTGCAAAGCGCTTTCAAATTGTCTAAACCTGAAACTACCAAGGTCAGTTTCAAGCAAATAGCCTTAAATAGCGGTGATGCTGCTGTGATTGCTGTATCGTCTGTTAAAGACATTAGCGATAAGCCGGCAAAAGCGGATGCCGGTGTGTTAACGCAGTTAAATAACCAGCTTGCAAATAAGGAATTTACAGCCGTGGTTGCTGCCATCAGAGAAAATGCCGAAATATATATTCCGGAAAAAAAAGCTGATTAATATAACAAAATAAGGCCGGTCAAATGTGGGGCAAATATAAAAGCTTAGATGCGCATTGGAAAATAATGTTCTCTTTGTTACTGGCCGTGATTGCCGGCTATATAGCAGGTAAGGATGCCGCTGTATTTGGTGTCAGCTTTAATCAAATGTTCGCCTTTATCGGCACTCTTTTTCTTCAGGCGCTGAAAATGCTGATTGTGCCGCTTGTTTTTTCGTCTATTATTGTTGGCGTAGCAGGCATTGGTAACGGCCCTGATATCGGTCGCCTGGGTGGTAGAACACTGCTCTTCTATCTGCTCAGTAGCCTGCTGGCGATCATTGTTGGTCTGCTGGTTGTAAATTACGTTGAGCCGGGTATTTTAGATGGGGAGGCTGCAAAAGATAAGATTGGACTGCAAGTTGAAACCAGCAGCTTTTCGGAAAAAGTAGAGGGTCGTGGTGCTGGGGATATAGTCGATGTCTTTCTGCGCATGATACCTACCAATATCGTCTCTGCTGCGGCCAATGGCCAGATGCTGGGGCTGATCTTTTTCAGTTTATTATTCGGTTATTTCATGAGTGGTATCAGCCATGACCACGCGCTCACTCAAAAACATTTCTGGAATGGTATCTTTGAAACCATGATGAAAATCACAGACCTTGTGATGCGTTTTGCACCTCTGGGTGTTTTTGGCTTGGTTGCTAAAGTGGTTTCAGATATTGACCCTGCCGGAAACCCCGAGAAATTTTTCAATTTGATCGAGACCCTGGGCTTATTTGCGCTATCGGTTTTTTCTGCTTTGTTGATACACAGCCTGATTACTTTGCCGTTAATATTAAAATATGTTGCGGGTATCTCTAACCCTTTTCGCCATCATAGAGCCATGTCACCGGCTTTATTAACGGCATTTTCAACGGCCTCTTCATCGGCAACCTTGCCGGTGACGATGGATTGTGTGGAAAAAAATGCCGGCGTTTCAAACAAAACCAGCAGCTTTGTTTTGCCCCTGGGTGCAACCATTAATATGGATGGTACGGCATTGTATGAGTGTGTGGCGGCGATATTTATCGCACAGGCCTATGGGCTTGATTTGTCATTTGCTCAGCAGTTCACCATTGTGCTGGTTGCTTTATTGACCTCAATTGGTGTGGCTGGTATCCCGTCGGCCAGTCTGGTGGCCATCACTATCATACTGGCAGCTATTGGTTTACCAATGGAGGCTGTCGGTCTGATAATTGCTGTTGATAGGGTGCTTGATATGTGCCGCACATCGGTTAATGTTTTCAGTGATTCATGTGCAGCAGTGGTGATAGCGAAGTTTCAGGGTGAAAAAAATATATTAACTAAGTAAAGCGTTTTCAGCAGTCATAAAAAAGGCAAGCTAAGCCTGCCTTTTTCAGGTCTTTAAGCTTTAGATGAAACGCTATTTAGTCATGGTCTTTTAGCCCGACAATATTGAAACCACTATCGACATAAAGAATTTCACCGGTAATGCCATGGGCTAGCGGTGATGTCATAAATGCCGCAGAGTTACCCACTTCTTCAATTGTAACATTACGGCGCAGCGGGGCATTTTTTGCGGTGTGATCAAGAATTTTCTTGAAGCTGCCGATGCCGGAAGCGGCTAAAGTACGAATCGGCCCTGCTGAGATCGCATTAACCCGGATTCCGTCCGGGCCCAGATTGTCAGCAAGGTAACGAACATTAGCTTCAAGTGAAGCTTTCGCCAGCCCCATCACGTTGTAACCACTAAAGGTACGCACAGCGCCAATGTAACTCAAAGTCAGGATACTGGCATCCTCGCGGTTCTGCATCATATGCCGGCCAGCACGGGCCAGTGCTGCGAGACTGTAAGAGCTGATGTCGTGGGCCATATTAAAACCTTCACGTGTCAGGTTGTCCAGGTAATCGCCTTCCAGCAGTTCTTTAGGCGCAAAGGCAATGGAATGCACCAGGATGTCCAAATGATCCCAGTAATCGTCCAGATGCTCGAACACCGCTTCAATCTCATTATCATCGGCGACGTTACAGGGGATAACGATATCCGAACCCAGTTCACCAGCGTATTTGGCCACACGTTCTTTCATACGTTCGTTTTGATAGGTAAAGGCCAGCTCGGCACCTTCCCGGTGCATGGCCTCGGCAATGCCCCAGGCAATTGATTTTTTACTGGCAACCCCAAGAATCAAAGCACGCTTTCCATCTAAAAAGCCCATTAGCCGCTCCTTCACTATTTTAATGATGCACTTATTCTACCGTGATAGGATAGGACAGGGAACCTTGAAGGTAAAGAGTTGCCAGATAAACAGGTATTTATAGAAATAGAACAACAATAAACACAAAAGAACAAAACGGAACAGATTGTGCAAATATTAACCAAGCTTACACTGATAACTCTCCTGCTTTTTCACTCATTAAGCATCGCCAGTGCCAGTGCATCCATGGCCATGGGTTATACACCAAAATACCAGCATAATTTCAAGCACTTTGATTATGTAAACCCGGCTGCTAAAAAAGGCGGTCAGCTGTCTTTGTCAGGATTCGGCACATTTGATTCATTTAATCCCTTTGTGCTCAAAGGGATTGCCGCAGGAGCCGTCAACCTGCTGATGTTTGAATCATTGACCGAAAAAAGCCTGGACGAACCTTTCAGTGTTTATGGTTTACTGGCCGATGATATTCAACTGGCTAAAGACAAGCTGTCTGTTACCTATAGAATTAACAAAAAAGCACGATTCTCTGATGGCGAGCCTGTCACAGCAGAGCATGTAAAGTTTTCTGTTGATTTATTATTAAGTGATAAAGCGCACCCTCAATACCGTTTTTATTACGGCGATATTAAGCAGGTCAAGGTACTGGATAAGTACCGGATTCGCTTTAGCTTTAAAAAAGTGAACCCTGAGTTGCATTTAATCATTGGCGATTTACCGGTGTTCTCAAAAAAATGGCTGGGAAATGTCTCCTTTGATAAATTAACAGAAGTTGTGCCGGTTGCGACAGGGCCATATGTTGTTGAGTCGTATGATCTGGGTAAAACAATTGTCTATAAACGCAATCCAAATTACTGGGCAAAAGATTTAGCCGTCAGAAAAGGCATGTATAACTATGACAAAGTGGTACTTAAATATTACAAAGACCAGACGGTTGCATTAGAGGCTTTTAAAGCCGGTGAGTTTGACTTCTTTTTTGAAAATCATTCAAAGCGCTGGGCTCGTGATCATAACGGGCCAAAATATGACAGCGGAGAAATAATTAAGCAAACACTCAAACATAAAAATAATGCCGGCATGCAGGGCTTTATTCTAAACACCCGACGAGATCTGTTTAAAGACAAGCGTGTCCGCCGCGCTATCACCTCTGCAATGGATTTCGAATGGTCAAACAGCCATCTGTTTTATAATCAATATACACGCTGTGAAAGTTTTTTCAGCAACAGTGAACTGGCAGCGACGGGTTTACCAACAGGGGATGAGCTGAAATTATTAAACCAGTATAGAGATAAACTGCCGGCAGAACTGTTTACAACAGAATGGTCAGCACCATCGACTAAAAAGCCTTCATCATTGCGTAAAAATTTGCGTGAAGCTAAACATTTATTAAAACAGGCGGGCTGGGTAGTTAAAAATGGAAAGTTAAGCAACGCCCAAGGTCAGGTTTTTAGTTTTGAGGTGCTTCTGATCCAGAAGGGCTTTGAGCGAATCATTGCGCCGTTTGCACGCAATCTGAAGCGTCTGGGTATTGATGTTAATTACCGCACTGTAGATGCGTCGTTATACCAGCGGCGCGTTGATGGATTTGATTTTGATATGGTAGTATCCAGTTTCCCGGCTTCACAATCACCGGGTAACGAACTGTTCAGCATGTTTTACTCTGAAGCCGCTGATAAAAAAGGCTCTCGTAATTTAGCCGGAATTAAAGACCCTGTTGTGGATGCCTTGATTGAAAAAATAGTTGCTACTGAAAACAGAAAAGATCTGGTAACTGCTACTCGTGCCCTCGACAGGGTATTGCTGTTTGGCGAATACATGGTACCAAACTGGTATATTAATATTCATCGAATTGCCTACAGAAACACATTCGGCATGCCAGAAACATTACCGCTTTATTATGACCCCGAAAGCTGGATGATAAAAAGCTGGTGGTTAAAATAATTAAACTCATAATAAAAATTAACTGATCTATGTTCGCTTATATCCTAAAACGTCTTTTATTAATGATCCCTACGCTTGTGGGCATTATGCTGGTGACTTTTATCGTCACGCAGTTTGTACCGGGCGGGCCGGTTGAGCAGCTGGTGAGTCAGCTGCAGGGCAAGAATGGCGGACAAGAGGCCAGTAGTGGTACCGCCGGTTTATACCGTGGCGCAACAGGGCTTGAAAAAGAACAGCTCGATCAATTGAATAAACTTTATGGCTTTGACAAGCCGGCTTATCAGCGCTTTTTTACCATGATGGGTAATTATTTAAGCTTTGATCTGGGTGATAGTTATTTCCACAATAAATCGGTGATGGAGCTGGTGCTGTCCAAATTGCCCGTCTCAATCAGTCTTGGGGTCTGGTCTTTTTTTATCGTATACCTGACCTGTATCCCGCTCGGCATTGCCAAAGCCGTGCGCGATGGCAGCCGTTTTGATGTCACCACCAGCACATTAATATTAATCGGTTATGCCATTCCAGGTTTTGTACTGGGTATTGCGTTACTGGTTTTGTTAGGAGGCGGTAGCTTTTTTGATATTTTTCCGTTACGTGGACTGGTATCTGATAACTGGTCTTCGCTATCGTGGCCAATGAAGGTATTAGATTATCTCTGGCATATGGTGCTGCCCATTATTGCGACAGTGATCGGCAGCTTTGCGGTGATGACCATGCTGACAAAAAACAGTTTTCTGGAAGAAATCCGCAAACAATACGTGCAGACAGCAAGAGCAAAAGGCTTGTCTGAGAATAAAGTTTTATATAAACACGTTTTTCGCAATGCCATGATTCCATTAATAACAGGTTTTCCTGCGGCTTTTATCGGCGCGTTTTTTACCGGAAGTTTATTAATTGAAACCATCTTCTCACTCGATGGGCTGGGCTTGCTGTCTTACGAGTCGGTACTCAAACGCGATTATCCGGTGGTGCTGGGCACACTGTACTTATTTACCTTGCTTGGGCTGGTTGCCAAGTTACTGGCCGATATAAGCTATGTGCTGATTGATCCGCGTATCCAGTTTGAATCGGTGGATAGCTAACATGAAAGTTGCTGCCACTGCTACCAACGGTCTGCTTCACCTGTCACCTAACCAAAGAACCTGGCGCCGATTCAAAACCAACAAACGGGGATATTACAGCCTGGTTATTTTTTCGCTGCTACTTGTGCTCAGTTTGTTCGCTGAAGTGCTGAGTAATGATAAACCGTTAATGATTTCTTATAAAGGTGAGCTGTTTTTCCCCGTTTTTGTGGCCTATCCTGAAACGGCTTTTGGCGGTGATTTTGAAACCGAAGCGGATTATAACGACAACTATATCCGCAAGATAATATCTGAAAACGGCTGGCTTCTAAATACGCTGAACGCGCACAGTTATAACAGTATAAATTATGACTCAGCCGAGCCCAATCCGGCGGCACCATCAACGCAGAACCTGTTAGGTACGGATGACCGCGGTCGCGACGTACTGGCAAGGCTGATTTATGGTTTTCGTCTGTCGGTATTATTTGCTTTTGCCTTAACGCTGATTGGTATCGTGATCGGTATACTAGCCGGTGCAGTACAGGGTTATTTTGGCGGCCGTATTGATTTATATTCTCAGCGCTTCATCGAAGTCTGGGGCTCAATGCCAGAGTTATACTTGCTGATTATTTTTTCATCTATTTTCCAGCCGGGTGTTTTGATACTGATTATTTTATTATCACTGTTTGGCTGGATGGGTCTCTCAGACTACGTGCGCGCTGAGTTCTTGAAAGGCCGCAATATGGAATACATTAAAGCGGCCAGAGCACTGGGCTTGTCCAATGTGCAAATCATGTGGCGACATTTATTGCCCAATAGTTTAACGCCTGTTATTACCTTTTTGCCTTTCAGAATCAGCGGTTCCATACTGGCACTGACCAGTCTCGATTTTCTCGGGCTGGGTGTGCCGCCTTCTACCCCAAGCCTTGGCGAATTATTATCGCAGGGTAAAGAAAATATTTCCGCCTGGTGGTTGTCACTCAGTACCTTTATTGTGCTTGTTGGCACGCTGATGTTGCTGATCTTTATCGGCGAAGCGATTCGTGAAGCGCTGGATACAAGGAAGAATGCCTGATGTCTGAAAGCTTATTAAAAGTGAATGATCTGAGCGTTAACTTCGTCGCGGCAGATTATCAGGTGCTGGCTGTTAACAATATCAGCTTTGATATTAAGCAAGGTGAAACCCTGGCCATAGTCGGCGAGTCGGGTTCCGGTAAATCTGTCACCGCTATGTCGATCATGCGTTTACATGAAGAGCGTGCAACAACGTATCAGGGCAATATTTATTTCCAGGGCGAAGATATCCTTGAATTTTCTGAAAGTCAGTGTCAGGCGCTACGTGGTAGCGATGTGGCGATGATTTTTCAGGAGCCGATGACATCACTTAACCCGGTCTTTACAATCGGTGAGCAGATCTGTGAGACATTATTGATCCATCAGCCACTGAATACGCAACAGGCACTAGAGCGGGCCATTGAGTTATTACATAAAGTAGGCATTGAAGATCCGCAACAGCGGGTCAAAGATTTTCCGCATATGCTCTCCGGTGGTCAGCGACAGCGTGTGATGATCGCCATTGCCCTGGCCTGTAAACCCAGGTTGTTAATTGCCGACGAACCTACTACAGCCTTAGACGTTACGATACAGGCGCAAATTATAAAATTATTAGCCAGTCTGCAAAAAGAATTTAATATGGCGATACTGATGATCACGCACGATCTGAATCTGGTTAAACATTTTGCAGACCGGGTCTGCATTATGTGTCAGGGAGAAATTGTTGAAACCGGAGAGGCTGCGGCTGTTTTTCAGTCGCCGGTGCATGACTACAGCAAAAAACTGTTATCCAGTCAGCTTGAAAAACTGGTGCAACCAGTTATGACTGAGCAGCTGTTGTTAGAAGCCGATAATATTCGGGTTGCCTTTGCGATTAAAAAAGGCTTTTTTAAACGCCAGGTTGATGAGCTGGTTGCAGTGGATAATATCAGCCTGGATATTAAAAAAGGTGAAACCCTGGGGGTAGTCGGTGAGTCCGGTTCGGGCAAAACGACGCTGGGTATGAGCCTGCTTAAACTGCAAAACTGCAGTGGTGATATTCTGCTAAACAAAGAAAATATTTCACTATTGTCCGACAAACAAATGCGACCATACCGGCGCATTTGTCAGGTTGTTTTTCAGGATCCGTTTTCTTCATTGTCCCCGCGCATGACCATCCTGCAAATTATTGCAGAAGGTTTAAGCTTGCATCAGCCGGGATTGAATGCAGAGCAGCGTTATCAAAAGGTATTGTCAATATTGGCAGAGGTCGATCTGCCGGAGAATATTTTGTACCGCTACCCGCATGAGTTTTCCGGTGGCCAGCGACAGCGTATCGCCATTGCAAGAGCCTTGATTCTAAAGCCGGATTTGTTATTGCTGGACGAACCAACCAGTGCACTGGATGTATCGGTGCAAAAGATGGTGCTGGAATTGCTGATTAGTCTGCAGCAGAAGTATCAGTTGTCTTATATTTTTATTAGCCATGATTTGAAAGTGGTGCGGGCGATGTCACACAAAATGATTGTGATGAGAAATGGTAAGGTGGTAGAAGCAGGGGAGACGGAACGCGTTTTTGCTAATCCACAGCAAGATTACACCAAGGAGTTGTTAGAGGCGTCGTTTTTTTAGCTGCGATTATTAAGTCATAGGTCATAAGTCATAAGTCTTAAGTTAGAAGTCTTAAGTCAGAAGTCTTAAGTCAGAAGTCTTAAGTCAGAAGTCTTAAGTCTTAAGTCTTAAGTCTTAAGTCTTAAGTCTTAAGTCAGAAGTCAGAAGTCAGAAGTCAGAAGTCAGAAGTCAGAAGTCAGAAGTCAGAAGTCAGAAGTCAGAAGTCAGAAGTCAACAGAT
>JAOUKT010000080.1 GCA_029882395.1 Gammaproteobacteria bacterium
TCGTCGAGGCCTTCTTCTTTGATCATGCCGATCATTTTCATGTGCGACTCGATGGCGTCACCGATTTCTGCCACCAGTGAGGGCATGTATTTGCCGCCTTTTTTGAAGTAACCGCCTTTGGGGTCAAACACGGCTTTTAATTCTTCAACCAGGAAGCAGCTGTCGCCGCCTTTTCTGAACACGGCTGAGATAACCCGTGTGAGCGCAACCACCCACTGGAAGTTATCCATTGATTTTGAGTTGATGAAAATCTCAAACGGACGACGCAGCTCGTGATCGGTGCCCTGGTTTAAGATGATGTCGTTGATGGTGATATACAATGCGTGCTCTGATAAAGGCGTTTTGACTTTATAGGTTGAGCCCAGCAGCAACTCCGGACGCTCTACGTCTTCGTGCATGTGTACCACATCACTGACGATATCTGTATTCGCCGCTGATACGGCTTCCGGCTCGTCGTCTTTTACGACCTTGAAGCTGACAATTTTTGAATTGATTTTAGTAGCCATAATTTTCTTTCCTTTATTCAAGCAGCGCCGCAGCCCTGCTTTAAATCTTGTTTGATCGAATTTCTAAACTTCGCATCCGTTTTAGCAAGTATTACTCTCTAAAACTTTCTCTATTCTGACAAAGAGATTTTTCTCTAAACTCAGAGTACCGTTTTAGCAAGTATTTTACGTTGTGGGTAGGCGGCTTAAAATTTTTAGGCGCGAAGTTTACATTTAGTAAATGAGCGAATAAAAATTTTGAGCCAACACCCCCACAGCGAAAAAGACGCCGCTAAAACTTGCCGTAGTAGCCTTCTTTTAGGGCGTCGAATAAGTTAGCCGCTGAATGCATCTCGCCATCATATTCGATTTCTTCATTGCCTTTGACTTCAATTGTTTCGCCGTTTTCCAGCGTGAACTGATACAGGGTATTTTCAAGGTCGCTGTCTTTAACCAGCACGCCCTGGAATACTTCCGGATTGAAGCGGAATGTTGTGCAGCCTTTCAGGTCCATGTCATAGGCGTATTCGTAGATGTTTTTAAAATCTTCGAACGGATAATCGGTCGGCACGTTGGCAGTCTTTGAGATTGATGAATCAATCCATTTCTGCGAGGCGGCCTGAATATCGACATGCTGTTTCGGTGTGATGTCTTCTGCGGTGATGAAGTAGTCCGGCAGTTTGGCGTTTTCATCTTCACTGTAAGGCATGGCTTTTTCGTTGATCATTGCCCGGTAGGCCAGCAGTTCGTAGGAGAAGACATCAACTTTTTCTTTGGATTTTTTGCCTTCACGAATCACGTTGCGCGCGTAGTGATGCGCAAAACTTGGCTCGATGCCGTTACTGGCATTGTTGGCCAGTGACAAGGAGATGGTGCCTGTCGGCGCTATCGAACTATGATGTGTGAACCGGGCACCGACTTCGGCCAGCTCGGCTGCCAGCTCCGGATCGACTTCGGCGACTTTTTGCATGTAGCGGCTATATTTTGCATGCAGCACACTGCCTTTAACCAGATCACCGACTTTGTAGCCGTCTTTTTTCATTTCCGGACGTTTGAATAACATCTCTTTGGTGACGGTGAATTTTTGCAGCAGGATCGGTGCAGCGCCTTTTTCTTTTGATAATTCTAACGAGGTGCGCCAGCCGGTCATTGCCAGTTCGCGGGTGACTTCTTCGGTGAATTTTAACGATTCTTCTGAGCCGTATTTAAGCCCCATCATGGTCAGGCTTGAACCCAGACCTAAATAACCCATGCCGTGGCGGCGTTTGTTGATGATTTCCTGCTGCTGCTGCGGCAATGGCAAACCATTGATTTCGACGACGTTATCGAGCATACGCGTGAAGATAGCCACTGTTTCGCGGAAGTTATCCCAGTCGAAGGCCGCTTCTGAGGTGAAGGGTTTGTCGATGAAACGGGTTAAGTTAACCGAGCCTAACAGGCACGAGCCATATGGCGGCAGCGGCTGCTCGCCACAGGGGTTGGTGGCGCGGATGTTTTCGCAGAACCAGTTGTTGTTCAGCTCGTTGACTTTGTCGATGAGGATAAAACCCGGCTCGGCGTAATCGTAAGTCGAGGCCATGATCGAATCCCACAGACGGCGTGCTGGCACGGTGCGGGTAACGCGGCAGGCGACCTGGCCTTCGTCACTGACGATGTAACCGGTTTTTTGTGGCCAATCACGCCAGATAATGTCATCGGCTTTGGCATCAAACTCGCCGTTTTCCTGCTCTTTTGCGCTCACCGGGAATGCCAGTTTCCATTCCGTGTCGGCTTTGACGGCTTCGACAAAAGCGGTGGTGATCAGCAATGACAGATTAAACTGACGCAGACGGCCGTCTTCACGTTTGGCTTTAATAAAATCAAAGACGTCCGGATGGCCGACATCGAAAGTGGCCATTTGTGCACCACGACGACCACCGGCTGATGACACGGTGAAACACATTTTGTCGTAGATATCCATGAATGACATCGGCCCCGAGGTATAAGCACCGGCACCGGAAACGTAACCGCCTTTTGGCCGCAGGGTAGAAAATTCATAACCGATACCGCAACCGGCTTTTAATGTTAAGCCAGACTCGTAGACTTTTTTCAGGATATCGTCCATAGAATCGGCAATGATGCCGGATACAGTACAGTTAATGGTCGATGTTGCTGGTTTGTGTTCCTGTGCGCCGGCATTGGAGATGATGCGCCCGGCGGGGATGGCACCATGTTGTAACGCCCAGAGGAATTTCTTATGCCATTTTTTCTTTAATTCTGGCGTGGTTTCAACCTCAGACAAAGCTCTGGCAACACGCGCGTAGGTGTCTTGCAAGCTGCCGTCAACAGGCTCGCCTTCTTTGGTTTTTAAACGGTATTTCTTGTCCCAGATATCCATTGAAGCGTCTTGAAATGGCACTTCCTGAATTCCACCTTTAACAGCGTGTAGATGCGGTGCAGTCATCCTTTCCCCCTTGGAAAAAATATATTGTATCGATGTATTAGTATCCCGCTATTGTGACAAATTCATCGAAATTACACAACATGTAGTGTGTTAAAAAATAAAAAAACACTATAGAGATAAATTATTGACTTTTAACAGTGCCCGACAGGGCAGCTTTTTGAGGTGGTTTAGTATGCGCGAATATTAGCAAGTTTGTTCATCAAGCCAGCCAAGGTGGCGCAAGGCCTGCTCTCTTGTGTCCAGACACATATCCGCCGAGGGCTGCAAATTATGACAGACTTTTGGCCGCTCTGGATGATCAAAAATCAGGCAACGCATATCCGCATCCAGATGAATACAGGGGCTACGAGCCGGTTTGCCATTGGGCATGCCGGGTATGGCTGAGGAGATGGATGGCGCGATGCAACAGGCACCGCAATGTGGGCGACATTTCATATTAATAGTGTTGCATAAATCGGTAGCTGGATTTGGATTTTTTATTAAAAAAATTGAAATTTAATATCTATATTAAAGGCAAAGGCGTCGGTGGTTGACCGACAGCAACTCACTTTTCTGTCTACAGCAACAGAAAAGTAAGCAAAAGAATGCCGCCCCGTTAACCAAGTTCGCATAAAAAAACATGCGAATGCCCTCGTCAGTGCAATATTGACGGCTGCTGCGGAACTCACGAATGGTAAGGCAATTCGCTCAGACAGTCCTCGCAGAAAACTCCGCCAATATCGCTCCTTCCTCGGCTTAGTTAAATGGGGATGGAACATCAAAATCAATATCAGCGAATAGCCTTTGATTTTGATTTTGATTTTGATGTTTATCTTTTGACTTACTCCTCCCATTTGAGCAAGCTGAAGTGGGCGTATTTCTTTTGGTTCGTTTTCTTTGTACAGGCAAAGAAAATGAACACGCCCGTCGGTGCGGGAAACGACAGCCTTTGACTGCATACAATTTATCAATATTTAATGCATTAAGATAAACACGATTGCTTTGCAGCCGCCCGACAAAACCTGCAAACAAATCTACCACAGAGGCACAGAGTAGCTGATGAATACCGTTATTTATCGCTTTGATCCGGCTGGTGACAGGCACCCTCAACTATCTCGACAACACCTGGCACTAACCTACTCTGGTACCTCTGTGGTTAACCCGATTACCTCAGCGCTGCCATGCGGTAGCGTTTAAAGAGGAAATGCACTTTTCTTACGTAATTCTGTGTTTCTTTATACGGCGGAATGCTTTTGTATTTATTGACTGCGGTTTCACCGGCGTTATAGGCCGCTGTCGCCAGTGATATATTCTGATTAAAGCGTTTTAACAGGTACGCCATGTGGCGGGTGCCGGCGATGATGTTTTGCTGATAGTCATACGGCCGGGAAACCTTATAGGCCTGCAATAACAGCGGCATTAATTGCATCAGACCGCGCGCGCCTTTGTTGGAAACTGCATAAGGGTTAAAACCCGATTCGACATGGATAATGGCTCTTAATAATGCCACGTCCATTTCGTATTCTTCAGCCGTGCGTTTGATAAACGAGGCAAATGATGAATGGTCCAGCGGCTCAGATGACCAGGGCCTGGCGGCTCTTGAGCGGCTGCAACTGGAGCTGTTGTAAAAACAGTTCTCAGAGAGGCGCTTATAACCCAGTTCAAGCGGTGGTTTTTCTGCCGAGTAATGCACCAGCCCATTGCCATCGGTATATTTATAGATGTTGCTGGCAAGCACTGGCGAGGTGCTGAAAAGACTAATGAAAAAAATGAAAAACAGCTCGGGTTTATAACGTTTGCCAGAGTCCGAAGCAGGTTTGAATGTTAGAGCGTCCATAACCATAGTTTACACCAAAACAACCGCCTATACCGAAAAAACGACTATTGGTCGGCATTTCTCAGTTGTTTGGCTAATAACTGCAGGTGTTTTGAATTGGCCGCAAAATCGGCCCGGCCAACCCGGGAACGCGATCGCGCCAGCAGATAACTGCCATCACCTTCTGTTTTTACGGTGATTTCAACATCGTCTTTAAATTTGAACAGGGCCGTGGTGACGACGGCCTGTAAGCGATACTGCTCCGGATCGGTCTGGCTTATTTGCCAGCCCAGCGCCTCAACTATGGCCGGCAATTTTGCAAACAGGTCCGCTGCCGGCTGATTGATATGCGGTGACAGCAGCTCCGGCAATGCCGGGTTGCGGCTTAGCTCTGCCTGGTGCGTGCTTAAAAAGCGTTTGAGCCGGGGAAAAACGCCCGGTGCCTGGCTAAGGTTAGCCTGATTTTGCATCAACACCAGCGAGACGATGACAACAACTGCGGAGATAATGAGCCAGATAATCATAATAAAGCGCCGTTTAGTCTTTGTTTTTAACAGCATCGGATGACTGGCCCCAGGGCGGCAACAGGTCTTGTTCTATCTGCAGCTGGTCTAGTATGCGCGCCACCATGAAATCCACTATTTCATTAACCGATTGCGGTTTATTGTAAAACCCGGGATTGGCAGGCATTACCACCACGCCCATGCGACTCAGGCGCAGCATGTTTTGCAGATGGATATCTGAAAACGGCGTTTCTCTGGGCACGATAATCAGTTTGCGGCGCTCTTTGAGCATGACGTCGGCGGCGCGCTCCATCAGGTTGCTGCTGGCACCCACCGCAATCTGCGACAGGGTGCTCATGGTGCAGGGACAGACAACCATCGCATCGACTTTGGCCGACCCGCTGGCTACCGGCGCGGTCCATTCCTCATCGCCAAAAATATCCAGCCGTGTGCTATCGGTATTAAATAAGGCTGACAGGTATTTTTTTTGCTCTGTTTTGCGTGCCGGCAGTTTTAAATCCGACTCCATTGCCGTCACCACCTGCGCCGCCTTGCTTAACATCAGGTAGACGTGGTGGTTTTGCTTTAGCAGCACTTCAAGCAGGCGAAAACCGTACTGCACGCCGGATGCGCCGGTAATGGCCAGGGCAATTTTTTTCGATGAGCTCATGACTCTCCTGTGGTTTTGGCGGATGCGTCAGCGGCTGTTGCGCGGTTTTTTGCCGCGCTGCCATCGATGCAGCGCCGGTTACTCAGCTGCAATCTTTCGGACAGGGTTTGTGCAAACTTTTTATAAAAACGCAGCTGGCACACCAGGCTGGTTTCTTCTAATGCGATGCCGCTCAGTTTCATCAGCAGGATAAAACTTTTTGCCACCACGCTGGCACTGCGCGAGTCATTGATCACCACGCCCATTTCACCAAAACATTCACCGGCCTTCAGGCTGTCCACCAGTGTCTCGTCATTCATGACATCGACCGAACCCAGTGCCAGCACATAAAACGCGTTTTCCATTTCGCCCTGCTGAATAATGGTCTCGCCGGGCTTGTAGCTCAGCCACTGGCTGACCCTGTGCACGGCGTCTATTTCTTCTTCGCGGAAATCTTTGAAAAAAGCCAGCTTGCTGAGCATTTTGCGCTTTTCTCTGTCGGCGATTTTTTCTTCATTGAAACTGATATCGGAGATGCTGCTTTCCAGGTCTCGCGCCAGATCATAACCGTACTGGTAACGCTGTGACGGCTCTTTGACCAGGCATTTTTCAACAATTTCTGCCAGCCTTTGGGGCAGCTCGGGACGTATTTCTGTTATCCGCTTCGGTGCATGGTTAACGATCTGGTACATCACGCTGTGCATATTGCCCGGTGTAAACGGCACTTCTCCGGTCAGCAGTTTATACATGACCACGCCAAGCGAGTAGATATCACTTTGCGGTCCGGCCATTTCTTCGCGCACGACTTCCGGCGACATGTACATCGGCGAGCCGGTCAGGCCTATCGCCTGGTCATCATCCGAACGATTGACATGAGCGATACTGAAGTCGGCCAGCTTGACGTCACCGTCCTGTGTAATCAGTATATTGCTGGGTTTTATATCGCGGTGAATGACGCCTTTTTCATGCGCATAATCCAGTGCTTTACAACACTGCACGATCATTTCTATGGTTTCGTTGAGCGGCATATGGCTGTCATCTTTTGCAAATGACTTTAAGGTTTCGCCATCGACAAACTCCATCACTATATAACTGTGACTGCCCTGCATGCCGGCATCGTATAACGCGACGATATTCGGGTGATGCAGATTACCGGCGGCATAGGCTTCACGGAAGAACCCTCTTAATACCTGGTCGCGGGCTTTACGGTCTTCTATCTGTGACAGGTCGGATGAGAATTTGATCGCAACATGGCGCTGCACAAAAGGATCGTAGGCTTTATAGACGGTACCGCTGGCACCACGACCGAGCGTATCGAGTATGCTGTAACGGCCGATACGTTTCGGCGCTTTCTGCTGTTTGGTATTAATTCGTAACATTCAAATGCCGTTACTGCGTTGTGAAATCAAGCCTGTTTCAGGCGTCCATTGCTGTTTTAAGGCGCTGATGCAGACCCTCAAAACCGCCGTTGCTCATGATCATAATATGATCACCGCTGTTCATTATTGCCATTAATTCATCAATCATAGCACCCACGGCGTTAAACAGCCGTGCCTTATTGCCCAGCTCGTCAATCACCTCATCCAGCGCCCAGTCCATATCGGCAGGCTGGAATAAAAAGACCTGATCGGCCTCGGCTAATGAAGCGGCCAGCTTGGCTTTGTGCACCCCCATGCGCATGGTGTTGGATCTCGGTTCCAGTATCGCGATGATGCGCTGGCCGGCAACGCGCTGGCGCAAGCCCTGCAAGGTTTCTTCAATTGCGGTTGGGTGGTGGGCAAAATCATCATAAACGGTAATGCCGTTAATTTGTGCAATCACTTCCTGGCGGCGTTTAACGCCTTTAAACTCGGCCAGTGCGGCTATCGCCACATCGACCGGTACGCCGGCGTGCCGGGCTGCGGCTATCGCCGCCAGGGCGTTGCTGCGATTGTGCGCGCCGATCATTGACCAGCTCACCACGCCCTGTGTTGCGCCGTCTAACAATACCTCGAAACGCTGCCCGGCCTCATCCACTAAACGTGTACTCCAGCCATTGGGTTTCATTACCGAGAACATTTCTGTTTTTGTCCAGCAGCCTTGCTGCAAGACATCATCAAGATTGCTTTCATCGGCATTGCTGATGATCAGGCCTTCGCCGGGCACGGTCCTGATCAGGTGATGAAACTGTTTTTTAATCGCATCCAGGTCTTCAAAAATATCGGCATGATCAAATTCAAGGTTATTGAGTATTAATGTGCGCGAATGATAGTGCACAAATTTTGAACGTTTATCAAAAAACGCGGTGTCATATTCATCAGCCTCTACGACAAAAAAAGGCGACTCACCGAGCCTTGCCGAGAGGCCGAAATTGGCCGGGATGCCACCGATTAAAAAGCCCGGCTTTAAACCGGCGTATTCGAGTATCCACGCCAGCATGCTGGCCGTGGTGGTTTTGCCGTGCGTGCCCGCCACAGCCAGCACCCAGCGCTCTTTTAATACATTTTCGTAAAGCCACTGCGGGCCCGAGGTGTAAGACAGGTTGCGGTTGAGCACGTATTCCACAACCGGTTTGCCGCGTGACATGGCATTGCCAACCACCACCTGGTCCGGCTCGCTTCGGTCATCTTGCTGCTGTAATTGCTCCGGCTCATAGCCCTGGATTAATTCTATGCCCTGCTCTTGCAGCTGTGTGCTCATGGGTGGGTAGACGTTTTGGTCAGAGCCGCTGACTTTATGCCCTGCCTGTCGTGCCAGAACGGCAATGCCGCCCATAAACGTACCGCAGATGCCTAATATATGTATGTGCATGATGAACCGTTTTGAGTTTTAAACGCTGGCTAAAAAGCCAACTACCTGATTACTTAAAAATATAACCGCCATGAGATATGAAAATGACAATAATAAACTCAGCAGCATTGCCATATTCATCGCGTGGCGCAAAATGTGCGCCATCACGGTTACCTGCCAGCTCACCAGTAACAAATAAAATAAACCGCTCACGGCGTTATTTGCCTGCGAGGCCTCTGTGCCTGCGTTTAAGATCAGCACCAGCGGCAAGGCCAGTAGCTGAAAAAGAATACCGACGCCCAGACAGGCGAGAAAAGTCTGCAGAAAGCGCGCACTGTTATTACGTGTGTAAAGACAGAACTGGATAAACGCGAACAGCAAAAGCAGATCCAGCAATATCAATACTATCGAGGTAAACAGGTCGGTGCTGCCGGGTAACAATACCAGCATACCGCTGACCACGTATAATATTATCACCCGCATCAGCAGCGGTTTTGCATAGGGCAAATCCTGAGGTGCTGCCATCAGGCCCATGATGCGCATAAAGGATAAGACGGGTATAAAGTTCAAGACATAGGCCTGGCTGATATTTTAGACAGGCTCATGATATGTAAATTAGCCCATAATCGCAAAAGACTTTTGCTGGCCGCGAACAGATACGCAGGCCAATATCGATTTACTACTGACTACGGTACTGAATAACTGTCTTCGGTCAGCAAATCAACGCCTCATTCAAGTGACGATACCCGGTCCAGAAACGGCTTGACCTGTACGACCTCGCCTTTCGCCAGCTCGGCAGAAGAAATGCATTAGTCTGTCGCTACAATTGTTACAATCGATATTAAATCTGAGATAATAAACGCATTACGCTGATGGAAATCAAAATGACTCTACTAATCACCCGGCCTGATGACTGGCACCTGCATTTGCGCGATGGCGATGTGTTAAAAAACCTGGTGCCGCATAGCAGCCGGCAATTTGCACGCGCCATTGTGATGCCCAACCTGACGCCTCCGGTCACCACAACCGATATGGCCAGGGCTTATCGTCAGCGTATTCTCGATGCCGTGCCGGCATCCGATTCATTTGAGCCGTTGATGTCCTTATACCTGACCAACAATACGCCGGCCGATGAAGTTGTTCGTGCCAAGGAAAGCACTATCGTTCATGGTTTTAAATATTACCCTGCTGGCGCAACCACCAATTCCGATGCCGGTGTAACCGATATCAGAAATGCTTACCCGGCATTAGAGGCGATGCAAAAGCACGGCATGGTTTTGCAGCTGCACGGTGAAGTGGTTGACCCGGCGGTGGATATTTTTGACCGTGAAGCGCGTTTTATTGAACAGGTGTTAGCGCCTTTGAAACACGACATGCCGGAATTAAAAATCGTGTTTGAACACATCACCACCAGCCACGCGGCCCAGTTTGTAACCGATGCCGACCCATATGTGGCCGCCACCATCACCCCACAACACTTGTTATACAACCGCAATGAAATCTTTAAAGGCGGCATTCGCCCGCATTATTATTGCCTGCCGGTTTTAAAACGCGAAGAACACCGGCTTGAATTAG
>JAOUKT010000131.1 GCA_029882395.1 Gammaproteobacteria bacterium
GCCGGGTTGCTGGAATGGCCGGACTGGCCGGTCAGTCGTATTGCTTCCATCATCATGCCTTTGTGTGCACGCACTGGTTTTAATCCGGTGGGTTCTCCGATGACCGCGAAACGGGCTTTTGGGTAGCCAGATTCAGCGATGGCTTTGGCACCTGCCATGCTGGTTTCTTCATCGGCTGTGGCCAGAATAATTAAGGGTTGCTGAAACTGGCGGCAGTCAAACTGACTGGCGGCTTTAATCGCAAAGGCGAGAAATGATTTCATGTCTGCCGTGCCAAGACCGTATAAACGATTGTCTTTTTGCGTTAGTTGAAACGGCTCGCAAGACCATAAACTGTGATCGCAGGGAACGGTATCGGTATGGCCGGAGAGCACAAGCCCGCCGGGGCCGGAACCGGAGCTGGCGATCAGGTTGGCTTTGTTCGGGTTGTTAAGGCGCTGAATCTCGGTGTTAAAGCCCAGTGCTTGCAACCAGTTTGCCAGTGCCTCAATCACCGGCAGGTTACTGCTATCGAGATCAGCGGAGACGCAACTGACCGATGGTGTGCTGATCAGGCGGTCTATCATTTCCAGCAGGGCGGGTGTGTTGGTTTTGGGCATGCAGTCTTTATATCGTGGCGGCTTTAAAATGTCGACTGGTATGTGATGCCACCGCCATCAGCCGGGTCTTCAATGCTGCCGTCAAGGTCCCAGGATATGTGTAAAAAAATCGTCGAGCTTTTGTTTTTTGCCTGATATATCCAGCTGCTCGCCAGTTTACTTTCATAAACGTGGCTGTTATCAAGTTCGGGGTTATAAAAATCATTGGGTTCTCTGGTAAGCCCAAGGTAGAGACCCAGTTCCCAGGCTTTTTGTTGGCTATAGGGATGGTGTAGAGTTGAATATACCTGACGTGTGCTGAACGGATAATCAAGCAGTGAACTGGTGTTGCTGGTATCAATAATATTATTGCTAAACAGATCTTGCCGGTAGCCAAAAGTGAATGCGTAGGCTTGCTGTTGACGAGTTAACCATTTGAGATCGACTGTGTCGTAGTTAAGTGTCTGTTCTTTAGCGACGGTGCCGCTGATTGATTTATTGATAGCAAACCCTTTTAGCAGTAACTTGAGGCTGTTGTTATTATTAAATTTGTATTTAATAACCCCGTTGTATTCTGTTGCCTGATGTTTAAACAAAGTGATCTGGTCACTGTATAAAAAATGCATCGGTGAAGCATCATTAAGTTTAAGCCGTAGCTGCCATGCAGAAGACCCTTGCCAGGCCAGTTCTATGGTCCTCAGATGTTGCTGTTTAAGATAAACAGCCGGGCTGTCATTTTTTTGGTTGTGGAAATAATCAACCGTAATTTCGCTATAACGAAAAAAATTCGAAGTGAGATTTCCAAAAGTAACAGCAAGGCCAAGATCTGAGCCGGCTTTTTTATACTCTGCGGTGCCTAGCAGCGATGCGCTTATCGGGTAATCAGAAAACAGCCGGCTTTCAACTTCCAGATTAAGTGGCGGATGGTCTTTTTCAGTGTAAAACACTTCTTGTTGCAGCTTCAGTCTTAGATTGACACGTTCGGATAATTGATTATTAAGTTTAATCTCGGTTTGGCTGTAAAGCAGATCGGTGGTCAGACTGTGGCCGCTGATACGCCAGCCATTCTCGGCGCGATACCATTGATCATTTAAGCTTTCAGTAAATTGCACATAATGGATGTCGAGAAAGTTTTCTGTATTGAAGTTGGGCGAATTAATAGAGTAATCATTGTCAAAGGCCGAGGCCTGTAGTGATAACACAAGGCTGCTAAATAAGATGTAGTTGTTTGTCATCGGCATGGTTGTCTCGGCATGACGTCAGCTCGTATTACTTTAATACTCGGCGCATTAAAAGATCAATGCGTTAGGTCAACGCAGTTGCCGTTGGCTTGAGTTAGATCGATCGTCAAAACCAATGTCTACAATAGATTATTTCGATTTTACCTATCGATAGAGTGTACCTATTATATGTTCATATCGATTGGGTATAGCTATTTAGTGTGTGAGGTGGAGTAATGAAAAATCATTTTGATGTGATTGCTATTGGAGGTGGTAGCGGCGGTCTGGCGGTGGCCGAAACGGCTGCTCAGGCGGGTAAACGTGTGGCTATTGTTGAGCCGGCAGTTCTCGGTGGAGCCTGTGTGAATGTTGGCTGTGTACCGAAAAAAGTGATGTGGTATGCCGCCCAGATGGCCGATGCGGTGAAAGATGCGGCCAGTTTTGGTATCAAGGTGGCAGCCTCTTCGTTTAGCTGGCAAGGCTTAATTCAGGCGCGTCAGCAATACGTGTCCGATATCAGCGAATATTGGCAGGACTATGTGAGTGATTCGGCCATTACCATGATTGACGGTAAGGCGAGGTTTGTTGATCAGCGCACGATAGCTGTTGGTTCGCAGCAATACACAGCAGAGCATATTGTGATTGCAACGGGTAGCCGGCCTATAGTGCCGTCGCTGCCGGGGGCAGAGTTAGGCATGACATCAGATGGCTTTTTTGCACTGGCGCAGCAGCCCAAACGTATCGC
>JAOUKT010000025.1 GCA_029882395.1 Gammaproteobacteria bacterium
ACTCGAAATTGGCATTATCGACACCGCTGACCATGCAGTAGAATGGTCTATTTATTATTATACAAAAGAAATAAAGAACCTGATAAAAACAAGACAGCTGATTCGCGAACAAATCCTAAAGACCTCAATAGATCACGGCATCAGCCTGGCTACACCACACACAATCTCATTATCAAACACATAAAAACACTGTTATCTTTGCCTTCACCCGACAAACGACAGCTCACATATCACCGCAAGCGGCAGATTCAGTAACAACAAACCTGATAGTGATGACGCATAAACCACGTCGTTTGACACCATCGCTGCAGAACAGACTTCAATTCAATACAGTAATAAGCCTATTATTGTTATAACATGGCATGATATGACCAATTAGTTAATTGCGCATAATGTATATTATGTTAAATAGCATAAGTATTAAAGTTTCACTATTTGCGCCTACGTCTGCTCGCGGCAGTGATCTGTAATTTTGGTCACCGTTTTAGAGTTAAATCAGAAGCGCTTCTCAGCTAGCTATGGTGTCAGCTTAAGACGATATCGAGTATTCGCTTTACGTCGATATGCTAACTGTATGCTGAAAATAACAGTCAGGCTTTCCAGGCCTTTTAATTTTGGCTGACAATACTAACAAGCGTGACAGATTTGTTTTGAAGTAAACCAGGCAGACTAATTGCCCTGTCTGCTTGATCAATAGTTTTTTGAAGGTGTTAGCGAACTTTTCGCGGTCTGACCAGAGCCAGTACAAACAGGCATACCAGTATATACCAGACATTCATCGCACTACTGCCCGATGACTGAGCACTGTTACTTATGCTGGTCTGGCTCACTGTTGTTGTAGAGCTGTCTGATCCGATCGGGTTCGCCAGCATAGCGTCTGACGATGTATCGGTTACCACTGTTCTGGTGTACACCAGCGGCTGTGATTTTTGTTCGTTACCAGCGATGTCTTTAATGGTGATCTCACAGCTATATTCCGAATTTTGATTCAAGCCGGCAATATATAATACATGCGATTGATGCAGGCCTTCATTACTCGCTTCATAAACAGAGCTGTCTGAGTTGTCGCTGCATCTGATACTGGCACTGGTGTATTCATCAGTCTGCACGCTACTTGACAACTCTGTTTCTGATAAGGTGCTAAAACTGACATCGGTTAAAAAGCTGGGTAACGTGTTATCCACAGTAGCTGCCGTGGTAAAGGTGATGATATTACTGGTGCGCTGGTTACCTGCCAGGTCTGAAGCGCTAACTTTCAAATCGTAGTTAGTATTAGACGACAGGTTGGTGATAACGACAAGATGATCGGTTGCGTATTCAAGATCAGCTTTCAGGTGATTCAGTGCGCCGCCGGTCTGGCTATATTGAACAACACTGTTTGCAGGCTCTCCCGTTACCCAGTGCAAAATGGCGTAATTTGATGCCACAGCCACCACTTCCGGTGCGATAACAAGCTCAGGCGCTGTGGTATCGGCCACCGCATCGGTGGTAATGCCGTTAGTACTTCCCAGCTCAGCAACAGCCTGTTTTATAAAGAAAGAACGATTATCATGACTAACGCCGGCATGATGATCATTGTGATTATGTCTTGACAGGTTGCCTTCAGAATCGGTTGATTCTACTTCAAAAGTGTAAGCTTCATTCTGCTCAAGTCCTGTAATCGAAATCTGATGGTGTTGTGTTTTGTGATCAGATGAATGACGGTGAGTCATTGCGCCACCCTTGCCGTATTTTATTGTACTGTCAGAAGGCTCATCTGTTTCCCAGTAAATGGTAGCGGCCCTGTTATTCAGTGCTATCACCCGGGGTGTTTCTGTGAATCTTGGTCCGGCAACATCAGGCAAGCTTCGCGTGGTCACCGAAACAAGCTCGGTATTAATGACATTACCCTTTATATCTGTTGACGAAGCTTTTAGATAATAGGTTGTATTCGGGCTCAAATTTACTAACTGCATTCGGTGTTTAGTTTTCAGTCTTGCTTTCGATTCGGATAAGTCTAATGACTCGGCATTTAAGCCATAATTTATGACGCTGTCAGCAGGTTCATCTGTACGCCAGATGATCACGGCTGAACGATGAGTGACGCCAACTACTTTGAGTGGCTCAGTCACCACCGGCGCAAGCAGGTCCGGATCTGCCAGTGTTAGAAAACTATTTCCAGTGCTTAAGGTCGGACCATTGCCTAGCTGATCTGTTAACGAGACAACAAAATTATATAAAGTCGATGGTATTAAGCCTGTAATAGTGACTTCATGCTCCGTATTAAATGCATCACTATTATAAACATTATAAGCCGTGCCATCGTTATAAGAGACACCGCTACTGGCCGGTTCATTGGTCTGCCAAATGATACTGACACCCGTATCGGTAACATTGCTAACAAAAGGTCCAGAAATAATAATCGGGGCCTCAGTGTCCGGTGTATCAATGGTATTAAACTGAATAGTCGGACTGTACACCGGGCCATTATTATTAAAATCGGTAGCGTGTATCTGCACATTATATGACGTTAACGCTGTTAAGCCCGTTATCTCAAATTCATGTGAGACTTTAAATGTCGCATCTGTCATGGTTGACGATAAGTTTGTTTCGCCGTAGGACAGACTGCTGTCAGTTGGTTCATTCGTCGTCCACCGAACCAGTGCAGTCGTATCGCTTATTGCTGTCACTGTTGGCCCACTGAGAATAACCGGTAGCTCAAGGTCTGGCACGGCTTTAGTAAAAAATGCCCGGCTTTTATTTTCAACCAGCTCGTGTCCTGCCACATCGGTTGCAAAGACAGTGTAATAATTCATTGTTGAAGCAGTCAGGTTAGAGACCGCAACACTGTGATGGATTTTGAATGTTTCATCAAGCGGAATCGCAACGCCGTTAAGCGTCAGCGCGGTGGTCGTCGGTTCGTCCGTCATCCATTCGATAAATGCGGTTTTATCAGTAATGTATCTTGCAACCGGGCCCGCAATCACATTAGGTGGCAAAATATCATCAAACGGCAGCACAAACACCTGTGACTTATTAACCGAAAAATCAATAGTGTTATAGGAAAGCGTCGCAAAACCACTAGTCGATGGCGGCGAAACAGAGAGCGTATAGTTAGTGCCCGGGTAAGTGTTTAATACAAACTGACCATTTGCATCAGATAGTATTTTTGATCCGTACTGAACAACCTGGCCACCGTTAATGGCAGCGGGATAGAGATCTTCAACACTGATGTCCACACCGGCAACAGCGACGCCGTTTCCATCAAGCGTTCTGCCATTGATCTGAACCAGTGGCAATGTAATGTTTTGAGTCAGGTTTGACGTCAGGTTAATAGCATCCAGATGTCTGGAGCTGATAAAGTCGTTTAATATGTTAGTATTTCCACCTCTCAGGATTTTCATATAAAGCCCATATGAACCTGAAGCCATAGGAAATGAATAGTGCCCTGTCGCATCGGTGATTACCGAGTCAAGGTATATGCCCGGATTAGCTGATTCAAACACCTTCAGCTCGACCTGGCTTGCCGGTGTTGTGCCGTCGGGTAAATAGACTGTACCACTAAGAACAAAGCCGGCTTTAAACTGCAGATTGAGATTGCGATTCGTAACCGATAAATCCAGATGATTTAAAGGCGTTACATTATTGGAGACACTGCCGGGCGCTACCAGGCTTATATTATAATCTGAGTGCGGAAACAGATTAAATGAATAATTGCCAGATGAGTCTGAAATGACGGTGCCGCCAAACTGTATCGTTTCTCCTGAATTAATCGCCTGAAGATTTGATGACTCCAGATTAATACTGACGCCAGCAACCGGCGTACCATTAGCATCGATCGTGCTGCCGGCTATGGTCACAAAAGGCAGCTGGATATCCCTGCTGGTATTAGTGACGACTGAAATATTATCCAGATATTTGGTGCTAATAAATTTTCCAATTAAACTGGTGTTGCTAGAATCCAGTATTTCAATGTAAATTCCATATACACCAGGCGCTACTGAAAAAGAATATTTGCCGGTTGAATCGGTAACGATAGACTGAAGATAGTTAGTGGAGTCCGCTATATCGAAAATTTTAAGTACAACATCTTTTGCCGGTGTATTGTCTTTGGGTAAATACACTTTTCCTGACAGGCTGACTCCCTGCATGAGGGTGAAATCGTGTGAATTTGTGGAGGCTGACAGGTCTACATTTTTTAATGATGTAATGACCATATCGACAGCTTCGACAGGAGGTATAAGTGTAATTTCATAATTTGAAAAAGGATAAAGGTATAACGAGTAATCACCATTTGAATCAGATATAGCGCTAGTAACGCTCTGCTGAATAGTTGCTGTTTCGCTAGTCGTCTGGTTTAGATCTGTTACATTAATCTCAACACCAGGCAGGCGCCCTCCTTTGTTATCAATCGTTTTACCGCTAACTGATATAAAGGGCAGAACAATGTTGTGTGTTAAATCTGCATCCAGGAGAATATTATTTTTATACTTTGTATGGGTGAAATTTAAACCCGCAGCAAAAGAACCGGAGGCCTTCATGTAAAGGCCATAACTCCCTGCACTGACGCTGAATGAATAGTGTCCCTGTGCATCGGTAATAGCCGTATCGATATAGGCATCTGGCATAGCCACATCGAATATTTTTAATTCTATGTCACTCGCTGGTGTAATGCCGTCTGAATGATAAACAATACCATTTAAGTTAATACCGGCTGGCAGCAAATAAACATCTAGCACCTCATCGGCTGCAGAGATTGTTACATCATTAATATTAGAGGAGCCATAACCCGAGTCCGGCTGAGAAATACTCTGAAGTCGATAATTACCATCGGCAACTACAAATGAAAAGGTACCGTCCGGGCCGGTCTTTTTATAGGCATGTGTGGAACCGGATAACATATCGATAAGTTTGACGTCGACATTTTCTAAGGGGGTGCTGCCGCCATAAACCACACCACTGACTGTGCTATACGCCACACCATTAATGGTGGTGACAGCCGGTGACACATTGGGTAAAAGCATTAATAAAAGCAGTACCAAGGGTACTTTGATAAGAACTTTATTAATGTTGCTCGTCAGTAATGACATGCTAAGAACCCCTGAATGAAGTTTCCAAACCTATATATGCAATACATGAACAGCATTCATGTATTAGTTAGGGAAAACAACAAATCAGGATAATCTAAAGAAGGTCTGGGTAACCCCGCTACCATAGAGTTTAACTCAACAGGCCGGTGGCTTTGCGTCTCTACCTTTCGATAGGTTTGCTATTTTCCTAATTAAGAATGATAGCTGATACTGTATAAAAATCAACCTAAAATTACATTAATCTAAGCCTATAGATATATCGGCGCGGTTTGTTTTAACCGCTTTATTGTAGGGAAATCTGTGTTTTTACGCGGCACAGCCACGTTTACATCAATTAATGACCGTTGATTCAAAACTAAAAATGGACTGCTTTGAACATCAGCCCTAGCCGCCAGTATCAACAAACGGCCATTGTATCGGTATCGAAAACAGCCCTCCGTTTGGCATAAAACCGACAGATTCAGGTTTATAGATAAGCGCAGGAAAAGCATTATTGACACTGCCATAATGCTTATTTTGACACTAAAGCCACTTTTGGCTATTCAAAGGCGAGCTATATGTTTGTTTAAAAAATGCTTTTTAGGTATTAGTCTAACTCGGCCATTCATTAAATAGGTATGATTACTTGGTATTATGAATATATGCAAAGCCTTGCATTTGTTTTTTTGTGATTTGTAAGATACCGGCTGGTATTATTTGCATAAACTCGTACAAATCATCGGCCGATTGATCAAGAGCGGCTAAAGAGTTATTACAAATGCTAAACACTACACCGTGTTTATTTAACTCATTGAATAGCGCTGCATAGGAGGCGTATTTTTCATTAAACGAATTGGCGGTGAAAATAGCCTTACCATAAAGCACAAGCTCTATTTCGTAAGGAATATTTCTCGGTTTCAGATACTTGATGGTATAAGCGGCATTTGTTAATGACTCTTTTAACTGGTGACCGGGGTCAGAGACGCCAAATACAATTTTTGCAGGCTTCTGTTTGCTGAAAAAATTACCATACCCCATGCCTTCAGGAACGGCTATCTCGGGGATATTTGGAAAATCAATGACTTCTAATGTCGATTTTTCAGCCGCATATGTAGTCAGAGAAATGGAAAAAATAATAAATAATAAAAGGGATCGTTTCATTAATTTAGTCCAGTCAGATGATGATGTGATTATCGCATAAATGCTTATTTGTGATACAGTAATTACCCCGCATCTGTGTCATATTTCTGAGTATCTGTTATGCCGCCTTCAGCTTTAACAATTGGAAAAGTAGCAAAGCTTGCCAATGTCAGTGTAGAAACAATACGCTATTACCAGAAGATCGGGCTTATGAAAGCGCCGCAAAAACCACTCCAGGGCTTTCGCACATATACAATGGACAGCATCAGAGAGTTAAAGTTTATTAAAAAAGCTCAACGCCTGGGTTTTACGTTAGATGAAATATCGGAATTACTCGAAATTGGTTCAGGCCAATGCGCTGACATCCAGTCTAAAGCACAAAAAAAATTAGATCAGATCAAACAGCAAATTACCGAACTCAATGCCCTGAAAGTCACACTAGATGAGTTAGTAAAGTCCTGTCAGCTTACATCAGAACCAGGCTGCTGCCCTATTGTCAAAAGCCTTTCAGAGCTGTAACAATACTCTGTGGCTAATAAAATGCATTAAATAAAAAAGCCATAACAGCAGTTATGGCTTTTTTTAGTAACAGACCAGTACGGTTGTAATTTAAGGAAGCTCATCCAGTTCTTTGTCTTCCTTGACAGATTCAAGGAAATCCTGCTTGTTCACATTCATTAACATCAGCGTGCTGCTGGCAATGAAAATTGATGAATAGGTACCGATTAACACCCCGACTATTAAGGCAAAGGCAAAACCGTGTATCACTTCTCCGCCGAAATAAAATAAAGCCATCAAAACCAGCAGTGTTGTCAATGATGTAATAACAGTACGAGACAAGGTTGAATTAATTGAGATATTTATAATCTCACCAGGTGTTTTTTTGCGAATAGTTCTAAAGCTTTCCCGAATTCGATCAAGCACAACCACTGTATCGTTTAGAGAATAACCTATAACGGCCAGAATAGCGGCCAGTACACTCAGGTCAAATGACATCTGTATTAATGAAAATACGCCCAATGTGATTATGACATCATGTATCAGCGCAAATATTGCACCCAATGCTGACTTTAACTGGAAGCGAAAGCTCACATAAATAAGGATGCCAAATAAAGCTATCAGCATAGCCATGCCACCCTGCTCTCGCAGCTCTTCACCTATTTGCGGGCCAACAAATTCAACACGACGCATCGTGACATCAGATGATTGTTGTTTTAATACCTTAAAAATATTATCGCTAAGCGCTGCCTGGTTACTTTCAGCTCTAGGAGCCAGCCTGACCAGTACATCTTTGGAGGTACCAAAATGCTGTACCTGTGCATCGGCATAATCATTATCTTTAAGATGTGCCCGGATTGATTTTAAGTCGGCAGAATCTTTATAACCAACTTCTATCAGATAGCCGCCTGTGAAATCAATCCCCAGGTTTAAGCCTTTTGTCGATAAACTTAATACAGAAACGATGACAAGAAAAATTGAAATAGCCAGTGACAGCTTTCGCTGCCGCATAAAATCTATTGCAAGTTTTTTAGTAAATAGTTGCATAGTGTAATTCCGTTAAATCGATACTTTATTGATATTACGACGACCGTAAATCAAGTTAACGATTGCTCGCGTTCCCAGTATTGCCGTGAACATTGAGGTGATAATACCGATTGATAAAGTGATCGCAAAACCTTTAATAGGGCCTGTACCAAAACTGAAAAGCACGATAGCTGCCAGTAACGTTGTAATATTGGCATCTGTAATGGTGCTCAACGCCTTGGCATAACCGGCATGTATACTCGCCTGAGGTGAATTACCGTTTCTTATTTCTTCACGAATACGCTCAAAAATAAGTACATTGGCATCTACGGCCATACCAACGGTTAAAACGATACCGGCAATACCGGGTAAGGTTAATGTGGCTTGCAACATGGATAAAATAGCGAAAATCAGGATCAGGTTAAAGGTTAAAGCCAGATTCGCAACAATGCCGAATACCTTGTAATAAAACAGCATAAAGATCAGTACGGCAATAAAACCAAGCATTACCGAATAGAAACCCCGGTCAATATTATCCTGACCTAAACTGGGACCCACCGTTCTTTCTTCAATAATCTCGACAGGCGCCCGTAATGCACCGGCGCGTAATAACAGCGCTAAATCACGCGCCTCAGTTGAATCGAGACCGGTAATCTGGAAGTTTTTACTAAAGGCACCACGGATGGTTGCAATATTGATGACTTCTTCGATGGTACGGCGTGTTTTAATGGTTTGACCATCAACTACCTTAGTGTCGACCTTGTTTTCAATAAACACCACCGCCATCGGGTCGCCGATATGATCACGGGTAGTATCACCCATTTTCTTCGCGCCTTTACCATCTAGTCGAATAGAAACAGCCGGTGAACCGGACTGCTGATCAATCGTAGAAGCGGCATCGTTGATCTGATCACCGGTGACAATGACGCGGCGTTTTAATAAGACCGGATCACCATTGCGCTCATGATACAGGCGACTTCCCAGTGGCGCGCGTCCAGTATTCTGAGCAGTTACCCAGTCTGAATAACTGCCTTCTGTTAAGCGGAACTCTAAGGTTGCCGTCGCACCCAGAATTTCTTTAGCGCGCGCAGTGTCCTGAACACCTGGCAATTGCACAACTATACGGTTTGTACCTTGCTGTTGTATCACCGGCTCGGCAACACCTAATTCATTAACCCGGTTTCGAAGTGTGGTGATGTTTTGCTGTAAGGCGGCTTTTTCTTCGTCACGGATCGCTTTCTCTGTCAGCTGACTGACAAGAAATACACCGTCTTTGTCATTTTCTTCATAACGCAGGCCTTCAAATTCCTTTTTCATAGCGTCCAGAGCAGCGCTACGGTCATCGGCGTTTCTAAATTTAATGCTCATGGCGTTAGTCGCCTGAGTAATTCCCAGATAACGGATCTTTTCACCGCGTAAAAAGCTTCGTGTTTCTGCGGTAAGGTCATCGATCTGACGGGCAATGGCCGCCTCCATGTCGACTTCCATTAGAAAGTGTACGCCACCACGTAAATCAAGGCCAAGGTACATCGGTTGAGCGCCTAAAGCGGTTAACCAGGCTGGCGTGGCGGGTGCCAGATTTAAAGCGATTATATGATCACGACTTAATGTTGACTTGATAATATCAGTGGCTTTTAACTGCTCATCCTCTGATTTAAAGCGAACCAGCAGTCGACCCTGTTCAATTGTGTAGGACATGGCTTTCAGGTCTTTCACTGATAAGGCGACTTCAATTTTACTTTGAGTCTCTTTATCAACCGCTGATGTGCGATGTGAAATCTGAACTGACGGGTCTTCACCGTAGATATTTGGTAGCGAATAAAGACTACCCAGTACAACTACAACAAGCAGAAGTAAGTATTTCCATAAAGGATATTGGTTGATCATTTTTCCGGTCTTTACAGCTAGAGGTTATTATTTAAGGTCTTTGATAGTGCCTTTAGGCATTAATGTACCAACCATATTTTTTTGAACATTGATCACGATATCTTTGCTGATTTCCAGACTGATAAAGTTCTCTTTAACGTCAACAACTTTGCCCAATACGCCACCTGAAGTCACTACTTCATCGCCTTTAGCAATCGCCTCGACCATTTGACGATGCTCTTTAGCACGCTTGCTCTGAGGGCGGATCAGGAAGAAATAAAATAAGACAACAAGACCGATTGGCAGCAGCAGACCCATGATCGGATCACCTTGTTGTGCGGTTTGTGCTGCGCCTTCTGCTAGTGCATCAGAGATAAAGAAGTTCATTTTAATTCCTCAAAGGTAAATTCTATTTATTACATAATCGCGCCGTATTATGACATAAGGCGCACGCTTGTCATGATTTATTTATTGATAAATAACGCGTTTTTGGCAAAACCGGGGATTTGCATCAATGATTACAGCTTTTGTCGCAACGCATAAAACTCGTCGATGAAGTCATCAAAACGCTCTTCTTCAAGCGCTGTTCTGATCTCACGCATGAGTTGCTGATAATAATACAAATTATGTATGGTATTTAACTCAGCGCCGAGAATTTCATGGCATTTATCCAGGTGCCTTAAATAGGAGCGGCTGTAGTGCTGGCAGGTATAACAGCCACATTCATCATCCAGTGGACGAATATCACGCTCGTATTGCTGGTTTCGGATCTTTATTGTGCCCTTGCGTGTAAAGATATAGCCATTGCGTGCATTTCGCGTTGGTATCACGCAATCAAACATATCGATACCACGTTTTACCGCTTCAACGATATCTTCGGGCTTTCCTACTCCCATTAAGTATCTGGGAGACTCTTCCGGCAATAAAGGCGCGGTGTGGTCAAGCACAGCATGGCGTTCATCAGCACTTTCGCCCACCGATAAACCGCCAATAGCATAACCATCAAAGCCGATTTCTTTTAAGCCTTCAGCTGATTCTGTGCGTAACGCGTTATACATGCCGCCTTGCACAATGCCAAATAATGCTGAGGGGTTATCAGCATGCGCATCTTTACTGCGTTTCGCCCATCGCCTGGATAACTGCATCGACTGCTGGGCTTCTTCATAGGTTGCCGGGTGAGGTGTGCATTCATCAAATATCATTACAATATCTGAGCCCAGGTCTTTTTGTACCTGCATTGACACTTCCGGACTGAGAAAAATTTTATTACCGTTAACAGGCGAATTAAAATGCACACCCTCTTCCGTGATCTTGCGCATTTTTGCCAGGCTAAATACCTGGAAACCACCCGAGTCTGTCAGAATCGGTTTTTTCCAGTTCATAAAATCGTGCAAGTCACCGTGTGCCTTGATGATTTCAGTGCCGGGTCTGAGCATAAGGTGAAAGGTATTGCCGAGAATAATTTCTGCGCCTAAGGCCTCAACCTCTTCAGGTTTAACCGCCTTCACCGTGCCATAAGTACCCACCGGCATGAAGGCCGGGGTTTCTATCGTGCCTCGTGGAAAGCTTAAACGTGCTCTTCTGGCCAGACCAGATTTCTTTAATAAATCGAATTTTAACAATGACATAGGAGACTTTCTTAAAGTAGATTACTATTTGTGGTTACAGGCTTCAATATACATTGCATCACCATAACTGAAAAAACGGTATTTTTCGGCGACAGCATGTTGATAGGCTTTTTTCATGGTTTCATAACCAGCTAAAGCACTCACCAGCATTAATAATGTAGATTCAGGTAAATGAAAATTGGTAATTAATGCGTCGATCACCTTGAACTGGTAGCCGGGATAAATAAAGATATCAGTGTCACCGGCAAAGGCTTTAATCTCACCTTCAGAAGCTGCTGATTCAAGGCTTCTGACTGAGGTTGTGCCAACCGCTATCACGCGGCCGCCTCGTTGATGACAGGCTTTAACCTTGGCGGCTGTCTGTTCTGATACCTCAATGTATTCACTGTGCATCTGATGATCCAGGATATTATCCACCCTTACTGGCTGAAACGTACCCGCACCGACATGCAGCGTTACCTCGGTGCTGTCGATGCCCTTCAACTTAATCGCTTCTAACATCGCCTGGTCAAAATGCAAGCCCGCAGTGGGGGCCGCGACTGCACCCGGTACGCTGCCATAAACCGTTTGATAGCGATTAAAATCGCTGTCTTCATCGTCACGTTCAATATAGGGAGGCAAAGGGATGTGGCCATACTGATCTAGGGCTTCTAATAACGCACAGTTAAAACTTAACGTAAATAAAGCCCCTTCTCTGCCAGTAACACGGGCGCTCAATGCGTCATTAATGATTAAATGAGCGCCCGCCTTAGGTGCTTTACTGGCCTTGATATGTGCTAATGCCGTCTGGGAAGATACAATGCGCTCGATTAATATTTCAATTTTGCCGCCTGTGGACTTTTGACCGTATAAGCGGGCCGGAATGACCTGAGTATTGTTAAATACCAGCAAATCGCCAGGATTTATAAACTCCAGAATGTTTTTAAAAGCCTGATCAGCCAGCTCCTCGCCTTTCACCACTAGCAAACGGCTATCGGCGCGGTGTTTAAGCGGAAACTGAGCGATCAACTCAGCAGGTAGTTCGTATTTAAAATCAGATGTTTTCATAGCGCGGCGATATTATCACAATCAATAATACTAAAGTGTGCTTTTTAGCCGCTGTGTCGTTCTAAACAACAAGCTCAATAGCTGAGGCTACCGAGCTTGTTGTTTTAAGCCCGTATTGAGGTTACGGGAATACCGGTAATGAAGCTTCAACACCATGATCAACTGCTTCGGGGTGCAGGTTTTTAATCATCTCTTCTATTTCAGTTACACGACTTCTTTTAACGTCGACAATTAATAACAAATTGCCTGCGTTTAGCGAAGGCATGAACGATTTTAGCTGGCTATTGGGTACATCCACACCAATCATGCCAGCAATCCAGGCTCCTATGCCGCCGCCTGCAAGGCAAATTGCCAGAATCGCAAAACCACCGACTTCCAGCCCTGCCGACTGAAAACTATAGGCCAGAATACCGGCAAATAAACCGGTACCGCCGCCAATGGTTATGCCTCTTTCGACAGCCGGTACAAAATCACTTTTTTGCAATAGGTTGGCCTGAGGCAAATCTCTCGGCACTTCGTCATTTTTTGCCATGACATGCATGTGCTTTTCTTCAATTCTTGCAACAAGCAGTTCATTGACAATCGTGCGACAACTTTGGACGGTGGGTATAACAAAATAAAGTCTTTGCATTGGCCTTCTCCTTCATCGTTGTAAATATAAACAAGGTATTTGTTTATATTTTGCATGAACTTTCGTTCAATGCTTTTATATCCAGACTAACTGGAATTTAAAAACGATTCTGTTGCTTGCGATAGCCCGCTAGTTTTATATTTATTATCTGTTGTAAATGTTTGTAGACTAACTTAGGTATTAATCACTGGAAATGAGATATTATTATACTGTAGAGCATTAGGAAGGCAATTATGCGGCTTAATTCAATGACTTTAATTCAAATATTTTATTTCACACATCAAAATAGATAATAGGCTTGTGGCCAAAAGCCATTCAAGGCTCTGAATAAGAAATTCGTGTTATTAACGAAACCCCCTGCAACAACAAAAAAAAGACTTATATTGCTATATATATCAACTGCTTAAAAACCATAGCTCTAGTACAGTTTTGCTTATCTCTTCTAAGTATTATATGATTTGAAGATAATACTTATAAATATCAACAAATGGACATTTACATGAATATACGCCGCTATTTCATTAAATTGATGATTATCAATATCATCCTGATCTTCTCTTTCTCAGCACAAGCTAAAACCGCAGATACTTCCAGCGATATTATTTGGGCCGGGTGTGGAATTACTAAAAAGGCCTTTATGTCTGAATTAGCTAAAGCTTATACAGCTAAAACAGGTGTGGTTGTACAGATACAGGGAGGCGGTGCGACTAAAGGCATACGTAATGCTGCGAAAGGGGCCATTGACATTGGCGGAGCTTGCAGGGCAACACTACCTAATCACCACGAAGAACGAAACGCCTACCAGATCCCGGTAGCATGGGATGCGCTTGTCGTTGTCGTAAATAAAGACAACCCGGTAAACAGCATCACCTTTAAAGAACTTCAAAAAATTTACATCGGTAAAATCACAAACTGGAAAGAACTGGGAGGCAATGATGCTCCGATTGAGCTTTATATACGTAAAGGCAAATTTTCTGGTGTGGGCCGCACTTTAAGAGAACTGGTGTTTGCCAACTACGAACAGGACTTCAAAGCAAAATATAGCGTCAAATCATCCGGCCCTCTTGAAAAAGGCGTGGTTAAAAACCTACACGGTATAGGCACTACCGGCATCAGCAGCGCAAAACGTAGAGATTTGAAAATATTAAAGCTCGATGACAAAGAGCCTTCTTATGAAAATATTAAAAATGGAGAGTACCTGCTTTATCGGCCTCTTTACCTTGTTACCAAAGGCCCAAGAAACAGCGAAGAAAAGGTCAAAAAATTTATCAGTTTTGCTCTCAGCAGAGAGGGCAAGGCCATTATAAGAAAAGCCGGCACAGTGCCCTATGCCGACGCCATGTCACTTGTTATGAAACAACTGCAGCAATATAAAAGAGCCAGAGATTCTGGAATTTTTTCAAATAATTAGTCTATAAGTAATGATGCATTGTAAGGTTATAATATTTATCACTTTTATTTAAAAGCGAGCCCCGATGTCTAAAGCTAAAAGCCTATTAATTGTTGATGACAGTAAAGTATCCAGGATGATGTTAATTGCAATGCTAAAAGATCTGCATCCTGACTGGATTGTAGAGGAATCGGCAAATGCTGAACAAGCTCTGCAAGTTAATAAACAAAAAGATTTCGATTTTTACTCTGTCGACTTTAATATGCCAGGCAAAAATGGCCTTGAACTCATTGCTGAGTTTAAAAATAACAAACCCAGTGCTAAATACGCATTACTAACAGCCAATATTCAGGAACACATTCAAAAAAGTGCTGCTGAAATGGGTGCCAAATGCATTAACAAACCCATCACAGATACCAGCATCAGTATTATGTTGAACTATTTTAATGGATAAGATCCCGCAGATGGATGAACTTGAGCTGGATCTGCTCAATGAGATTTTTAATGTAGGGGTGGGTAATGCTGCGGCATCACTAAGCCAGATGGTTAAGCAGGAGATCAAACTGTCGGTACCTGAAATTGATTTTTTAACGTCTGATCAACTGATAAAGGTGTTAGGACAGGACAAACTTCTTTGCAGTGTATCGCAGAAAGTCAGCGGCCCGCTCGTTGCGCAGTCGATTCTTTTATTCCCTGATGTAGACAGCCTTGAAATTGTCAGAAAAATGCTGGGTAACCAGATTTCAGATGCCGGCATCGCCGAGCTTCAAAATGAAGCCATGACTGAAATCGGCAATATTGTATTAAATGCATGCATTGGTTCTTTATCTGAAGCATTTTCACAAACATTTATTATTGACCTGCCTGAATTCGAGAGAGCCATACCTGCAATATTATTAGAATCCAGGCAATTGAGCAGCGATAGTTTTATTTTATTTATTAGAATTGAGCTAAGCCTCAGCGAAAGTAAAATCACCGGTTACCTGGCATTTTTAATTGGTGGCGCTTCTTTTTCTATATTACAAAAGAGCCTTAATAAAACATTAAGCTCACTTATCTAATCGATGAGTGATATCACCAGCCTTTTTCAGAGCCTCTCTCAATGCCTTGATCTCGGTATAATCGGTGTGGATCAAAACAAACGAATCATCATCTATAACAAATGGGTAGCAGAGCGTTCAGCTATTACTGAAAGCAATGCACTTGGAAAAGAGCTGTCAGAGATTTTTCCCGACATTAATGCAACAAGACTGCTAACAACCATAGATGATGCCCTTAAACACGGATTGCCTGCCATCGTATCAAACGTGTTTAACCGCACCCCTCTGCCGCTTTATAATAATGCAAAAAAAACAGAAAGAATTAATCAGAACATTAATATAATTCCGATTAAAAATGAAAACGTTCAGTACTGTATAATCCAGATAAATGATATTTCTGCATCCGTCGACCGAGAAAAAGCATTAGAACAGCAGGTCCGCGAAAGAAAGGAAATTGAACAAGAGTTAAGAATTACCTTACGTAAACTAGAAGATGCATCAAAGATAAAAGGTGAATTTCTGGCTTCCATGAGCCATGAAATCAGGACCCCGATTAATGGCATTATCGGGGTAACTAGACTACTGAAAGACACTTCTCCTAGCAGCCAGCAGTCTGAGTTTCTCGACATTATTGATAATTCAGTGCAATTATTGTTGACTGTAATCAACGATATTCTTGATTTTTCAAAACTCGAGGCGGGCAAGTTAAGCTTGCATGAAGTAGAGTTTGATCTTGAGAAAACCCTTAATGATGTCATTGCCCTGGTAAAGCCAAGCCTTGAATGTAAAAACCTTAAGATTTCAAACTTCATTGATAACAAGCTTGAGCTTTCATACCTTGGTGATGATAACCGCATTAAGCAAGTGATTCTGAACCTCATTTCAAATGCGATTAAATTCACTGACAATGGTGAAATCAAAGTAGCCAGTCAGCTGATTAAGGCAAATGAACATTCAGCCATAATAAAAATTTCAATAAGCGACACCGGTATCGGTATAGATACTCAAACTCAGGAATTATTGTTTGATAAGTTTACCCAGGCTGACTCATCAACCACCAGAAAATACGGTGGCACCGGTTTGGGCCTTGCCATTAGCAAGAATATTATTGAATTGATGCACGGTAGCATCGGTGTTGAAAGCACACCCGGGCAAGGCTCGACATTCTGGATTAACGTGGAATTGAAACGCAATAACAAAAAGCCTGTTAAGGCCACTGTCATTAAAAAAGACAAAGCCGCTAAGCAGTCATTTTCTGGCAAGGTACTTCTGGTTGAAGATGTTGTAGTCAATCAGCTCATAGCCAAGTCTTTTTTGAAAAATATCGGCTTTAATGTTGTTATTGCAAACAATGGACAGGAAGCACTGGATATGTGTGCAGATCAAGAATTCAAACTCATCTTCATGGATTGCCAGATGCCGGTTATGGATGGCTTTGATGCCACACGTCATATACGCGAAATGGAATCAGATCAGCGCACACCTATTATTGCGCTGACCGCACTGGCTATGAAAGATGATGCACAGTTATGTTTTGATGCCGGCATGGATGATTACATTACCAAGCCTTATGAGCTTTCCGACCTGATAACATGTATAGAAAAATGGGTTTAAGCCCCGCTTTCTCTGTATCTGATATGCGTACCACCAAGCCCACAATAGCCTGCCGGGTTCTTTGCTAAATATTGCTGATGATATTCCTCAGCATAATAAAATACATCTGCCATTAAAATCTCAGTTGTTATTTTGCTAAAGCCGCCTTCATTTAAACACATCTGGTAATTATCCCTTGATGTTAAAGCCGATTGCATCTGAGCATCATCATCAACATATATTCCTGATCGATATTGAGAGCCCCGGTCATTACCCTGGCGCATGCCCTGAGTAGGATCGTGTGACTCCCAGAAGCGTATCAACAGCTCATTGGTTGACACTCTATGCTCGTCATACACAAGCAGCACCGCTTCATTATGGCCTGTCAGGCCTGTGCAAACTTGTTGATAGCTTGGGTCAGGGTTTTTGCCACCGATGTAACCTACCGCTGTCGTATAGACACCCGGTATAGGCCAGAAACACTTCTCAGCTCCCCAAAAACAGCCCATACCCAACACCAGCTGCTTATGATGAGCAGGAAATGGCGGCTTCATGTCTGAACCATTGACAAAATG
This sequence comes from Gammaproteobacteria bacterium, assembly GCA_029882395.1. Taxonomy (GTDB): domain Bacteria; phylum Pseudomonadota; class Gammaproteobacteria; order SZUA-229; family SZUA-229; genus JAUVDT01. The sequence continues at coordinate 17,483 of JAOUKT010000025.1, forward strand.
CATTGCTGAAATAATCATTTCAGCGGAATTATCTTCTGATAGCTCATTCATCTTGATCACCCTTTCATGATTCAGGAAAGTCTGATTCTATCGCCTTTAATGAATGAATAATCATTACTTTCAGTATGCATTAGCTAAAAAGATAACCACTCGTCCGATTGATAATAAAATAATAATATTATAATTATCAAATCAATAAAACTATTATCTTTTAAAAACAATAAGTTAGAGTAGACACATATGAAAACAAACATTTATAAAAGACCTGACTGCTTGATTCTTCATCGCTTAGTTCATTCTCACAGCTTATAGCGCTATTAAATTGTTATATAATAAGCGCAATTATTAAAAACTTTTATGAGGAAATAAATACATGCCGAATTCAGAGACGGGTGCTTGTTGCAAATATGCTTACGCCATTGCCTTAACAGGCTTCAGTGGTGCTGGCATAATGAATGAACAAGGTGAGCTGGTGGCTGTGACTGAAAACATGGTTGTAAACGCAGTTAACCAGGTTCATTCCGCATGGGATGCCACTCGCCAATTAAAACAAGCCATATTACGATAACGCCTGTTTTTATTTCCTAAAAAAAGCCCTGTTTAACCAGGGCTTTTTTTATAGCGGCTAAAAATGCTTTGCGTTCTGCAGAAAGCATAAAATTCATCTCATCAATGATTAAAATCTCCGGTTTAAGCCTCAGCACTTCGCTAATAAATATTCCCGAAGAAACGGCATTGACTAAAGTCTCATTATCAAACAGCTTTGTACTCAAATAGCCACAACTCGGTGAGCCCTTCTTGTTGATAATAGCCACTAAGTCAGGGTGTGTTGAGACAAAGTTAGCGGCATATGAGCTGAGCTGTTTTGTATAATCACAGCAGACATCATTGACACGGCAGGCTCTGATAGCGCCATGATCAAGCGATAAGCGTATTGGAAGACGTGGTACGCCCATGCCCGTCTCGACTTCTGGACAAAAGGCGACCACCTCAAAGTTATTTTCAGAAAATCGGCTGAGTTCAGAACAAAAATTATGCGTGGCATCATAGCTGACTTTTTCACCTAATAAGCACCGGCTGATGGCGACTTTTGCACGCTTTCTGCACGCACGAGTCATGGCGATGCCCCGCTCATATTAACAGTAAAAGCCAGAATGTCATATATAACTATGGCTCAGACTGTGAAGAACGCCACTGCAAAAACCCGGGACTTGTTTTATAGCCACGGGTTCTGATGAAATCTAATACCCGGCTTAATCTGTTAACCCAGACAACAGAGTCTATCCTTATGATTTCGTTACCCGATTCATCAAAAAACACAATGGTAGGTGTGTAATGTATATTAAGTGTATTTGCCCAGTCTATTAACGTTGTTTTTGTACCATCCGGCGTAATGATTTGCTGGCGGCTGGAAACATCAAGCTGAATTACATCCATGTCATCAAGCTTGCTTTTTATACTGGCTTGTTCCAGGGGGATTGAATGCAGAATGTCACAGGCATGGCAGTATTTGTTTTCAAAAAATACGGCCAACGGCCTTTCTGCCGGAAATCGCTGTCTGTTTAAATTATGCGGCGGTGCATCAAAGAAAGACTGAAAGTTTAGCTCATCGTTACCATTAGAATCTAGTGAGCTCTTTGCCTGCGAAAGATAGGACCTGAATGAATGTTTTTCATAATGTTTGTCTGCCACATATTCAAGCGCAGCAAGAAAACGATACGGCTGCTGGTAGCCAGACAATTTGAGCACCCTGCTTCCGCTCTGGTTATAAAATAAAAGCGATGGAGTAAAGTTGGTTTTCATTTTTAATGAATATTGTTTTTCATCGTAAACATAACCATCAAAATCGGTAATGTTTTTAATGCCTTTTGTATCGATAGCTATCACATCAAAATGGCTAACAGTGTAATGGACAATATCTTTTCTTCGCCAGTTGTTATCCAGCAATGCTTTACAGTAGGGGCAGTCTTTGCGGCCAAAATAGACAATAATACCTTTTTTGTTATTGGCAACGGCTTCATCAAGGTCATCCTTAAGATCCAGAAAACTCAGTTTAAACCAGTCAGGCAGGATTATTTTCGATGATAATGTATCGTCAGAAAAAACAGCTTCTTCAGCTGTCACGACGGAAAATAAAAGCATCCCGATCGCCATAAAAAACATCTTCATACAGGAATTCGCTCGTCAACGGGTGACAAATTAAACAATCTATCGTTACTAACAAAGTTATGCATTGTTTTACATCAAATACAGTTTTTTTAATCAAAGCCCGGCACAGCCTGTTTGACTCTGTGATCTATTGCTGGTTAATTATGCTAAAATGAAATTTTATATCTATGAATAAGTGATAAAAATGGCAAAAATAGCACAAAATATGGTTGTATCACTGGATTATACCCTGACAAATGACGCCGGTGAAACGCTGGATAAATCTGAAAATGGTCAGTTTGTATATTTGCACGGTTCTAATAGCATCATTCCGGGCCTGGAGAATGCACTAAACGACAAAGCGCTGAATGATAAGTTTGATATCATTATTGAACCAGAAGAGGCGTACGGCTTAAAAGATGAAGCAAAAAAACAGGTTGTAGGCCGTGATATGTTTGAGGCCGACAGCCCGATTGAAGTGGGTGTGCAGTTTCATGCTCAAAGCCCTGAGGGTGAGATGCTGGTAATAACGGTAACCGACGTAAAAGATGATGAAATTACGATTGACGGCAATCACCCGCTGGCCGGAGAACGACTGCATTTTAGTATAGAAGTCAAAGAAATACGTGAAGCAAGCGAAGAAGAAATTTCACATGGCCACGTACACGGACCCGATGCACACAATCACTGATCAGCCGTACTAACCAAGCCACTGATAACCTTTTCCTGATAAGTATCAAGCCACTTCGTCAGATGCTTTTCAGGCAGAGGTTTAGAGATTAAATATCCCTGTATGGTATTGCAGCCATACGTCCGCAACTGCTCCAGTACCTCGTATGTTTCAACCCCTTCTGCAACGACATTTAAGCCGAGGTTATGGGCCATTTCTATAGTCGATTTAACAATAACGGAATTTCTTTCATCTTCAAGCATATTGAGTATGAATGATTTATCAATCTTCAGTTCATTAACGGAAAGCTGGCTGAGGTAACTTAATGATGAAAAGCCGGTACCGTAATCATCAATAGATAACCTGATGCCGATCGCCTTTAGCTTATTGAGATTACTAATAGCCAGTTTCGGATTTGACATCATGGCGCTTTCAGTAATTTCAAATACCAACTGATCAGCCACATTTTGGTATTTATATAACAGTGATTGCACGGTATCAATGAAATCCACATCGTATAAATTATAAACGGAGAGGTTAACCGCGACCTTAATATTCAGCCCCTGCTCTTTCCAGTTCAGCGTATGAATCAGCGACTCTTCCATAACCCAGTAAGTTATTTCGTTAATAAAGCCGGTCTGTTCTGCAATCGGAATAAACTCTTTTGGCATCACCATGCCAAACTCAGGGTGATGCCACCTGATCAGTGCCTCAACACTGTCCAGTTTAAAATCACTTAAATTCAGTTTTGGCTGGAAATATAAAATAAGGCCGTCATGATTAATGGAGTTTTTGATATCATGGATAAGTGACAAGCGATCCAGGGTATAATTATCATCAGTCGATTTGTAAAAGACATATGGTTTTTTTTGTTTTTTAGAGATATACATGGCAACATCTGCATGGCGTAAAAGCGTGCTATTATCTTTGCCATGATCCGGATATAAAGCGACCCCAATACTCATTCCAATGTAAGTTTTGATGCCTTCGATGATAAACTTTTCTTCAATGGTGCGTTGGATGTTATCTAGCACCTCTAACACGGCTGGCTTATCGGCTTCAGGTATCAGGATTGCAAATTCATCACCACCCAGCCTTGCGATCACGGCATTGTCGGAAAGCATGCTCCACAATCTGTGTCCAACCTTGACCAGTAACTGATCACCGATATGATGACCCAATGTATCATTGATATCCTTAAATCCGTTTAAATCTATTAATAACACTGCTGACCGGGTAACTTTTGAAAAGCCTTTGTGTAAAAAACTGTCCATTTTTTGAAGAAAATACTTTCTATTAGGAAGCCCAGTTAAAGAATCATGATTGGCCTGAAAAGACAACTCCTGTTGTCGCAAATGAATTTGCACTTTCATATCAGAAAATGCTTCAATCAGATTGTTAGCTTCTGAAGAGCTGGCACGGGGTAGCTGCTGATCTCCAGCACCGGTTGACTCCGCTTTTATGGCCAGGGCAACCTGACTTATGGGCTTAAATACAACAATTTTCAAAGCGTATAAAAGCAATGTCAGAATAACAATGACAATAATATAAGCAGAATACAAAAAGGCAGACTGGTTATTAATCATTTTTTCTATAAGTAGCTTATCGTTGTGCTCTGACAGGCGTACTTCTTCATCGAAAATCATCAATAGATTGGTTATCTGATCTAAACGCGGCTGAATATTGGATTTAAGTATCTTCAAATCCATGCGCCAGTTATCAGAATGATGGATCTTTTTTACTTCTTCAAATGCAGCAAACCAGTTTTCAAGTGCTGTACTCATTTCTTCTAAGGCATCACTGGTTTCAAAGCCAAGCCTGCCTTTAGCTTCCTGTTTTTTAAGTTTATGTATTTGTGTGCTCAGATTCTTATACTGTAGGCTAACGGCGTGTTCCTGCCGCGGCAAAATTTTTGTATCAAAGGCACCGAACTGGTTTGCAAGATAAATCCTGAAGTTAGATAAAAGCTGACTCCATAAATACCTTATATCGACAACAGCCTGGTAGTTATTCAAACTGACAGCAGTTTTGGAAGCTTTGGTTTCATTCAGTGCAACACTGATGGCATTAACAAACCTGATCCTGTTGGGCCGCATAACGGTAGCGGCTACTTTAAGTGACGGATATTGTCGATTAGAGTCTTTTCTGATTTCGGTTAAGCTGATCATTTCTTTCTCCAGAAGAGAAAGTGAAGCTAATAAAGACTCAAATAGTTCTGACTTGTTTCTCAAGCGAACCCATTCGGATTTTTTGATGTCATTTGTGTTTTTACTGGCATGCTGAAGTGTAGAAAGCATCCATTTCTGCACCAGCTGATTGCTCGGATCAAGAAGAAAAGTATCCAGCAGCTTATAGCTTTCAAGTAAATCAGACTGAACACTATTTTTTTTATCAATAACAAACTCACGCAGTGACAGATTGTCCTCAATGGTTTGTTGTATGTTTTTCTGTTCTATATGGACATAATAAGAATTAATAGACAAAATCACGGCTAATGAAAAAATTAAAGCAGTGATCCTGGATTGTAAGCTGTGGAAATAGCGAGATAATGATTGAAACAAAATAATTACAAATCAATTTAGAAAAGAATGCACTATTTATAACATAGTTTTATCAAACAGATCACTAGATACTTCTATAATTCATGTTTATTTTTAACTTTGCAGTTGGCAGGTATAATGAATGTATCGCCCCATCAGGTTAAAGGGCTCCTTATTTGCATAGATAGATTCCATTTCTATAATATCTTCAATACTTCTGCCCTGCTTTAACTCCTTCTTCAAATAATCATAAATCACCCTGATACCTGTTTTTTTATGAACCGTAAATTGATGCTCATGCAGCCATCTGTTGACATCTTCAGGCGCAATTGGGTTTGTCGGCGTCAAGCCACCGGGGTGTCCTTTAAAGTCCTGTTGCAAGACTTTTTTAAAATTACCCTTCAGCAAATTATAAAAAACAATTGCATTGAGATTATAAAACATCAGCGACAAACAGCCGCCTGGCTTAAGGCGTTTTTTTAGCACCGCAATAACAGACTCGGGATCATCAAGCCATTCAAGCACAGCATGAAATATAATTAAATCGTAGCACTGGTCATGCTCATCATCCAGTTCCTGTACTGATGAGTGAATAAATCTGGCAGAGCAGTTTTGCTTATTAAATACTTCTTTTGCAGTGATAAGCATATCGGATGAAATATCACAAAGCGTTAATTCATGACCTTTTTTTGCCAGATGCAGCGCCACCTGACCCATTCCACAGCCTGCATCCAGTATTGAGAGTTTGGTATTATGCTGTAGAGCAGGCATATTCTGCTCTAAATCATCCAGCACCAGTGTTAACCTGATTTTGCCTTTGGCGGTATTATAGATATTATTTTTAAAGCGTTTACTGTGTTGATCAAAATTTGTGTCTTTAGACATATAGCACCTATCAATTGATGTTATATTATAAACAGCTATTCACACATTCGCATTAACTGATCATTTCTAAAACCTGCCGAATGCAGTATATTTATTATTTCAGACAAGACAGTAAAACCACGACCATGAAGCCACTAAGCAGACAACAATTAGACGTTATTCAGCGAGATTATTCTGTTGAATTTTCCAGCACTGAAGAACTTGAAAGCTTGAACGATGTTCTGGGTCAGGAACGAGCCTTAAAGGCGCTCGATTTTGCGATTGATGTGCCTCATCAGGGATATAATCTCTTTGTCATGGGGCCACCTGGCCTTAGCAAGCACGCTATTATTAATGACGTTCTTAATAAAATGGCGAGCGATAGAAGTACGCCATCTGACTGGTGTTATACCTATAATTTCAGCCAGGACCATAAACCAAGAATGCTGGAGCTACCGGCGGGTCGTGGCCAAAAATTCCGCAAGAACATGAATAACCTGATCGCAGAACTGGGAAAAGCCATACCCGCTGCATTCGAAACCAATGAATACCGCGAAAGAATTCAGTCCATTGAGCGCGAGGCATCTTCACAGCAGTCGGAACTGGTAAAAAAGCATAAACAAATGGCCCGGGAAGACTCAATCCTGTTAGAAGAAACCGTCTCAGGGTTTAGTTTAAGCCCGATTGTGGATGATAAAGCGCTGTCTCTTGAAGAATTTTCCCAACTCTCTCCGGACTTGCAGGAATCATTTAACGAAAAAACCAACAAACTGCAGGAAGAGCTTGAATTTATAATCCCAAAGTTGAATCAGATTAGCCGTGATTCTAATGATAAAATAAAATCAATGAACCGCGATGTCGCGCTCTTTGCAACCGGCCACCTTATAAAAGACCTGATGGGCAGATACGGCGATATCAGCAGCGTCGTACGCTACCTGGAAAGCATTCAGCAGGATGTACTCGACCATTTGCAGGACTTTACAAACACCGAAGAAGAAGCACCGGCCAATGAATTATTGCCCGTAAAAAACACCCCTCTTGAACGTTACAAAGTTAACCTATTAGTCGACAACAGCACACTAAACGGTGCCCCCGTGATTTACCTGGACAACCCGACCTATCACAACCTGGTTGGGCGCATCGAGTACGACAGTTATATGGGCTCTATGATAACTGACTTTACGCTGATCAAGCCCGGCGCACTTCAACAGGCAAACGGCGGCTACCTGATCATCGATGCTGAAAAACTTCTGGTTCAGCCTTTTGCATGGGAAGCCTTAAAACGTGCCTTGTATGCTCACGTTGTTCGTATCGAATCAATGGAACAGATGCTCAGCACAGACTCAACCAAAAGTCTTGAGCCCGACCCTATTCCAATTGATCTGAAAATTATATTGATTGGTGATCGTCAGCTTTATTATGAACTGCATCAGCTCGACCCGGACTTTGCTGAATTATTTAAAATAGAAGCTGACTTTGATGAAGAAATTAATCACACCACAGAGAATAATTTATTATATGCGCGCCTGCTGGCAACCCGGTGCCGTAAATTATCTCTAAGAGAAATCGAAAAAGATGCCGTTAGCCGGATTTTACAGTACAGCTCACGACTGGCAGGAGACCGCAAAAAACTATCAACTAAACTCAGAACAATAACCGACCTGTTAATTGAAACAGATTACTGGGCAAACAAATCTGGTCATGCCTGCATGACTCCCGCAGATGTATCCGCTGCCATACAATCTCAAACCTTGAGGATCTCACGATTACAGTCCCTGATAGAGGAAGATATTAGCCAGGGCACAATATTAATCGACACCAGTGGTGGTCAGATTGGACAGGTAAACGGTCTCTCTGTTTTTGATATAGGAAAATACGGCTTCGGTCAGCCTTCGTGTATCACCGCTACCGTGCACCTTGGTAACGGCCAGATTATCAATATTGAACGGGAGGTTGACCTGAGTGGTTCGATTCACGATAAAGGTGTCTTGATTTTATCTGCCCTGCTAGCCAACCGCTACGGCAGAAATATTCCCCTGTCCTTTTCAGCAAGTATTGCCTTTGAACAGTCTTATGGACGGATCGATGGTGACAGTGCTTCGGTGGCCGAGTATTGCGCGCTGATATCTGCACTCATCGATGTGCCCATCAATCAGGGATATGCCGTGACCGGTTCGCTCAACCAGCAGGGAAAAGTCCAGCCTGTCGGCGGCGTCAATGAAAAAATTGAAGGCTTTTTTGAAATTTGTCAATCACGGGGATTAAGCGGTGAACAGGGCTGCATTATTCCGGCAATTAATCTAAAAAACCTGATACTGAATGACAGGGTACTTGCCGCCGTTGAAGCCAAACTATTTCATATCTACGCTATAAATCATGTGGATGATGCGCTGGAAATCTTAACCTCGAAAAAAACAGGGCTCATCAACGCGCATGGTGAATTTGAAACTGGCAGCATTAATGATCTTGTAAAGACACGTTTAATAAAAATGGCCGATCAGGCCGTTAAGTTTAATCAAAACACATCAGAATTGAACAGTAAAAAACAACAGTAAACGCATTAGAAAACACCGTCTCCTTTGATGACAAATAGCTTCACCAGCTGTTTTACAAATAACCTTTAATTCGAAACAGACAAAAACCCGGGTTTCTGAGCAGGTAAAAAATTAAAACCGAAAACTAACAAAAAACATTGCGCAGAGTAATCTTTTAATCAATAAAGGTCTGATAAAATATCAACAAGCTCGTTATTCGACAGCAGCTTTTATGACTCTCTTAACTGGTCAGAAACTGCTTTAATTAACTCAGCTGAGGAATAGGGTTTGTGTAACAGGTTTTTTGTCAGCTCACTGTGATCAGGATCGACTGACTCCTGCTTGGCAAAACCACTGGCCAGGACGACCTTCACTGCCGGGTATTTCTCTTTAACCATTGATGCTAGCTCATAACCATCCATATCCGGCATGATAACGTCACTTAAAACAAGGTCAACCGATTCAGTTTCAAGGCAGTCCAGGGCGGCAAAAGCATCATCTGCTTCAAAAACTGTATAACCGTTGTTTTTTAATATCTGTGCAGCAAGTGCTTTTAATGCCGGCTCATCATCAACAACCAGTATTTTTTCACCTTTTGTTACCGGTGTATTGATACCCAGATCTTGTTTTTTAATCACATTGTTGCTTTCAAAAAACCGTTTAAAATAAAGATTAAAAGTACTTCCCCTGCCCAGTTCTGAATAGATATTGATAGCGCCCTTAGACCTGTTGACAAAACCAAAGACCTGGCTCAAACCCAGACCCGATCCTTTTTCTCCCTTGGTGGTAAAAAAGGGATCAAACAGCTGTTCTTTGGTGACACTGTCCATGCCACAACCCGTATCGGTTAAACTCAGGCGTACATAGTCCCCGGGGCTGATGTTTCTGATATTGGCTTCTTCATCTAAAAGCGTTATGTTTCTGGTTTTTATATGCAAACTACCGCCATCAGGCATCGCATGCATGGCATTAATACTCATATTCAGAATCGAATCCTGAAAATCACCGGCATCCAGCCACAAAGGCCACAGTGGTTCTTGCAGATCCAGGTCAATCTCAATTCGTGCCGTCAATGTTTTCTGAATCATACTCAGGTCTGTTTTAAGTATTTCATTAATATTGATAGATGCAGCGGTAACAGTCTGATTTTTTGTAAATGATAATAATTTTTTTGTAAGCCGGGATCCCCGTTCGCCTGCTTTCATGATTTCATCGGAAAACATTTTTAACTCGTCATCTTTAACAGACATTGACAACAGTTCTGAATAGCCAATGATCACACCCAACAGGTTATTGTAATCATGTGCTATGCCACCGGTGAGTTTGCCCAGGGCATCCATTCGCTGGGAACGTCTTAATTGTATCTCTTTGTTTCTGACCTCGGTGATATCGCGGCTGATTTGAATATAACCAAGTATCTCCCCGTCGTCTTTCTTGAAAACGGTATGCACGGTATCAAATATTTTTTCATCACCATTTTTATCGGCAATCACATCTTCAGTTTGTTTATTTTTTCCAGAAAGCGTAATCTCTTTCTCAATATTATGGTTAGCTGCCGCTTGCGCCTGTGTCAGTATGTCTTCGTCAGTTTTGCCCGTCATTTCTGACTTCGACAGACCTATGTAATCATTAAAGGCTTTATTTGAGCCGATATAGACGCCCTCACTGTTTTTATAATAAATGCGATCCGGAATAGCGTTTATTATTGATTCAATGAGTACCTGTTCGCGCTGAACATTATCTTTTTCTTCCTGCAGGTTATTAGCAACTTCTTTAAACAGGGTGATATCCCTTGCAAGCCCCTCAACAGCCACCACCTTGCCATTTGAATTAGTAACAGGTGACTCAGTGACTTCCATGATGCGCTTGCTACCATCTTTATGAAATATTTCAACTTCATAAGGAGGCATACGCTGGCCCTGTAATACCTTATTGGTTATTTCTACAGCATTATCATTAATGGGGTTATCTGTAAAAAAAGCATCATATCTTCTTAGATATTCCTCATTGGTATAACCCAGCACCTCGGTGATGGAGGGGCTCAGATAGGTAAAGATACCATTGGTATCATGTGAATAAAAAACGTATTCTGTTCGCAGGTTATCGATTAATTGTGTGATTTTTCTTTCACTGAGGTTTAAAGCTTCATGCGTTTTAATAATCTTGTTTTCATGCTCTTTCAGCGTCACCAGCATTTTATTAAAGTCATGCCCCAGGTCTTGCAGCTCATCCTGCCGATTAAGCTCACAAACAACATCTCTGGAACCACTTGATGTCTGATCAATAGCGGTCTTTAGCTGGCGTATGCCGGTGGTTAAGCCGCGCGCCATGGCCCATGCAAACATAATGCCGACAACAATAGCTACCGATGTATAAATCAGTCCATTCTTGGTTACAAGATCCAGGTTATTACTCATGGAAACACGGCTGATACCGACTCGGGCCCAGCCGATAGTTTCACTGTTAACAACAATCGGTGCCGCAACATCAATCAGCGCATCGGATTCAACGACAACTTTTATATCATTAACATGATTAAATATTTTTTTACTGACTTCATCCGTCAGGTACATGCCGATTTGTTTTCGGTCGGTATAACCCAGAACCTTTCCCTGATTGTCGATAAACATCGCGTATTTCAAATCCGGGTAATTACTTTGCGATGTGATTATTTCCTCAATACCGACAAGATCATTTGCCAGTACCCAGGACGATCCGTTGGTTGCAAGCGTAGCTGCCAGACCGATTGCCTGCTGATTGCTTTGAGTCAGCATGAATTCTCGTTGCCGCTCAACCAGATCAAAGACAAATATCGTCATTAAAACAGCATGCACCGCAGCAATGCCAAAAATCAGCTGGCGTGCCAGCGAAGAAAAAATCAGTTTTGATAATAGTTTAGGCATCAATCATCAGTTCAGAGGCCTGACTTCTCTGGAAAAGTTTTCCAGAAACCGCTGCACAGGAACATAGGTATCACTACTGGCCTTTTCAAAAGACGACAGCTCCATTCTGGAAAGAATCAAGCGGCCTTCTTCCGTGTTGTGCAGATTAAACAGCAGTGACGAGACATCGGCAACAACGGCTTTGGGAACCTCAGGTTTTACCACCAGTCCATTATTAACCAGCGGATCTGTTTGCCATTTAACAACAAGCTGCTCTGCAAGCTCCGGTCGCTCCCGTGATAAAGAGATCCATGGAAAAGGCCAGGTAGCGCCGGCAACTGAATGTTTTAAAAACACATTCATTATGGACGATTCCTGAGAGCCGACGTATCGATTATCAACTTCCTTCATTACATCAACACCGTGTGACTGAATATAATATTGTGGCATCATCGTCGCCGCTAATGCAGTCGGTGCCGGGTAGCTGACAATCTTACCTTTTAAATCGGCGATTGATTCTATCTGGCTGTCTTTACGGACCAGAATGATGCCTCTGAAATTTTCATCATCTGCCATTTTGCCGAAAACTATATAGCCTTTTTTAACCGCATTAACAGTCTGAAACGGATTTGGCAGGGCAAAATCAAATTTCGAGCTATACAGTTTTTTATCGTATGCCGCATAATTTCTTGAAGCTTCAAGCTTAAAAACACTGTCTTCAATATTTTTACTTAAGTAAGTCATTAAAGGTGAAAACACTTCGTGCAAGCGCTGGGGATTATGCAGAGGATGCACACCGAAGACGTATTCTACTGTTTTGCCCTGGCTGTTACTTTTAGAGAATGATGGCTGATAGGCATTTTCATTATTGTCAGAGGAGCAGGCAACCAAAAATAGGACACACAGGTATGTCAATGGCTTTAAATTAAACATAAATTGTTTCAGTATCCAAATTGGCGTTTATCATAAAACTCAGTGAACAGAGCCATAAACCATATAGTAATGTTGTTTTTATCAATTCTAGTTTAGCTTATAAATGCCATAAATATGGCATTAAAACATTAAATTTTGTTGGCTTTTATATCGGCTTAAAAATGCTAGAATAGGCGTTTTTAAGACTATTCATCAATATGCCATCTAGCACTCCCCTGTTCTCCTATCGCAAATTCTGGGCTAAACGTTTTGGTACGGCAGCTGTGCTGCCAATGAGCCGTGAGGAAATGGATGACCTTGGCTGGGACTCCTGCGACATCATATTAGTCACCGGTGATGCTTATATTGATCATCCCAGCTTTGGAATGGCATTAATCGGCAGGTTACTGGAGTCCCAAGGCTTTAGAGTCGGCATTATATCTCAGCCAGACTGGCACTCTAAAGAAGCCTTTACAGCATTAGGCAAGCCCAACCTCTTTTTTGGTATTACCGCCGGCAACATGGACTCGATGGTCAACCGCTACACCTCAGATAAAAAGATCCGCAGTAATGATGCCTATACCGCCAGTGGCGAAGCCGGTAAACGACCTGACCGTTCTGTGATCGTCTACGCCCAACGCGCCCGAGAAGCCTTTAAAGGTGTACCGGTTGTGATCGGTGGCATTGAAGCCAGCCTCAGACGCATTGCACATTACGATTACTGGTCTGAAAAAGTCAGGCGCTCTGTCTTGCCAGACTCAAAAGCCGATATGCTGCTGTTTGGCAATGCCGAACGCGCTATCGTCGAACTGGCACATCGTCTGGCTCAGGGTGAAACCATTGCCGAGATCAGAGATATTCGCGGCAGCGGCTTTATGACCCAGTCAATTCCTGACAATGTAACCGTTATCAATTCAACAGATGTTGATCAGCCTGGCCGTGTGGAAGCACATATTGACCCCTATCAGCAAACACCGGACTGTAAAGACAAGCCCGAATCAGCCAATGATAATATCGTGCAGTTTGAAAGCCGCCGAAGCAAACTGGATCGCGACACCACCGTGATTCGCTTACCAACCTATGATCAGGTCGTTAATGACACGGTCAGCTATGCGCATACCTCGCGCGTTTTTCACCTTGAAACAAATCCGGGCAATGCGCGTGCGTTGATGCAGCAACACGGTAAACGACTGGTATGGCTTAACCCTCCGCCAGAACCACTGACAACCGATGAATTTGACCGTCTGTTTGAATTGCCATATACGCGTCTGCCACATCCCTCATATGGTCAGGCCAAGATGCCGGCATATGAAATGATTCGATTCTCCATTAATATCATGCGCGGCTGTTTCGGTGGCTGCACCTTCTGCTCTATCACCGAGCATGAAGGCCGTGTTATTCAAAGCCGTTCTGAAGACTCAGTGATACACGAGATTGAAAATATCCGTGACAATGTCCCTGGCTTTACCGGGCATATTTCAGACCTGGGCGGGCCAACCGCGAATATGTACAGGCTTAGCTGCAAGAGTAAAAAAATAGAAAGCTCCTGCCGCCGTTTATCCTGTGTCTACCCCGGTATTTGTGAAAACCTTAATACCGACCACAAACCGCTCATTAGCCTGTATCGCCGTGCACGATCACTGCCGGGTATTAAAAAAATCTTTATCGCTTCCGGTCTGCGTTACGACCTGGCAGTGGAATCCCCCGAATATGTTAAAGAACTGGTGACTCATCATGTCGGCGGTTACCTGAAGATCGCACCCGAACACACCGAGCAAGGCCCTTTAAGCAAAATGATGAAGCCGGGTATTGGTACCTACGACCGGTTTAAAGAGATGTTTGAAAAATACTCAGAGCTGGCCGGAAAAGAGCAGTATTTAATCCCCTATTTCATCTCCGCACACCCCGGCACCACTGATGAAGACATGCTCAACCTGGCGCTCTGGCTAAAAAAGAATAACTTCAGGCCCGATCAGGTACAGGCCTTTTTACCGACACCATTAGCCATTGCTTCTGCTATGTACCACACGGGGAAAAACCCGCTTAAAAGCATCAGCAGAACCTCAGAAACGGTCAATACCGTCAGCGGCGCAAAGCAGCGCCGCTTACACAAAGCTTTTTTACGCTACCACGCCGCTGAAAACTGGCCGCTATTGCGCGAGGCACTTAAAAAAATGGGCCGTGCCGATTTGATTGGCAACGGAAAACGCCACCTAGTGCCTAACTGGCAACCATCAGCCAGCCAGTCAAAGACTAAAACCGGCGACCAGACAAAGCCGAAAACAAACTATTTTGCCCAGCATAAAACCGCAGTAAAACCGGCTAAACGTCAGCCTAAAAAATCACAGAAACAACCGCATACTAAACAACGCAACCAGCCTTAATTGACGTTCAGCGCTCACCCAGCGCTGTTCATGCAGGCAAATAACAGACCTTAAAAAAGCCTCTTTAAGAGACTTTTTTAAGGTACTAATAATCTATATAATCAATGCCTTACAGATAACTATGAATCCAGTTTATTATCTATGGGCTGAACCAATACCCAGGGTGCCACCACTACCGTCCAAAACTGCGTTGAGCATTCATGCCATATTTTAGCATCATCGATTGAGGCGTTGCTGACCGTACCGTCGGCTAACCATTTTTCAAGCCCGGCTTTGTCGTCTTTCGTTAACGCCACGGCCACCTTGATCAGATCAAGCCCGTTGACGACCTTAATCACAGAGCCGCGTGCAAAATGCCTTTCCAGCTCGTGCCAGGGTAATTTTGCTGTTTCATTATGTAACTGACTGATCAGCTCATTGTCATCATCAGACATCGTTATCAAACCACCAGAAATTGAGATCGCATATTGTAGCCGTTTATTAAGTCGATGGCACTAGCGCAGAGTTTGCTTTCAATTGATGACGCTTAGACAGCCAGGACATCAACGAGTCACCGCTGACAACAGATAATCAACATAACCGAGGCCGATCAACGGCGATTTTGAATAAGCGATTTTAATGTTGATTAAAGTCGTTGAAATCGATGTAAAATAGACAACCACTTAAAGAGTCGAGATAACGATGGATTTAAACACTAAAACCGAAATTGAAGCGGCCGCTTTTCGTGGCCTGATTGAACACCTGCAAAACCGCACCGATGTGCAAAATATAGATCTGATGAATTTAGCCGGCTTTTGTCGCAACTGCCTCTCCAAATGGTATCTGGCCGCGGCAAAAGAGCATAATGTACAGATCGACTATGCAGACGCCGTTCAGGCGGTCTATGGCATGAGCATGGATCAATGGAAACAAGCACACCAAAGCAAAGCCAGCGAAGAACAAATGAAAACCTTTGAAGAGACCAAACCACTGCACGCTAAGATCAGCGGGCACCGTTAATTAAAACGTCAGCTTAAGCCAGCCACTCGACAAGATAATAAAGATACTGGCCTTCCGAGGACTTTGAGGGGCCGATAACCTTGGCAGGATAACGGTGGTTAGCTTCGTCAGAAGAGGATTTGGCGATATCTTCGGATGCCATCACCTCGACGCAACCAATTGAAAAACGCTTACGGCTGCGTCGGGGCACATAGACCACTGCAAAGCGCTCCATTGAAACGCTGGTCTCGGGGTCGGGGGGAACATAACCGCGCATAACACACTGCCGCATTGAATCAGAGCGCCTATACTAACTGATTTGATAGCGAAAACCTACGCTGAACTTGGTATCATAAGCCGATGTCTGAAATCATCATATCCACACTCAACGCCCGTTATATCCATGCCTCTCTGGGAGCCCGTTACCTCTATGCCAATATGGCTGAGCTGCAGGCTGTCACTGATATTCAGGAATTCATTATCAATACCCGGCCGATTGATATTGCTGAAAAACTGCTTGCATGCAAGCCAAAAATTATTGGTCTGGGTGTTTATATCTGGAACGTGCCGCAAACAACTGAATTAACAGCGCTGATAAAGGCCATTTCACCAGAGACGATTATTGTATTAGGCGGGCCTGAAATCAGTTATGAAACGGCTGAGCAAAAAATTACTGAATACGCCGACTATGTCATTACCGGCCAGGCTGATCTTGCATTTTCGCAACTGTGCCGGCAAATCATTAAAGGCGATAAACCCGCGGCTAAAATCATTCAGGCAGAGCCACCAAAACTGAGCGACATCCGCCTGCCCTACAGCACGCTGACACAGGAAGACATCGACAACCGTGTTATCTATGTCGAAGCGTCCAGGGGTTGCCCGTTCAAATGTGAATTCTGTTTATCGTCACTGGACAAAACAGCCATACCTTTTGATCTTGAGCTGTTTCTGACTGAACTTAGTCATCTCTACGACAGAGGTGTCAGGCAATTCAAGTTTGTCGACAGAACGTTCAATTTAAAGATAGAAAACAGCATTAAAATTCTTAACTTTTTTCTCGATAGATTAGATAAAGATTTATTCCTGCATTTTGAACTGATACCCGACCACCTGCCGGAAAAACTCAAACAGATCATCCAAAAATTTCCGGCAGGCCGGCTTCAGTTTGAGATTGGCATCCAGAGTTTTGATAGCGTTATTCAGAAAAATATCAGCCGCAAACAAGATAACAGCAAATCCGAGCAGAATATCAGCTGGCTGGTTAATGAAACCACCGCGCATTTGCACACCGACCTGATTGTCGGTCTGCCAGGAGAAACGCTGGAAACCTTCGGCAGAGGTTTTGACCAGCTGGTAAAGCTTCGGCCACATGAAATACAGGTTGGTATTTTAAAGCGGCTGCGAGGCACGCCTATCATCAGGCACACTTTCGACTATCAAATGAAATATAACCCGATAGCGCCGTACAATATTCTCAGCAATAAAGACATCAGCTTTGCCAATATGCAACGCATGAATCGTTTTGCCAGATACTGGGACTTAATTGCCAACTCGGGACGTTTTAAAAACAGCCTGCCGGTTTTATTAGGCAGCACACCCTACCAGTGTTTTATGCAGCTGAGTGACTGGCTGTTTAATAGCACAGACCAGACACATAAAATTTCATTGAATCGATTATTCACTTTACTGTTCGATGCCATGACATGCTGTCTCAGGCTTCCGCAAGAGCAGGTAATATCAGTACTGACTGAAGATTTTAATCGTTCGGGTTTAAAAGGCCGGCCGACGTTTAATCTGCCCGCGTTATTACAGGAAAATACAACAGGCAGCCCGTCTCATAGCAAGCGCCAGAGCCGGCATAAATAATATGCCGACAGAACGTTTTAATAAAATCAAACAGGTATTGTTACACCGTCAGCCTGATTTAACCGTGTTAGTAGAAGCTGTCGACAAACCCCATAACCTGTCAGCGATAGCCAGAACCTGTGACGCTGTCGGCATAGCAGAGCTGCATGCCGTCTCCGATATCAGCGGGCTCAAATTATCACAGAAGGCCGCCGGCGGCATCAGAAAGTGGCTCAAATTAACTAAACATAAAACCACCGTACTGGCTTTTGAGCAGCTCAAAGCCACTGGCATGCAACTGGTGGTCACGCATTTATCAGAGGCGACAAAAGATTATAAAGAAATTGACTATACCCGGCCTACCGCGATCATTGCCGGCTCAGAATCCGAAGGTGTCAGTGACTATGCCATCGAACACGCAGACCACTGCATCGCTATTCCAATGCTCGGCATGGCTCAGTCACTGAATGTTTCGGTGGCCGTCTCGGTTATATTATACGAAGCCTTGCAGCAGCGTCAGCAGGCAGACATGTATGCGACACTTCGCCTGGACCCTCATAGCTACAAGACAAAACTATTTGAAGGCATGCACCCTAAAGTCACACAGTATTGCAGGCAACGCCAGCAGCCATACCCTCAGATGGATGATGATGGCAATATCATCGGCGATGTTTTTAACCTCAATAACCAGCGTTAAAAAGCGACAACAATAAGATTGAGAACAGCCATCAGTATGATGATTATCCAGCTGCCGAGGGTTCCATAAGTCCTGCCAAATGAGCTGCCCAGCGAACTCATCATGCCGGCGACATGAATAATGCGCAATACCAACAGTAACAGCCCCAACACAATGATTAAGCTGCTGCTGACCTTGTTAAGCTCTAACAACAACATCAGTATCAATGCTAATGGAATCGTTTCAACAGCATTTGAATGCGCACTGATAGCCATGCTCAGGGCTTCGTGTTTACCGTCACCATAGCCTACCTTATACTTTCGGCGGCAACGCACGACCTGCAACACCAGATAAAATATCAATATGGAAAAACAAAATGCAAATACTGAAGTAACCGCTACTGGAGTCATCATTAGCTATCCCTGAAAATGATTTATGAGGAGGTAGAGCAGAAGACTTTAAACAAACAGATGTTAAAGCGCAAGAGCATTGATATAATAAACGCTGACGATAAACTTCAGATTAAATTCACAAATGTCTAAAATCCTCGGTATTGGTATCGCAACGCTCGATATCATCAATTCTGTTAACAGCTATCCAGAGGAAAACAGCGAAGTGCGGGCCATTAGCCAAAAAACAGTACGCGGCGGCAATGTCACAAACAGCCTGTCTGTACTGAGTCAGCTTAATCACCAGACAGCCTGGGCGGGTACGCTGGGCTGCAAGCATGATGCAGGCATTATCCTCAGAGACCTTGAAAAACACAACATTAACTGCCGTTATGTAAAAACTTATGCCGACGGCAAAGTGCCCACCTCCTATATTTTATTAAATAAAAGCAATGGCTCGCGCTCTATCGTTCATCATCGCGATCTGCCAGAACTGGATTTCCAGCATTTTAAAAGCATAGCACTAGAGGACTTCGACTGGCTTCACTTCGAGGCCCGCAACATTGAACAAACCTTATTAATGCTGCAGCATTTAAAACAGCATTTCCCGCATATCCCCTGTTCTATTGAGTTTGAAAAACATCGCGCCGGCATAGAGACCTTATATGCGCTGGCAGATGTACTTATTTTTTCAAAGGCGTTTTGCCTCAGCAGTGTACAGAGCGAACCTGAAGCGTTTTTAAAAGCACTAAGCCTGCGCTTTAGCGACAAAACATTAATACTTGCCTGGGGTGAACACGGCGCTTATGCTTTTTCACAAGAGACAGGCATGATTGACTCGCCCGCTTATAAACCCGCTTTGATTATCGACACACTCGGTGCCGGTGATACTTTCAATGCAGGCATTATTGATGCGCTGCTTAAAGGCTGCCATCTGCAAACCGCACTTGATAAAGCCAGCCGGCTAGCCGGCTATAAAATCTCTGTCGACGGTTTTGATATCTCAGACTATGTCCGTTAAATACCAGCAAATAGCCCAGATTCTGTGCACTATAACCAACCAGCTAATCGCAGACGAAAGCATTCAGTTTAATGATCTGTCTTTACAAAAAGTTAAACTGAAAAGCCGTGTTGGTTCGGGGCTTTCAACCTACTGCCGACATGAGTTAAAGAAAAACACATTCACGATTACTTACGGTAAAAAAATGATTAAAAGCAAATTTAATCAAAACGAAGTCAAACACTGGCTAACCTATCGTGAAATTATAAAGCGCCACTATTATAACGGCGAAATATCAGTCGCAAATCTGCTAGCCCATACTATCTGTCATGAGTTTTCCCATTTAATACAACAACTCTCTGGCTGGCATAAACGAGGCAGCATTCACAATCATCAGTATTACAAAATACTCGACTACATGCACGATGCGAAAATTGCTGAAAACATCAAAGCCAGGCTTGTCGCACAATGTTTGAAATCCGGCATCGACATTGAATACGACATCTTAACCCGGCCTCAGCTTGCGCCTGCGAACAAAACCTTTATCATTAACGACACCATAAGCTTTGAACATAAGCAAAAAACATATACCGGAAAAGTGGTCAAAGTTAACCGCAAAACATTGATTGTAAGCGTTAAAAAATTATTCAAATACTCGAGCTGGAAAGTCCCTAAACAACTGGCAAAAAACGCATGCTGACGCGCTCAGATAATGCGCCTTTTTTAAACTGCATTGTTTGAAAATAGCCCAGAATTTAAAAAGATTGCCTGGCGCAGGCATAAAATGTAACAATCGGGCCATGGACGTCATCGATACACATTGTCATCTTGATCTGGCTGTATTTGATAGCGACAGGCAGCAGATTTTAGATAACTGCAGCCGGCTGGGAGTATCGGGCATTATCGTTCCTGCTATCGAAGCAGCAGGCTGGCCCCAGCTACTCAGGCTCTGCTCACAGCACGAAATGCTCCGGCCTGCGCTGGGCCTGCATCCCGTTTTTATCCATAAACACGGCATTGAAGATATCGATTTACTGGATCAGCATCTTGACAATAAAAACATCATTGCTGTGGGCGAAATTGGTCTGGATTTTTATATAGAAAATACCGACAAAGAAAAACAGACTGATTTTTTTGATATGCAGTTATCGATTGCTGAAAAACACAAACTGCCTGTCATACTGCATGTAAGGAAAGCACATGATGAGGTGCTTGCACTGATAAAAACTAAAAATATTGTGGGCGGATCCTGTCACGCCTTTAATGGCAGCCTTGAGCAAGCAAAACGCTACATTGATTACGGTTTTAAACTCGGTTTTGGCGGCACCCTGACCCTGCCCAATGCCAGAAAAATACATGAGCTGGCAAAAAACATAGCGCTTGAGGCCATTCTGCTTGAAACCGATGCGCCGGATATGAGCGGCTATCAGCATAAAGGCCAACGCAACCAGCCAGACTTTATCATAGATGCGCTCAATGCATTAGCGCAGATAAAAAACCTGCCGGCAGAAGAAGTAGCGACTCGTACAACACTAAATGCCAGGCAACTATTCAGACTTTAAATGCCTCATTCTTCGCTGATTGTATTGCCATCCGCCATCGCTTTACTGATCACATCAAATATTTTATCCAGCTGCTCTTCAGTATACGGCAGCGCATCATGCTTACCCCAGACCGGCGCCGGCCATGACCGGTCTTCTGTATAGCGAGCAATATGATGGATATGAAGTTGTGGCACGACGTTGCCTAAGGCCGCTATATTGATTTTATCGGCATGAAAATAATGCTTTAGTATTTGAGCCAGATAATTAGACTCTTTCAATAATAATAACTGGTCTTCATCATTGAGCTCGTATAGCTCTGTCATGCCTTCACGCTCGGGCACTAATATAAACCAGGGATAACTGGAATCATTCATCAGCAACAGCTTACATAATTCAAACTGGCCAAGCTCTATGCAATCTTCTTCTAGTTGTTTATTTAATGCGAACATTATGCTTTTAATTCTCTCATCGTCTCATCAGCCCATTTGGCTGCAGCCAGATAGCACTGATGATAAAGTCCGGTATCAATATTTATCAGATCAAGCTCATTGAACTCGGCTCTTTCATAGTGAATGCAATTGTTTAATAGTTCTCCCAACTCACCTTCACGTTCCAGCAATGCAACTTTAATATTTGTTGACAATGGCACGTTATCCAGTAACTCGACCATTGGTTTATCCATTAACGCATCTAACACTGAAAACAAGCCGCAAACAAATACCTGTGTCGCAACCGCAGGCTTGAGTTTTACTGCCAGCAGCTCCGACATTTTTGCTCTTAATAAGGCGGTGACGATTAACTGATCCGGTTTATCACTGGCGGCTTTCGTCAACAGAATAAGGCTCGCCCAGTTTTTAACCGGCCCCAGCCCCAGCAGCACAATCGCTTCTTTAACAGACTCGATTTCTCTTCTTAATGAAAAGGCCGCGCTGTTTATGTAACGAAGTAATTTAAACGATAATGAAACATCTTGAGTCAGAATAGCTTCCAGCTGATTCACTTCGGTGTCCGGGTGATGCAACTGATTCAACAAATTAAGAACCACCGCTTTATTAGCCGGCAGGTTTTTGTGTTCAACCAGTATTGGCTTACAAAAAAAGTAACCCTGATAATAATCAAAACCTAAAGCCTGAAACTGCTGAAAAACCTCGTGTGTCTCAACTTTTTCGGCAATCAGCTTTATCGAATCGTAAGCTCTCAGTTTTGATACTAAATCGCTTAATGTACTATTATCTGTGTGCAAAACATCAATCTTTACGAAGTCTGCCAGCGCCAACATAGGTTTATATTTGTCAGAATAAATAAAATCATCGAGCGCTATTTTGTAACCCATTGATTTTAATTTTTTGATGCCGGCGACAACCTCTTCTGTAGGCTCGACATCTTCAAGCACCTCTATAACGGTTTGATGCTCTAGCGCCGGAATAAGCGAACTATCAAGAATAAAGTCTGTCGGTAAATTGATAAAAGCCAGAGCCGTGCCGACAAGATCTTCAATCCCAATATGAATAAATGAGTTGACGATGGTTAAACTGGAAGCCTGCTTACCGTCATCAAAAACGGCCGCATTAATGTTATTATCCCGGTATAAGAGCTCGTATGCCACAATTTCAAGATTCTTATCGTAAATGGGCTGGCGTGCAATATATATACTATCCATAAAAGACCAATGATATTTTGTTATTATAATTAGTAATACAAAGTATGGCACATTGCCATATTTAATCTGATTTTTTCTGATAAAATGCTGCATTATTTATCTGATCAGTAAGATAACGCCTTAACGGCAGCGCCTTAATCGCAATAGCGGCTAAATTTGACAGAATCAAGCTCATAACTGTTGACCTAAAATAAGCTTATTACATGAAAAATGCCTACCACGTCTTAAATAAAGTATTTGGTTATCAGGACTTCAGACACCAGCAGGCTGATATCATTCAGGCGCTGTTAAACAATGAAGACGCTATGGTGTTAATGCCTACTGGCGGCGGCAAATCACTCTGCTACCAGATACCGGCGATCATCAGAGAAGGCGTAGGTATTGTTGTCTCACCACTGATCGCACTGATGCAAGACCAGGTCGATGCGCTCACCCAACTGGGTCTGTCGGCCGGCTACCTGAACTCTAACCAGACACAAGAAAGCCAGCGAGAGATAGAACAGCAGCTGATCAATAATGAAATCGACCTGCTATACATCACGCCGGAGCGTTTATTAAGCAACAGAATGCAGTCATTGCTTAAACAGTCTAGCATCTCGCTGTTTGCGATCGATGAGG